>SFDM01000030.1 GCA_004558205.1 Pyramidobacter piscolens
ACCTGAACGCGGCAATCAACATTCGGGAAGAAGGGAAAAGACTCCTTTCTGCCTGATCAAGATCCACAACCCCGGGGCCCGGGGGGATAGCTCGTGAATACTGGTATGTATCAATGTACCTCGAACGAGAAGCCCCCGCTTCTACCGCCTGAAGGCGGTTAGCGGCGGGAGTCGGTCACGATGCCGTACTTTTTTGTAGACCGCGGAAAAAATAAGGGCTGCAATGAGCGCAAGTAAGAGAATGCAGATGGGGCGGGTATAGAAGATGGAGTAACTGCCGCGGGAAAGCGTCAGGGCGCGTCGGAAATGGACTTCCACCAGGTCCCCCAGGATAAACGCCATCAAAAAACTGGGAAAGGGGTAATCCAGTTTGTTGAGGATGAATCCCGCGCATCCAAAAGCCAGCGCCACGCCTACGTCGAACATGTTGCTGCGCGCGCCGTAGGCTCCGATCATGATGGCGAGCAGGATTATGGATACCAGGATATAGTTGGGGATTGCCAGGAGCCTGGCTGTCAGAGACGTGAAATATTTCCCGATCAGAGGCAGCATGATGACGGTCAGCATGAAGCCCCAGATGATGCTGTAAACCATGTCGGGGAATTTGACGAGGACCTGCGGACCGGGCTGAATCCCTTTCATCAGGAAAGCGGAGGCCATGACGGCGATGGTGCCTGAACCGGGAATTCCCATGGTCAGCAGGGGAAGCAGAGCGCCGCCGACGCAGGCGTTGTTCGAGGATTCACAGGAGACGATGCCCAGGGGGACTCCTGTACCAAAGGGTGTCTTGGGATGGGTCCGTTTGGCTTCGTTGTAGGACATCCAGGCGGCGGCGCTGGGGCCCAAGCCTGGGATGATCCCCATGAAGACGCCGATCAGAGAGCTTTTTATCATGCTTGGCGCCAGGCTGAAGAGTTCTTTTACCGGGGCGCGAACGCGAAAAGCCTTTGAATCGGTGACCGTCGCCGTCCCCAGAGAACCGCCCACCATGTTGAGGACTTCTGAAAAGGCAAAAAGCCCCGTGATAACGGCGATGAACGTGAACCCCTCCATCAGCGACGGAATCTCCATAGTGTAGCGGTCCACGCCCGACAGCAGGTCGGTCCCTACCGTTTTCAGAAGCAGGCCCGCCAGCATGGCGACGATGCTTTTGGGGACGTCTTTGGAGCCGAGCGTGACAATGCTGACGAGGCCGAAGAGGGCGATCAGGAAAAGTTCAGGGTCGGAAAACTTAAAAGCCATCCGCGCCAGAGGGGCCATAAAGAACAGCAGAACTATCCCGCCGACGAAGCCTCCTATCGTGGAAGCCCAGAGGGAAAATCCTAGAGCGCGGCCCGGCGCTCCCTGTTTTGCCATAGGATTGCCGTCGAGGGCCGTCGCGCTGGCTGAAGCCGTGCCTGGAATGCCCAGGAGGATCGCGGATATGGAACCGCCATATTCAGCGCCCTGATAGAGCGCCGTTAAGAGCAGGATCGATGGGATAATGTCCATTCCGTAGGTTAAAGGCATCAGAACGGCGACGCCTACCGTCGGCCCCAGCCCGGGCATAGCGCCGATCGCCATGCCGAGAAGAGTTCCCAGGGCGACGACGGCCAGGTTTTCCACGGTAAAAAGACTGAGCAGATCGAATGAAAGTATTTCAAACATAATTATTCACTCTCAGCTTTCAAAAGCGGAAGTACATAAACCGCTCAAATACGATATAGACGAAGATCTGCATCATCCCTGACAACGCCAGGGCTTTCAGAAGTTTTTTCAAACTCCTGCGTTCGGGGTTCAGCCCATAGAGCAGAAGCGCGAGCATTGAAAAAGAGACGATATAAAAGCAGCCTGCAGCTTGCCACAAAAAGGCAAAGGCGAGCGACGTTCCGATGACGAAGAGCACTTTCAGCGGGGCGGAAATGCGGACTTCATGGTCGTCCGCACCAAGCCAGACTTTGACCGTGCTGACGACACTGGCAAGGATTAAAGCCGCCGCAACGGCTGCCGGAAAATAAGCCGGCCCGACGGTCATGTGCACCACGGGCTCAGGAAAATGCAAGGCCCCTGTCAAAAAAGCCCCCGCCAGCGCGATGAAAAACAAGTTGGCGAGAGTAGTCGCCTTTTTATATCCCATAGATAGCGCAAAACCGTTTGTCCATAGATCCGCGGTTTTGCTGCCCCCCTTCATCGTGATATATTCCGCGGCCGGTTCCCATAGAAAAGCCGGCGCTTTTTTTGATGGAAAAGGCGCCGGCTTTGAAAAAAATTCTTTCTCCGCCTTTTCCAAAAGTGTTATTTTTTCATCAGCTGATAGGATTTTTTAGCCGTTTCAACGAATTTCTTGTAAAATTCAGCAAACGAAACATGGTCCTTATAAAGCGGAGTGAGGTGGTTTTTCTGCATATACTCCTGATAGACCGGATCGTTGACGGCCTTCTGCATCGCGTCGTCCAGAACCTTCAGCACTTCTTCGGGAACGCCGCAGGCCGTGAAATATCCGCGGAACTGCATCAGGTCGTCCACGTCCTTGTATCCCATCTCATAGGCCGTGGGAATGTCCTTGAACTCTTCCACCCGGTGGCGGGTACTGTAGGTCAGCAGCCTGACGCCGTCGGTTTCCATGTACTGCCGCACCGAGTTGGGGGAGAGGACCGCCGCGTCCACGTTGCCGCTCAGCAGCGCCAGTGTGGTATCGTTGGCCCCCGTGTAGGGCACGTACTGGATTTCTATGCTGGCGTCGCGGCACAGCGTCATCAGGAAAGAATGGTGGGCGCTGGCTACGTTGGTTCCGCCGATCAGCAGCGATCCGGGATTGGCTTTCGCGTGGGCCACCAGTTCCTGGAATGTCTTGAAAGGCGACGATGCGGGAACGAAAACGCCCATCCAGTCACCGTTAAAGCTTCCGAGCACCTGGATTTCCTCAGGAGCCACTTTGATGTTTCCCTGAGCCATTCCATAGCCGATGCTGGCGGACATAAAACCGATGGTGTAACCGTCAGGCCTTGACTGACGCACTCTGTTCAGACCTACCGCTCCGGCTCCGCCGGCGAAGTTTGACGGGATAATCGGCTGGCCGAGGTATTTCTCCATGACCTTGGCGAACATTCTGGCTTCCGCGTCGCCGGACCCTGGACCGTAGGGGATGACCAGAGACAGGGGTTTTGACGGGTATTCACCCGCCCAAGCCGTTCCTGAAACAACACAGAGCATGGCGCATAAAACGCTGAAAACGACGAACTTTCTCATATTTTTCACCGTACCTCCCGTTAAATTAAAAAATGCTGAAAAGTTTTGTCCTTGTGATCCTCCTCACTAACAAGGGGTGATCCAGTACTCTATAATTATAAAAGCGTGAAGCAAACTTGAGAAATACATTTCAATTATCTAGCCATAACTTGCGGTTATGAGGTATGATAAATCCGGTAAAAAGATGGGCTGTTTTCAGGAGAGGTGGAATTGAATTGGACTGTAAAGATTGGCTTTTGCTGAAAACGCTTGCCGAGACTGGCAGTATTACCCGCGCGGCGGCTTTGCTGTTCGTCTCGCAGCCGGCATTGTCTAAAAGGATCCGGAGTCTGGAAGATGAATTCAACACTCCGTTGCTGATCAGGAACAGCAGCGGCATCACTTTCACAAAAGCGGGATCCTGTCTCGTCCGTTATTCGAAAGAGATGCTTCAGCAGTATCAGCAGGTAAAAAACTCCATAGAGGAACTGAAAAACGACGAGGAACAGTATGCGGTCCGTATCGGCGTTCCGAACATGTTTTCCCAGTTCCAGCTGCCGCCTCTGCTGAAGAATTTTCTTTTGCGGTATCCTAAAATCAACCCCACGATTCGCAGCGGATTCACCACGGAAATATCTCAGTGGATGCGGCAGGGTGAGATTCAGATCGCCTTTCTGAGAGGCGAAAATATCGACGACGAGTATGAGCGCTATCTCGTCAGCCAGGACCCGATCTGCCTAATCAGCCGCGTTCCGATGGATCTGGAGTCACTGCCTCATGGCCTTCGCATCATCTATGACACCGATCCTTCTCTGCATGACAACGTCAACACCTGGTGGAGTCTGTATTTTGGGGAGCGTCCCTATCAGGTGGGAATGCGCGTGGGCGACAGCCAGACCTGCATCCGCATGGTGAGGCAGGGCGTGGGATATTACGCGCTGATCCCGCGGTATGTCATCAGCGAGCAGGATCGCCCCGTGCTGCATGTCCAGCCTCTTTACGACAGGGAAGGGCGTAAAATCCTTCGGAGCACATGGCTTGTCTGTCGCAAAAGCGAACTGCAATTCCGGGCTGTCAGAGCCTTTGTTGATTTTATCAAAGGACAGTTCGCTCCCGTAAGAGATCCTTTTGCCCAAAACATTTGATTTGTTCTCTGAGGATCGACCGTTCAGAACGCGCAAAAAGCCCCCTTCCTGTTTTGCTTTCGACAGGAAGGGGGCTTTTTATGCGCTTTTGTTTTGAGGCGGGAGGCTTTTACTCCGAGACGGGGGTGTTTTTACGGTTGAACTCCGTCATCAGGGCGTCGGCGGCCGTGCGGGACTGGTCTCTGGGGACCAAGACGGCTATTTTGATCTCCGAGGTGCTCGTGCCGAGGACAGCCACTCCGGCGCGCTCCAGGGCGCTGAAAAAGCGTCCCGCCACGCCTGAGGCCGACTGCATGCCCACGCCGATGGCTGAAACCTTTGCCACGTCGCTGTCCACGCTCATGGTCCAGCCTTCAATGCCGGCAAGCGCGGCGTCGAGCGCCGGCCTGACCATGGCCGAATCGCCCTTGACCACCGAGAAGGTGATCGCCGCTTCGTTGTTTTCCGAGACGATGGCGATCATGTCCAGGTTGATGAAACGCGCCGCCAGCTCTGTGAACACGCGGGTGTAGAGGCGCACCTCGGCGGGGACGCCTCTCAGGTTGACTTTTATCTGATCCGCGTCGACGGCGACGCCTGTGACGACGGGCTGCTCCAGCCATTCAGGAAGGTTCTTCACGATTTTCGTACCTCTTTCATCTGAGAAGGTGGAACCGCAGTAGAGCTCCACTTCCTGCTTGTCGGCGATTTCGACGCCGCGCGAGTGGAGAACCTTGGCTCCTGAGGAGGCCAGTTCGAGCATCTCCTCGTAGGTGATATATTCCAGTTTCTTTGCGTCGGGAATGATGCGGGGATCGCAGGCGTAGACGCCGGCGACGTCGCTGTAGATCTCGCAGGGGCAGCCGAGGGCCGCCGCGATGGCGATGGCCGAGGTGTCGCTGCCGCCGCGCCCCAGGGTGGTGAGGTCGCCGAACTCCGTGATGCCCTGAAAACCTGTGACGACTACCACGCCCCGCTTGTCCAGTTCGGAGCGCAGGCGGTCGGAAGCGATATCGCAGATGCGGGCGCTGCTGTGGGCGTCAGTGGTGATCATGCCGATCTGGAAGGCGTTCAGCGACAGGGCGTCCACGCCCAGGTCCTTGAGGGCCATGGCGAGGAGCGCCGCCGAAACCTGCTCGCCCGTGGCCAGGAGCATGTCCATCTCGCGCTTGTAGCTGCCCTTTGTCACTGTCTCCGCCAAGGCGATCAGCTGGTTGGTGGTTTTTCCCATGGCGGAGACCACTACCACGAGCTTTTCGCCGCTGTGGTAGCGCGCGGCGACTTTGGCCGCCACGTTCCGGATTTTTTCGGCGTCGGCGACCGACGAGCCGCCGTATTTCTGCACCACCGTTCCGGTGCTCTGCTTCTGCAGGATCATGAGGATCAGAGCTCCCTGAGGGCGTCCACGATGGCGGTCTTTTCGGAGGTGCGGGCGTCCACGTTCTTGATGATCCGCGCGGGGGTGCCCGCGACGACGACGCCGGCGGGCACGTCCTGCGTGACGATGGCGCCCGCGGCGACCACTGAGCCGGCTCCGACGCGAACGCCTTCCAAGACTACGGCGTTAGCTCCCACGAGCACGCGGTCTTCCACGATTACGGGCTGGGCGCTGGCGGGTTCGACCACGCCGGCCAGCACGGCGCCGGCGCCGATGTGGCAGTTCTTGCCTACCACGGCCCGGCCGCCCAGGACGGCGTTCATGTCGATCATGGTCCCTTCGCCGACGACGGCGCCGATGTTGATCACGGCGCCCATCATGATCACGGCGTTCTTCCCGATCTCTACCATGTCGCGGATGATGGCGCCGGGTTCGATGCGGGCTTCGTACTTCGTCAGGTCCGCCAGAGGGACGGCCGAGTTGCGGGCGGCCACTTCCACTTCGCAGTCGTCGATTTTCTCGCCGTTCTGTTCCAGCACCGCCAGAATCTCGGCCAGGTCGCCCTTCACCGTCCCGAAGTCGCCGCTTCCCACGAAGCGCAGCGACCCCCAGTCGATGTCCTTTAAATCGCCGGATACGAAGCCGCGCGCGACGGTGCGCTTTTTTGACTCCTTGATCAGGCGGATGACTTCTTCAGTGTTCATGTATTTCCTCCTACGTTTCAATCCTGTAAATCGCTGATTTTGGGCCAGAAGGCCAAGATCGGAAGATTGAATCGCAAAGGACGCGGGGGCGCGAAGGAAAAACTTAAAGGCGCTCACGGGAGATTCCAGTTTACGAGCTGTAACGGTGTTGACTCGTTTCTGGGCCGTCGATTCAGTTTTGTTTTTCCTTTGCACTCTTTGCGTCCTTGCGTTGACATCTTTTGACCTGCCGCTGAACTGGCTCTTTTGCCGGCGGCGCGCTGAAACTACGCTTTGAGCACGTCCTCGAAGGTGTAGAGGCCGGGGGCGCGGGTGACGGCAAACTGGGCGGCTTTGACGGCGCCGATGGCGAACACGGCGCGGTTGATGGCGTGGTGCTTGATGCTCAGCACTTCCCCTTCGTTGGCGAAGAACGCTTCATGATCGCCCGGCATGCCGCCGAGCCTGAAGGAGTGCATGGGCACCTCGCGTCCCAGGGCCTTTCCCAGCATGATAGCCGTGCCCGAGGGCGCGTCTTTCTTGTGGACGTGGTGGGTTTCGGCGATCTCCGCGTCCCAGTCGGCCATCATGGGCCCGTAGTCGCGCAGGATCATGGCCATAATGGCGATGCCGATGGAGAAATTGAAGCTCTGCACCACGGGCACGCTCTGCGACAGGTCCCGCAGCATGGCCATGTGCTCTTCCTTGAGGGCGGTGGTGCCGATGACCAGGGCGCTTTTATGGGCGCGGCACAGTTTGGCCGTACGGCTCGTCACCTTGTAGGACGAGAAGTCGAAGATGACCTTCGGCTCGCCTTCGCAGCTTTCGCCGGCATCCCACACGCGCAGGCAGGGTTCTCCGCCCGCGGCGGCCATGATCTCCTGCCCCATGCGTCCCGTGGAGCCCACGATGCCGTAGGGAACGTTCAGCGCCATTTACTCATCCTCCAGAAGGTCCAGCTCGAGCATGTCGGCGCGGACGATCTCGCGGGTCTTCTCGCAGGCCGGCACCAGAGGCAGGCGCACTTCGTCGCGGCACAGCCCCAGCTCGCTGACGGCAAATTTGACGGGCATGGGGTTGGACTCCGTAAAGAGGTCCTTCATCAGGGGAAGCATCCTGAGATGAAGCTCCCGAGCCGTAGCCAGGTCGCCGCCCAGGGCCGCGTTCATCATGGCGGCCACCTGGGCGGGCATCACGTTGGAGAGCACCGAGATCACGCCGTCGCCGCCGGCGCAGACCAGGTGGAACGCTTGGTCGTCGTTGCCGGAGTAGACGTGGAAGTCGGGGCGCACCAGGGCGAGAGAGCGGATCAGGCTGTCGCACTGGTACTGGTTGCCGCTGGCTTCTTTGACGCCGACGATGTTCGGCACCGCCGTCAGGCGCAGCACCGTTTCGGGAAGCATGTTGCAGCCCGTACGGCCAGGCACGTTGTAGAGAATCACGGGAATGCCGACCGACTCGGCGGCCGCTTTAAAGTGCTGATAGAGCCCTTCCTGATTGGGTTTGTTGTAGAAGGGAGTGACGATCAGCACGCCGTCGGCGCCCAGTTCCTCGGCGCGGCGGGACAGGTCGATGGTGGTCATGGTGCAGTTGGTGCCCGTGCCGATGATGATGGGGAGGCGTCCCGCCACGGTCTCCACCGCGAAGGAGATGACCGCGTCGCGCTCGGCGGGCGTCATCGTGGCGGCCTCGCCGGTGGTTCCAAGGACTATAAGCGCGTCGACGCCGCTTTCTACCTGGAAATTGAGAAGGTCTGCCAGCGCGTCGAAGTCGACGGCTCCGTCGCGGAAGGGGGTAATAAGGGCTGTACCGGTTCCTCTGAACATATTCAACACTCCTTTTTGTGTTTTTAATTGACGCCGTTCATTTCGGCGTGTCTCTGAAGAATTCTCACAGCGTTGGTGGCGGCGCCGACCCGGACGTTGTCGGCCACGTTCCACATCAGGAAATGGCGGTCGTCGAAGCTGCGCACGCGGCTCACGAAGGTGACGTCGGTCCCCTGGGCGTCCACGGCGGGCGTGACGATAGGATTGTCACTGACGGTCACGTTTTCCTGGGTTCTCATGACCTCCAGAAGGTCCGAAATGGTTCCGAAGGGCTCCCTGGTTTCCACGTAGACCGACTCGCTGTGGCCGTAGAGCACGGGCACGCGGATCGTGGTGGGCCAGCAGGAGAGCTCTGGATCACGCAGGATCTTGCGCGGCTCATTGACCATTTTCATCTCTTCTTCGGTGAATCCGTCGGGAAGAAAAGCGCCGATCTGGGGCACCACGTTGCGGAAGATGGGCGCTGAGAAGGCTTTCTGTTCTCTGCTGCCCTGCTCCTGGGCTTTCAGCTCGGAGATGCCCTTGTGCCCCGCGCCGCTGACGGCCTGATAGGTGCTGACCACGATGTTTCTGATGCCCCATCTCTCGTGGACCTTGTAGAACCCCAGCACCATCTGGATGGTGGAGCAGTTGGGGTTGGCGATGATGCCCCGGTAGCCTTTGAGGAGGTCGCCGTTGATCTCGGGCACGATCAGGAGTTTTTCGGGATCCATTCTCCAGGCCGAACTGTTGTCGATGACCACGGCGCCGCGTTCTGCCGCGATGGGCGAGAACCACTTGGACAGCGCGCCGCCCGCCGAGAGCAGCACGTAATCGAAAGTTCCCTGGGGAACCCAGGATTCTTCAAGTTTTTCCACGACGATGTCCCGTCCGGCGAACTTCAGCGCAGTTCCCGCGCTGCGCTCAGAAGCGAAGCAGCGAAGCACCTCGGGGCGCAGGCCCCGTTCCTCGAGAACACGGATCATGGTCCGTCCGACTTCACCTGTTGCGCCAACGACTGCTACTCTCATTGTACACGTCCTCCTTGTTTTAGAAAAGCGTTATAATTCGTGGCATTTCTATCAGCCGCGATCCTAAAAATATGAAACCGGCGCGTCTCCGTGTATTGTCAAACAAATACACAGGGACGCGCCGGTTTTTATCCCACAGCACGCGGTACCACCCTGCTTGAACGCGGCGCGGCCATCACAAAGCGGCATAGGCAAAATTCGATTTACAAAAAACTCGTCCCCACAAAAAACTGTAGGGACGAGTTCGAAAGTGTCGAATCTCGCGGTACCACCCTGCTTGGACGCATAACACCCCGTCCCGCTCGAACCCCTTTAACGAAGGGTCAGTTCGGAGAATGTACTCCAGCCTCACGGCCTTTCCATCCCAGCTCCCCGGGCCTTGCCTTTTCCGATCTTCGCGCAGAAGCCCTCGCAGCCTCTGGAGCTTCCTCTCTGCCATGCGCACAACAAACTCTGAAAAGGATCCGGTTCATCGCCTTTATGCCGTATTAAATTAGGAGTGATTATAGCGGCCTTTTTTCATCTGTCAAGGGCACTTTAAATTTTTTACTCAAAGAGCGCAATTGTCAGCTTTTTCAAAGGAACACTCCGTAAAATAAAGGGACTGCGGGATTGTACGCCATCTCTTTATAGAACCACTTCATCCAAGGCCGGGGGACGGCTCGAGGAACATAAGGCCGCTTCAAGCATATTCGCTCTTCGGCTGTCCCGTCGAGCTGCGGGCTTTTCCTTGTATTTTCAGGCGGAAGCGTATTGAGCCCGTTTGTTTCCTATAGCTCCTCTACATAGAGCCGTTCTACTCGCGGCATGATGTTTGTGGAGACAGCCGCCGTAATGACACCCGCTTTGGCCGCGTATTCCTCGATTGTGATTTCCTGATCGCCCTGGGCTCCGATAATGACAGCCTCATCGCCAATAGCGGCTTCGGCGAGGTGGCCGACGCCGACGACGCACTGATCCATACAGATTCTGCCGAGAATCGGGCAGCGTTCTCCGCGGATAAGGACGTCGCCTTTGTTGGAAAGCGTGCGGAGAAAACCGTCGCCGTATCCGATAGGAAGAATTGCGGTGCGTTCGTGGGGTTTTGCGCGGTAGGTTCGGCCATAACTGACAGGCCAGCCTTCAGGGAGCTCGCGGATGAGGCCTATTTTTGTCTTTAAAGCAAAGGCCCGTTCGATTTTCACAACGTCGCGGCATTCCGGCGTGGGAATAATGCCATGGGTAATTTGGCCGAGCCGGACATAGTCGCAGTAATAGTCCTGCAGACCGGCCAGGACGGCGCTGGAGTTGCAGCAGTGGACCATCTTGACGGCAATCCCTTTAGCCTTGATCGATGCGACGGTGGCGGAAAATTTTCTGAACTGCTCGTGAGTCCAGTCTAAATTAGATTCGTCGGAGGTCGAAAAATGCGTAAACACGCCTTCGATTTCAATACCCGGCAAAGCCGCTACTTTTTCGGCAATTGTCGGATATTCTTCGCAAAGAAACCCCACCCGTCCCATGCCGCTGTCTATCTTCATATGAACCTTTGCCGTTTTGCCCAGCTTTACGGCGGCTTCAGAGAGTTTTTTTGCAAAAGCGTAATCGGTCAGAGTCGCGCGGATGTCTTCTTCGACATAATACTCGGCCGCGTCGTAGGGGGAAGCTCCAAGGACCAGAATCGGGCTCGTGATTTTATGCTGGCGAAGCACCTGGGCTTCATCGGGGGTGGCTACGGCAAAAAAATCCACGCCAAATTCACTGAGCCAACGGGCTACCGTCACGGCTCCCATGCCATAGGCGTCGGCTTTTATGGCGGCTAACAGTTTGGAGTCCTTTTTACCCAGTTCTTTTGAGATGGCTTCATAATTGCGGCGAAAAGCCCCACGAGAGACGATTAAATGTGTGGGACGCATAGACATGATATAATCTCCTCCATCAGATAGTTTATACTTATTTCCTATTGACGTGCTTAATATTAAATCGAAGAGCCACGTCGAAAGATTTCAACGCAAAGGGCGCAAAGGTTCGCAAAGGAAAACCTTGAAAGACTTTTAGAACTGCAAGATCAAGTAAAATTTATAAATTTCCATCATTATAATTCGTTTTTTAGTTTATAATTTAGGTTTTGTTTTTTCTTTGCGTCCTTTCTGTTCAGCCTTTGTGTTGAAATCCTTTGACTTTGATCTTCGGTCCAGTATTAAGCATGTTTAATGCGAATTAGTATTAATTATTGTTCTGGTCATGGTGCATTGGCAGAAAGGCTGAAAATAAATTATCCTAATCCAAAAGGACAGGATAATTCGTCTTTCGGCGTTAGAGAATCTCGTCGACGGCCGGCCTATTCTTGTAAAGGGCACTGCCGGCTTTAAAGACCGCCATGGCGTAGCAGGCGGCTCCAATTGGAAGAGCCCTTTCGTCGGCTCTGAACTGCGGGCTGTGCCAGGGATGAACCCAGCCGCGCTCTTCGTTGCCCACTCCGAGCCAGAACAGGAAGCCCGGAACCTTTTCCATGAAGAGGGCGAAATCCTCTCCGCCCGTCGAGGGCGTGGGATCTACGGGTTGAGCGCCCACGGCGGTCACGGCGTCGTACATGACGGGATAGAGCGACGGCGGGTTGACCGTGGCCGGCAGGTCGTATTCGTAGATCAACTCGCCGGTACAGCCGTAAGCGGCGGCGGTCTGCTCCACAATCCGGCGCATCAGCGGCTCCACCACGGGGATCAGGTCGCGGTCATAACGGCGGCAGGTTCCGGCCATGCGGACCAGGTCGGGCGTAATGTTGCAGCGGAACCCGTTGTCGGTTTGAAGGCCGCACACCGAGATGACGCAGGGCTTGAGAGATTCTACGTTCCGGCTTACCACGGTCTGGAGCGAAGAAATAACCGACGCGGCGGCTACCACGGGATCCACGTTGCGGTGTGGGACGCCGCCATGGCCGCCTCGGCCGCGGATGTTGATGTAGAAACTGTTGACAGCCGCCATCAAAGGTCCTTGTTTGACGCCCACGCTTCCAGCGGGGATCTCGGGCTGGTTGTGCATGCCGAAAATCACGTCCACATGGGGATTTTCGAGGACGCCGCGCTCCAGCATCAGCTTGGCGCCGTCGTTTTTCTCCTCGGCGGGCTGAAACAGGAACTTGACGCTGCCTTTTACCTGTTCTCTCATGGCGGCCAATATCCGCGCCGCGCCGATTAGACTGGCGGTGTGGACGTCGTGGCCACAGGCGTGCATGATGCCGTCCACTTTTGACTTGAACTCGTAATCGGTCTGCTCCTGCACAGGCAGGCCGTCGATATCGGCGCGGAGGGCGACGCAGGGGCCGCCGCAAGCGCCGCGCAGTAGGCCGACGACCCCCGTCTCCATGCCGATATCCAGAATTTCGATGCCGAGCTTTGCGAGCTCATTCTTGATGTAGCGGGTGGTCTTGTGCTCGTGGAAACTCAGCTCGGGATGCTGATGAATGTGACGGAAAGTTTCCACGATCCCTGGCGTTAGCTCTCCGGCCAGCTCTCGAACTCGCGTTTCCACGCCCATGGCTTTAACCTCTCTTCAGCACGCGCCCCGGACGCGCGCCCTGAAGCTGGCAGCGGGTGACCACGACTTTGCCGTTGACGACGACGTGCTCGATGCCCTCGGGATAGTTGTGCGGGTCGGTGTAGGTGGCTTTATCGGTGATTTTGTCGGCGTCGAAGACCACCAGGTCGGCGAAGAATCCCTTTTTCACGAGCCCTCTGTCGCTGAGGCCCACCTTGGCCGCGGGCATGGACGTGATCTTTCTGACGCCGTCTTCCAGCGACAGAAGCTTCTCCTCGCGGACATACTTGCCGAGCAGCCTTGGGAAGGATCCGTATCCGCGGGGATGGGGCTTGCCGCCAGCTCGCGGCGCCGTGACCCAAGAATCTGAGATGATCACCGACAGGGGGCTCTTGATGACGGTGCTTACGTCGGCTTCGTCCATGGAGAACATGACCATCATGGCTTCGCACTTGACTTCGATCAGCCAGTCGAAAAATGAGCCGAAGGGATCGGCGGGGTTGCGTCCGGCGATGATCTCGCTCAGCATTTTCCCTTCATACTGCGTCGCGATGGCGCACTCGGAGATCATGATCTTGTCCCAGCCGTTGCTCAATATGACGTTCTCCTCGGGCATCCTGTTGTTGGCGATTTCGCTCTCCATCTCGGCGCGGCAGGCGGGATCGGCTAGGCGCGTCAGAAGTTTCGCTACGCCGCCTTCGAGGTTTTTCGAAGGCAGAAGCGATGTGATGGTGGTCATCGACGCGGGATAGGGATAGACGTCGCAGGACACGTCGACGCCGCGGCCGCGAGCCTCCTGCATGATGCGCAGCGTTGCGTTGACCTTACCCCAGTTGTAGCGTCCCGCTGCCTTATGGTGGGAAATTTCGACGGGGATATGGTTGGCCTCGCCGACGGCGATGGCTTCGTCAAGCGACTGGATCAGCCTGTCGCCTTCGTTGCGGAGATGGGTGGTGTAGACGGCGTTAAATTCGCTGAGGACGCTGCAAAGCTCGATCAGCTCTTCTTTGGTGGTATAGCTTCCGGGAGGATAAATTAAGCCGCTGGACATCCCGAAGGCGCCGGCCTCCAGCTCTTCGCGCAGGAGGTTTTTCATCTGCGCCATTTCCTCGGGCGTGGAGGGCGAAGGGTCGAAGCCCTTCACCGCCAGGCGCAGAGTGCCCTGTCCCACCAGAGGCGCGAGGTTTTGGATGGTTCCGCTCTTCTCTACCTTTGCATAAAACTCGCTAAGGCTGCGCCAGTCCCAGCCGTAATCCATTTTCTTGTCGAGGAAGGGCTTGAGGTATCCCTTGGTTTCGTCCTTATGAGCGTCCGATAGAGGCGCCATGGAAAGGCCGCAGTTACCCACTACGGACGTGGTGACGCCCTGCATGATGTAGCTTTCCACGTCGGGAAAAGCCAGAATTCCGTGATCCACGTGGTTGTGGAGGTCCACAAATCCGGGGGACACCACAAACCCCTTGGCGTCGATAGTCTGCTTTGCCTGAGCGTCGGCAAGAGCGCCGATATAAGCGATTTTGTCGCCGATAACGCCGATGTCGGCGTGATAAGACGGGTTGCCCGTGCCGTCGCAGATACGCCCGTTGTAAATGATCAGATCATAGGACTGCATATGAATCATCTCCTGTTAAATTTATCGCCCTCGCTGGCTTTCCGCGATGAGCGAAGTGCGAAGGGTAAAAAGTTGAGGCAGCGATGTTAGTATTTTGAAAATCTTATAACAATGCCCGCTTTGCCGGGAACGGGGCGTCCGCTGTCCACCACCGCGCGGCCTCCGACGATGACGTAGGGGATTCCGGCGGAAAACTGGCGGGGGTTTTCGTAGGTCGCCCGGTCGGCGACGGTTTCGGGATCGAAAACGGTGATGTCGGCCACATACCCTTCCTTCAGCAGCCCCCGATCTTTGAGCTTAAAGATCGAGGCCTGGCGCCCCGACATCTTGTGAATAGCCGTCTTCAAGGGCATAATTTTGCGTTCTCTCACGTAGTGCCCCAGGATTCGTGGAAAGGCGCCGTAGACGCGGGGATGGGGCATGACACCCAGAATCCCGTCGGTGCAGGCGTTTTGAAGGGGATGGGCCATGATGCGCTCGATATGTTCCTCTGTGCCGTAGAAGTGGTACATGCCTACGGTCATCTCTTCCTCCAGCAGCAGGTCGAAGGCCGCGTCCATTGGGTCGAGACCGCGCATCTCGCCGAGTTGTACCAGATTTTTGCCGATGGCGTCACGGTTCTTTTCATATTTCACAAAGGTGACGTAGATGTTTTCGATGCCCGAGTAGCCGATGAAGTTGTCCCATCCCGGAAGGCCCGACAGGATATCTTTTTTCATCTTCTCGCGGTCGGTGCGGCTGGCCAGGCGTTCAAGACATTTGCCCGACCCTCCGTCGTGGGCCCACAGAGGCAGTATGACGCCGAGCATGGTACTTCCGGCGGTGTAGGGGTACTGGTCGAAGGACACTGGCATCTCGCGCGCCGCGGCTTCGACCTTCGCGATGACCTGGTCAAAGAGAGGGGCGTTATTGACGCCGCCCACCTTGAAGTGGGAGAAGTGAATGGGGCAGCCCGAGGCGCGTCCCACGCGGAACACCTCGTCCATGGAGTCGAGAATGTAGTCGGACTCGCTGCGCTGATGCACCACGAAAGGCAGGCCGTACTTTGCCAGCACTTTTGTGACTTCTCCCATCTCAGCCTCGTCGGCGTAGCTGCCCGGCGGGTAGACCAGCCCTGTGGACATGCCGCAGGCACCGGCGTCGATGGACTCTTCCAATAAATCCATCATCTTTCCAATTTCAGATTTTGTGGAGCGGCGGTTTTCCAAGCCCAAAACGCACATGCGCAGGTTGCCGTAGGGGGCCAGCCAGGCCAAGTTGGGCCCCAAAGGCTGAGCGTCGAGACGCTTGAGATAGTCCGCGGGGCTTCGCCAGCTCCAGTCTACGTTATAGGAGCCTTCAAGTCCGGCCATGCTGCGGCTCCAGGCCTGTACCGTTCCGTCGGTTACCGGCGCCGGCGACATGCCATCCTGTCCGATGATGTCCGTGGTGATGCCCTGAGTCGTCTTGTTGGCGATTTCCGGCTCCGCCAGCGCCACGAGATCTGAATGGCTATGCGTGTCGATAAATCCGGGGCTTACGGCAAGCCCCGCGGCGTCGATAACACGAAGGGCCTGAGCGCCGCCGAGGCCTCCGATAGCGGCAATCCTGCCGCCCCTGACGCCGATGTCGGCGGCAAAAGGCTCTGCGCCGTCGCCGCCGTAACATTGGCCGTTTTTGATGATGAGGTCGAACATAAGGGGAATCCTTTCGGTAGAAATAGGGCGAAGCGGGGCGTGACATCGCGGGAGCTTCGCCCTTGCGAATCGGGCGAAAGGCGGCCGGAAAGTTTTCTACCGGCCCTTTCCGTCCATACAAGGCTTCAGCGGTTCCTGCGGAGGACTTTGCCGGGAGTTGCGCCGGTGTACTCTCCCATATCGATCACTTTCTGCCCGGCCACATAGACAGAGTCGATGCCCAGGGGCGGGAGGGAGGGATTGTCATAGGTTCCTCTGTCCCTGACCGTCGCGGGGTCGAAGACCACGAGATCGGCGTCCATGCCTTCGCGGACCAGTCCCTTGTGCTGGAGCCCCAGACGCGAGGAGGGAAGCCCCGTCATCTTGTAGACGGCCGTCTCCAGGGAAAGGGTCTTCTCTTCGCGCACATATTTCCCAAGGATGCGGGGGTTCGTTCCATAGCTGCGGGGGTGGGCTTTGCCGCCCGGCGAGGCGGGAATGGAATCGGAACCGATCATAGTGGCAGGATGGGCCAGCACGGTCTTCAAGTCCGCTTCGTCAATCGTGTCATAGCAGGCCAGATCGTTGCCGTTGTTGGCCATAATGATATCGTAGGCTGCTTCGATGGGCGTCTTTCCCATGGCGTCGGCGATTTCCCGGAGGTTCCTGCCTTCCCACTGAGGCGTGGCGGGGCAGTAAATGACAAGGCCGCCCGCGGGGCCGCCGGCGTGGCGCATCATGCTCTCCCAGGAACAGGGCTTGGACATGTCGAGGGATTCTTCAATTTCCTTTGTGACTTTTGCGCGAATCTCGGGATCCTCTAAGCGCTTGCAGATGCTGGGCACCCCCCCTTCCTGAACCCAGGGAGGCAGGCAGGCTCTTACGCTGGTGCTGCAGCGCCTGTAGGGATACTGGTCAATTGTCACGTCGACGCCTTCGGCGCGCGCCTCGTCGACCATTTTCAGCGATTTCGTGACCATACCCCAATTGTCCCGTCCCAGCGCCTTATGGTGGGAGATCTGAACGGGGATTTTCGCGCGGCGCCCCAGCTCCAGGATTTCCTCCACGGACTGCAGAAGGCCGCCCGATTCGTTGCGCATATGGGAGAAATAGATTCCGCCCGTTTCGGAGAGCACCGACGCCAGTTCCTGGATCTCCAGCGCCGGCGTAAACACTCCGGGGGGATAGATCAGGCCGCTGGACATGCCGTAGCAGCCGGCATCCATGGCTTCTCTCAGAAGGTCCTTCATCTCGGCGAGTTCTTTGGCGTCGGCGGGTCTGTCCTCAAAGCCCATGACGGCGACTCGTATCGTTCCATGGCCCACGCAGGGAGCGACGTTGCCCGCCAGTTTCAGCTTTTCCACTTCGCAAAGCCACTCGTCAAAGCTGTGCCAGGTCCATTTCACGTCCGCGCCAGCCATCACGAATCCCATATAGGTGATGAGGAGGTCGAGATACTTGTCCTTCACGGGAGCCGCGCTTTCTCCGCACTGTCCGAGAAGCTGCGTGGTGACTCCCTGAGCCAGCTTTTCCCTCATGACGGGATCCCTGAAAATAACGAAGTCCGAGTGGGTGTGAACGTCAATAAATCCAGGGCAGAGCACCCGCCCGGCCACGTCGGCGACTTCTTTCGCCCGAGCGCCCGCGAGCGCCCCGATTTCGGCGATTTTGCCGTCTTTGACGGCCACGTCGCCGCGATACCAAGGAGTACCGGCGCCGTCGACGATTTTGGCGTTGAGAAACAGCACGTCATAGGTCATTTTCTTCACACTTCCTTATCAAGGTGTTTTTCTGTAAAAAAACGAAGCGTCATAGTTTGCGGCGCAGACGTCGAAAGGAACTGAATTTTCCGTTCTTCCAGCCTCGGCGCGGCGCCTATGACGCTTCACGTTAAAAGAGTATTCCAGTTTTTACCAGGCGCCGACGACCTGCGGTCCCAACAGGAGGGTGGGCAGCCAGCAGGAGAGCGCGGGAATGTAGGTGGTAAGCAGCAGCGTGGGGATTCCTACATAGAGGAGATACTTCATCATGATGGGCACTAGTTCCGTGTAGGAGCAGCCCGACAGGCGGGAACCCACGAATATGGACATGGCAAAGGGCGGGGTGACGACGCCGAGCCCGATGTTGACGATGATAATGGCGCCCAGATGAACCAGGTTCATCCCAAGCTGCGTCATCAGGGGAAGGATCAGAGGAACGCCGAGGATCAGGATGGGGGTGCCGTCGAGGAACATGCCAAGAAGCAGGAAAAACAGATTCATTGCAAGAAGGATCATAGTTTTGCTGCTAAAGGCGCCGAGCATGAACGATGCGATTTGCTGAGCGACGCCGATGCGAATCAAATAGCGGGCAAGCACGGTGCCGCCGCCGATAAGCATGACGATAACGCCCACAGACAGGATGGACGAGAAGGTGGAACGCCAAAAACTCTTGAAATCCAGTTCGCGGTAAACGCAGAATCCGACGAAGAAGCAGTAGACCACGGCGATAGCGCCGGCTTCGTTCGGCGTGCAGAGGCCGCCGTAGATGCCCACGAGGATGATAATAGGACAGCCCAGGGCGGGCAGCGCAGACCACGTGGCGCTGGCGATTTCCTTGGCGCGCGCCGCGAAGCCGCTCTGAGATTCATCTTCTTTTTCGGTGATCAGGGCTGGATTGATGTACCGCGGGCAGATGAAATAGTTCAGGAGGGCGTAACCGCCGGCCAGGATGAGCCCGGGGATGACCGTGGAGAGAAACAGCGCCGTGACGGACTGCTGAGCCAGCAAGCAGTAGATCAGCGCGGGAACGCTGGGCGGGATCAGGTAGCCTAGGAAGCTGGAAGAGCACAAAACCGCCGTGGTGTATTTAGGCTCGTAGCCGTATTTTTTGAGGCGCGGTACCAACAGGGGGATAAGCGCAGAGATGACGGGAACCGAAGAGCCAGTCAGAGCGCCAAGGAACACCGCCGCTACAATGCCTACGGCTTCCATGCCGCCGCGGAGCCGTCCCACCAGAGCATAGGAGAATCGGACGATCCTGTCGGCCAGGCCGGCGTCCGAAATCAAGCTGCCACCATAGACAAAGAAGGCGATAGCCATAACCGTGGAACTGAAAATCGAATGGTAGAAAGTACCGCCGATGAAGGCCATATTCATGCCGTCGGCCATGAGGCCCGCCACGGGCCCGGCGAAAAACAGCCATGCCAGCGGCACGCCCAGGAACATGCCCCCAATGAAAACGCACAAACACATAATCAGACCCATACTCATGCCGTTGCACCTTTCTCTTGCTTTTTAGAGCAAAGATCGATAAACTGCGCGCCTATGTTGTGAACGATATGATAGGAGCACAGGACAAACATGATAAAAATGCTCTCGATAAGCCAGCTTGTGTTGAACCACGGGCACAGGGTGCCCCACTCGTCGAACTTGAGAGCCTTGAGGAAGTACTTGTAGAATGTCGGCATAAGCAGATAGATGATGTAGAGGCTGCACAGGTTGATGCATATCTTTGAGACGATCTTGCTGACTCGTCCCCTGAAAAGGCGCTCCACGACGATATCCACAGTGGTATGGGCGCTTTCGCGGGTGGTGATGATGATCGTCAGAATTGACGTGAGCACGAAGATGTAGAGGACGAAATCGGCAATCCACATGATCTCGTAGTGCAGCCAATAACGGTTGATGATCTGAACGACCGTTGCAATAGTGCAGAAGATCAACCCTAACGCGCAAAAGAAATTTTCGGTCCAGGACAACAGCTTGTACAAACCGAGGTAAAATTTTTTCATGAACACACCTCTTCCATCAAGAAGAATAAAGCAACACAGGCACGAATCTGCTCCATTTTAGAGAAGGAAAGGGGGGAATTCCTCCTTTCCTTCTCTAAATGAACGGTCAAATTCAATTTTTTTCGTTTCTTTAGACGTTATTTCTTCTTGTTCTTTGCTTCGCACTCCATGCGAATTTTATCGAGTTCAGCGCGGATTTTAGCGCCCATGTCCTGACCGGGCCAGTGCTTCTCAAGCCAGGGATCGCAGAGTTCCTTCCAGATTTCGGGCATGTTGGCCTTCTCGCGCCACACCGCTCTTTCCTCGTCGGTCAGCCAGGTGATGTGGAAATTGGGCATGGCTTCAAGCTTGGCGATGTAGTTTTTCTCCTCGGCTTCGTAGAGGTCGTTCAGATACTGCTCCGCCTCGGCGCCGGCCTTCAGGATCGCCTGCTGGTACTTGGGATCCAGGTCGTTCCAGATGTCCATATTGATGACCACGTTATTGGCGTCCCAGTTCAGAAGGCCGTGGGTGTAATATTTCAGGACTTCGCAGTGGCGCTCGTCGACCAGTGAAGGCCACATGTCCCAGCATCCGTCGACGACGTTGCGCGCAAGAGCGTTGTAGATTTCGGCCCAGGGGATGGTTTCCATGATCATGCCCGTACCCGCTCCCATGTTGCCAAGGCAGCGAACTGAAGCCATGGAGGAAGAGACGCGCATCTTAAGGTTCTTGAGGTCGTTGGGATGCTTCAGAGGGCGGATGTTATTGGCAAGGCCGTAGGCGCCTTGAGCGCAGCTGAAGAGCATTTTGCAGTTCAGCTCGCCCCAAGCCACGTCCATGACCTTGAAGAGGATGCCGTCGGGGTAGGCGTAGGCGATACGGGCTTCGTCGAAAGTGCTGACGGTCCAGGGCATCCAGTTCATCATGCCGCCGGGAACCAGGTTGACGTAAGGCGACAGCGTGGCGATTTCGATACTGCCGTCGCGAACGCCATGCAGCGACTCGTCATGGGTGCCAAGGAGACCGTCGGAGTAGAGTTTTATCTCGATCTCTCCATTGGTGTATTCCTTAACCTTGTCGCAGAAAAGCTGATAGCCTTTATCCGCAATGGGGCGGCTCCAGGGCTGGGCGAAGGACCACTTGTACTTGGGCGCGGCGCAGGCTACGCCACTAGCGGCGGTGACGGCGAGAAGAGCCAGAAGAACCTTTTTCATGCATTTTTTCATACTCACAAAGACCTCCTTAAAAATCGCTATAAATCCGGTTTGACGGAAAAGATCCCGATTCAAATCGGGGTGGAACCCTGTAATAGAACGAGTGACTTTACATATTTGTGAAAATTGAAGTCCATTTGCAGCTTGAGCGTTCGTCGTTTGATTGTGAAACGACAAGAGCGATGTTTGCGGACTTGTATCTGTCATTTATACGTGATTCCGGCGCGGAGAACGCGCATCAGCCGTTCCGCGGCGCTGGAAATCAGCTCGGGAGCGCGGAGGATCGCCTCGTCCAGCGTCATGGGGCCTGTGGCGGTGGGGATGATCGCGTCGATGCCGAAATCGTAGACCCTTTCAGCGCCTGGTTTCATGCCGCCGACGACGGCAAACACTGGGATAGGGCCATAGGCTTTTGTCCTGAGCGCCACGCCCACGGGCACCTTGCCGAAAGCCGACTGGCCGTCGATACTGCCCTCGCCAGTGATCACCAGGCTGCAGTCCTCAAAGCGCTCCTCAAAGTGGACGGCGTCAAGGATGGTGTCGATCCCCGACTGGATCGAAGCGCCGCAGAAGGCCTCCAGAGCGGCTCCGAGGCCGCCGGCCGCGCCGCCGCCGGGAAGGACGCTCACGTCCTTTCCCAGGTCGCGCTTAACCACCCGGGCAAAATTTTGGAGGCAGAGATCCAGTTCAGCGACCATTTCAGGCGTCGCGCCCTTTTGGGGGCCGTACACTGCGGAAGCCCCGTCGGGGCCGCAGAGAAGGTTCCGCACGTCGCAGGCCACAGTGAAGGAGCTTTCCCGCAGGCGGGGATCGGCCGTGTCCGCCGCGACGCGGTCAAGCCGCGCCAGTTCTCTGCCTCCCGAGCCAAGCTCCCGCCCCTGGGCGTCAAGAAAGGAGAATCCTAACACCTGGGCCATTCCCAAGCCCGCGTCGTTGGTTGCGGAGCCGCCGATGCCCAAGATGAACTTCCGGCATCCGCGGTCCAGCCCGGTTTTGATCAACTCCCCCGTCCCTCGGCTGGTCGCGGTGAGAGGGTTCAGTTTTTCCTTTGGGACGAGGGGCAGCCCCGACGCGGCCGCCATTTCGATGACGCAGACGCCGTCGGGAAGCACGGCGTAGTCAGCTGCGACGGGGCTACCGAGAGGCCCTGTGACCTGCTGCCTTTCCCTTTGGCCGCCGACCGCGAACAGAAGGGCGTCCACGGTTCCCTCGCCGCCGTCGGCAATGGGGATCTTAACGACCTGCGCGTCTGGAAAAACCCTTAATATGCCATCCTCCATGAATTGAGCGGCCTGAGCGGCGCTGCAACACCCCTTGTAGGAATCGGGCGACACTATAATCTTCAAAAAATTCCCTCCAAAGAAAACGTTTATACGAACTAAACATTTTCTAATTTCGTAATTATAAATTCTCCTGGAAAGTATTTCTATGGCTTGAAAAATTCATTTTGGGAGTTATTTTTGTTCTAGGTAACAAATTCAACAAGGAGACCTCTAGAAATGGACATATCCCATGAAAGCGCTATGCGGATCGTCACGGAAATGAGTTCCATCATCCATCACGACGTCAACATGATGGACGGCGAGGGGATGATCATCGCCAGCACAGACCCCAGCCGGATTGGAACCTTTCATGGCGGGGCGAGGGAACTGCTTCAGTCCCATCTGGACGAGCTGATCGTCACAGAGGACGACCAGTTTGTGGGGGCCAGGGCCGGCATTAACCTGCCTCTGATTTTCGAGGGCGCCGTGGTGGGCGTTATCGGCATCACGGGCAGCCGCGACGAGGTTCAGCAGTACGGGCAGATCATCAAGAAGATGACCGAGATCCTGCTGCTCGACTCCTGGGCCGGACGGCAGAAGCAGATGAAGGCGGCGGTCTGGAACCAGTACATCGAAGAGTGGCTCTTTTCGTCGGAGGAGCAGATCAACGGCGAGTTCGTGGAGCGGGGCATGAAGATTGGCATCGACGTCAAAGCGCCGCGGCAGACGCTGATCGTGGCCCTTTCCGGGGGAAAAAACTCCGGCGACGCTCGGGAACAGGAGCTTCTGAGCCAGGCTGAAAAACAGCTTCGGGACTGCCTTCGCGGTGAGAAGGAAAACATCTACTACAAACTGCCCTTTAAGTACGTGTGCCTGCTGTCGCGCAGGCCCCGGGAGAAGCTGAGGGATCTAGCGCTGCAGATTGGGGAGGCGCTGCGGCGAGGCTGCGGGCTGACGCCTTTTATCGGTGTCGACGAGGAGGTGCTGGAATACCGGAGGGCCCATCGGTCCTACGTCCATGCTGACAAGGCGCTGAAAGCGGGGCTGCTGGCCGGCGATCCTCTGGTCTTTTACGACGATATCAGCCTGGAGATTTTTATCAACGAAGTGCCTCCCAACATCCGGCAGGATTTTATCGACAAGGTCTTCCGGGACTGCGGCGCCGCGGAACGGCAGGAACTGATGGATTTCCTGGCGGTCTATTATCAGCACGAAGGGTCTCTGCAGGCCCTATCGAAAGCGCTTTTCCTGCACAAGAACACGGTCCAGTACAAGTTGAAAAAGATCCAGAGCCTGACCCGCCTGGATCCCCGCAGCATCAAAAATGCCGCTGTCTTCGCGGTCGCCATCGCCTTCAACGGCAGCCTGAAGGAAAAGCAGGCCGCCCAAATGCTGCACCTGTGAACGCCTCGGCGCGGGCGCCGAAAGCCGGGCAGAAGCTTGGAACTCAGAAGGCGCCAAGTGCGTAACGAAAAGGCAAAAACTGAATCAACCTTAAAAGCCTTTAATACTGATTCTCCATTGACATACTTAATATTAAATCGAAGAGCCGCGTCAAAAGATTTCAACGCAAAGAGCGCAAAGGTTCGCAAAGGAAAAACTTAAAAGATTTTTAGAACCGAAAAATCAATCAAAATACATAAATTACCATCATGCTAATTCGTTTTTTAATTAATAATTTAGGTCTTGTTTTTCCTTTGCGCCCTTTCTGTTTAGCCTTTGCGTTGAAATCCTTTGACTTTGATCTTCAGTCCAGCGTTAAGCACGTTGAATGCGAACTAGTATAAGTTTTTCCTCTGTGGCCGCCGAGTTTCGATGCTCTGGCTCAAACCTTTGGAAATTCCTTCGGATCCCGGCGCAAACAGGGCGGGCGGCGTCCTTTCATCTCCTTGTTGGGAGTGAAAGGACGCCGCCCGCCCTGTGATTCTGCGATTGAAAAATATTAACGGACCTGTCTCAGAGCCCTCTGGGCCGGGACGTAGTCGGGATGCATTTCAAGAGTCTTGTTCAGCCACTTCTTCGCGTTTTTCGAGTCGCCCGCCTTGAGGGCCGACATGCCGGCCCAGTAGGTGTTCAGCACGTCGTAAGGGGAGTCGGTGCCGCGCACGAACATGTTGTAGGCGCTGCGGTAATTGCCGCCGTTGTAGAGGCGGATGCCGTTTTTGTAGAGGATTTCCATGCTGCCCCTGCGGTTGTCGGGGATGTTGTAGGCCTTGATCAGCTTGGCGTCGCTGCACTTGTTGATGTCCACGCCTTTGTAGGGCCGGAAGATGGGGCCGCCTTCATAGGCGTAGCGCCCGCCGCCGTAACTGGGCGAGGGGGGAGGCGTCTGCTGGCCGCCCTGGCCGGCGGTGCCGGGCGCGGGAGCCTGATACTGCTGTCCCGGAGCTGGAGCGGGGCCTGAACTGGGGCCGAAGTCGAGAGGCTTGCGCAGCCTTCTCTCGGCGATCGGCAGCCCGCGGGCCTGAGCGCCGGGTTCGATGGACTCGATCAGGTCCCCGGCGCGGATCATGCGGGGGCCGCCCTTTTCGGCCACGTAGGCGCAGCGGCTGTAATTGGGCTTTACTTCCACCACTTTGAGCAGCGCGTAATAGAGCTTTTCCGTGTCCAGGATGTTGCCCATATGGTCGCGGATGGGGTCGCCCTCGGCGTAGACGGCGTAGAGAGCGCCCTTAGTCGCGCCTTTGCTGGAGCCGATGTCAATCAGGGCGCGGTCCGACTCGACCTTGATGACGTGGTATTCCACGCCGCCGATGCGGCGCTCGAGCTCGCGGACGACCTTTTTCACGGCCTTCATGGCGGCTTCGGAACCCACGCCGCCGTACTCTGCGCCGCCGATAACGATGCCCTCATAGACCGCGCCGCCCGAAGAGCGCTCGGCGCGCCCCTCCTGGCGGATGGCCGAGGTGACGGCGCCCGTGGTGGTGTCGATGGTGCGGATATCCAGAGTGACCACGCCCGTGTAGCTGCCCAGGGCCAGTCCAAAATCGCCGATGGGGATGATGCCGCCGGTCTTCGACTCGGTGAACTGGGTGACGGCGCCGGTGACGATCCACTCCACGCCGGCCAGGCGCCCCACCTTGACGAGGGTCTGGGGCGACACCATGCCCGACATGGAAAGACGCTGTTCCCGAGCGACGGATTCGAGCTGGGTGCGTTCGAAGACCTGGAACACGCCGGAATTGGCCATTTCGGTGATGAACATTTCAGTCAGCGAGTCGGCCACGGCGGGATCGATATTCGACGCGCCGCTGCGGAACGTGTCCACGCCGACGCGGATCACGGCTAGGGCCGGCGAAGCGCAGAGCGCGCACAGCGACAGGACGGCCGCGCACAAAAGTCCTTTACGGTTGCTCATTTTTTTACTGCCTCCTAGTAATCGGATTGAGGAAGATGGACGGCGTTGGGCCGCGAAACCGGCTCGATGAAGTCACCGCGGGTAAAGCCGCCGCCGCGGACGACCTTGCAGCGCGAGTATTTCGGCCGGGCGTCGATAACCTGGAGGACCGCCAGATAATATTTCTCGGAGTCCAGGACGTTGCCGCGGATGTCGCGGACCACGCCGCTCTCGCGGTAGACGGCGTAGTACTTGCCGTTGCGCGCGCCGCTGGTGCTGCCCGCGTCGATGGTCACGTCCCGGGAGCCCCGGGCGTCGAGGACGTGGAATTCAGCGGCCGTGCCGGGAGCCGCGCCGGCGCCCACCGAGGACCGCAGGATATCCACGACCTTGGTGACCGCCTTATAGGTGGCGCCCGCGAGCAGGCCGCCGCTCTTCGTGGTGCCGAAGCCGCCGTAGCGGGTCATGAAGCCGCCCCCGGTGTTGTTCGCCGCGCCTTCGGCCCTGCCGGCGTAGACCACCGCGCCGGTGCTGTTGTCCACGATGCGCACGTCCAGCGTCACATAGGCCGTGCTGGAGCCAACGGCGATGCCCGTCAGCCCATGGCCGCCGCCGATGATGCCCGCGCCGCCGGATTTGTTGAAGCTGTAGTTGGTGATCGCGCCGGTCATCATGTACTGCGCGCCGGCGAGGCGTCCCGCCTGAGGCGCCGTCCTCTGGTCCATCAAGCCCGACTGGGCGAGGCGCTGTTCGCGGGCGATCACGTCAAGCCGCGCGCGCTCCACCACCTGGAACATGCCGCTGTTGGTGAGCTCCGTGGTCATCACTTCCATGATCGCGTCCACGGGAGCGCCGCTGCCCGAGCTGTCGCGGAAGGTCTCCACGGAAATCGTGTAGGCCGCGAAAGCCGGGACCGCCTGGAAAAGAGCCAGACCCATCAATAAAGCCAGCATCCTGTTCAATAACCTGTTTCTCATCCTTGCTGCCTCCTCTCGTCTTTTGAAAGAGCCTCGCCGCTAGTACATCTGGAGATAGACCGAACGGGCGTCGGCGCCGGTGATGCGGGAATAGGGCACCTTCTCCGCCAGGGCGTTTTTGAGCTCGTTCATGTCGAAGCTGCCGAAGACGGCGATCGTCGAAGATCCGTTATAATATTCCCCGGCCTTGGCGTCGGTCACGCCGTATACGCTCCGGCATGCGTTTACCACGTTCTGTACGGCCTTGAAGCTGCGCAGTCCCGAAACGACCACATAGCAGCCGCCTTCCACGCCGCCCGAGCCGTAGCTTTCGCCCGTCAGGGCTGTGGCGATCTGCTGGGCCGCCGATTGGACGGACTTTGCCGCAGCTTCGTCCTCGGAATAGCCCACTTCCTTGGTGGTGGCCGTCTCGGCGAGGATATACTGGCCGCCCGAGGTATAGGCGTTGAGCGTGATCGTGGCGCCGCCGGTGTAGAGCCCGAATTCGTTTTTGACGCCCTTCTGCACAGTGACGGTTCCCGTCACGTACTGGCTGATGCCGTACTGGCGGCTCAGTTTTTTGATGGCCTCCACGTTTCCTTCGAGGGCAAGCCGCGACGCCTTGGCTTTCCGGATGGCGGCGAGCTGGTTGGCGTTGACGACTTTATAGCCGTTTTCCAGCAGCGCCTTGCGGATGATCTCCGTGGCCAGAGCGGCTCCCTGGTTCGGAGCCCCGTAGGTGGTTGACGACGAGCCGCCGTAGGAATCCCACTGGGTGTTCGATTCGTAGCGCGCCGGAGCGTTGCGGTCATAGAGCACGATCGCGGTGCTTCTGTTCCGGGTGAGCCCCGCCGCCAGGGCGGGAACGCTCAGGCATACAACGAGAAACGCGGCGAAGAGAACTTTTGAAATTTTGTTTTTCAATCACAAGCACCTCCCAATAATTATCTGCATGAACCATACTTTGACGATCCCGGCATAACTGTCTCGGAAAAGCAGCCGAGTCCATTCTACCATAGAGACAGTCCCATGGGTTCGTCTTTTTCAGCTTGTACGAAGAAAGTTAAGCGCACTCCTTTGGGTCCTTCTGAAAACGATTTCTGAAAAGACGGCCCTCCCTCACGTTTGATTTGACCTTCAGGATTCCCCGATATGGCTCTTATTGTAATTTATATCCGCGGGATTGGATATAGGACAAAACTCCAATTGACACAAAAGCCTTGACCTTTTAACATAAGGCTACAATGGAAGAAAAAACGTCCGAGGCGCGTCGGCGCGGACGTGCGGGGTTTTCTCCAGCTTGAGCCGGCGGCAGTATAAATCTTATATTTTAGGGAGGAATTAGCTATGAAACGTTTTAATGTTTTTCTCGCGCTCTTCTTTCTGTGCAGTTTTGCGGTAGGTTCAGCCTTTGCTTCCGATAAGGGGACGGTCAACTGGATTGCGGGATATATCGAAGCCCGCGGCGAGGCCGTGGTCCCCGCTGAGAAGGCCGGAACGGCTCAGGGTGAGCTGCTGGCGAAGCGCGGCGCCATGGTGGACCTCCAGAGGAACATGCTTGAGATCATCCAGGGCGTTCAGGTGGACGGCATGACCACCATGAAGGACTTTGAAGCCAGCGACCGCGTCCGCACCGAAGTCCGCGGCCTGGTCAAGGGCATCCAGGTGATCGACGCCAGCTTCAAGGACGGCATCTATTCCGTCGCGGGACGCGTGCCCATCGTGGAAGTCCGCAAGGTCGTGGCTCCCGAAGTCTGCCCCAAGCCCGCCAAGCCGGCGGCGCAGAGGACGGGCAAGCTTACGGGCGTCGTGATCGACGCTCGCCATCTTCCCGTGGTTCCCGCCACGACATTCAGAGTGCTGGGCGAGGACGGCCAGATCGTCTACAGCGTGCAGCAGGTCGATTACGACCGCTTCATGCAGTCGGGCCTGTGCCAGTATCACGACAACATCAACTACGCCAAGGGCCTGGGGATGCTGGGGCCCAACTTCATCACCGTCAAAGTCCGCCGCCTGACCAACGGCAACGTGGATCTGGTGCTTTCCAACGCCGACGCGGCGAAACTGGCGGGATATCAGCCCTTCAAGAAGAGCTGCTCCGTCGCCGTCGTCCTGTGGCGCATGTAGCCAGAGGCGGGCGATCATGATGCTGCGCTTCCGGTCCCTGTGTCTTGCGGCTTTGATAACCGCTTTCAGCTTCAGTGCAGCCTTGGCGGCCGGCCCTTCCGATTTTGTCGTCGTGGAGGCGGAAGGTGAAGCCGCCGTCAGGGATAACGACACGTCTGCCGCGAGGGCCGCGGCAAAACGCGATCTCTACAGAAACGCCGTGGAAAAGGGCATCGGCGCCTTCGTTCAGGGCGCGACGAAGATGAAAGACTTCGAGGTGATCTCCGATAAAGTCTTCTCCCAGTCCCAGGGCGTGGTCAGCGACATGGAAGTGATCGAAGAGGAGGTCCGCGGCGACCTGTACCATATCTCGGCGCGCTGCAAGGTGGCTTCGGCCGCGCTGGGCGGCATTCTCGGCCCCGCGCTGATCGACGCCATGGGCAATCCCCGCGTGGTGCTTCTGGTCAGCGGATTTTTCGACGGCCAGTCCGCCCCGGCGATTCGCGCCGGCGACGAGGTCTCGAAGATTTTCCATAAAGCGGGCTATATGATGCTCGACAGCGCCCAGATCGCGGCCCTGAACGCGCCCCAGCTGAAAGAGGAAGTCCTTCGGGGCAACCCTCAGGCGCTGAGGACCCTCGTTTCGGCGACAGGGGCCGACGTGATTCTGAGCGCCCAGGTCAACAACGCTCTCTATGCGAAGCAGAAAGTGGAAGGCATCCCGATCTACGCCGTGCAGAGCAGCGTGCAGCTGAAAGCCATTTCTGCGCAGAACGCTCACATCCTTGCCGAAGCTCTGGCCGACAGCAAAGGCCAGGGCGTCTCCCAGGGTGCCGCGGCCGATAAGGCCATGACGGCCGCGGCGAAAGCCACGGCGGACCAGCTGGCCTACAACCTGGCTTACAGCCTTGTCAACGGCCGCTCGGGCGCTCTCGCTGGCCGTACCGTAACCGTCACGGTGGACAACATTTCCTTCGGCGACTCGAGAAAGCTGAAAGCCTCTCTGGAAGAGAACGCCGACGTGGTGTCGGTGTATCAGAGGAATTTCTCCAGCGGAACACTGCTGCTCGACGTGGTCGTGGGCGGCGCTGCCGACGATCTGGCCGTTGTCCTTGAACAGCTCGGCGTGGAAATCCGCGACGTGGCTCAGGACACTGTGAGCGGTATTTGGCAGAAACAGTGAGGAGGAATGAGGTCATGAAAGGATCCTTTTTCAGATCCATCGCCGGCGCCGCGCTGTGCGCCGTGGTTTTGCTGGCGCTTCCCGCGGCGGGGCAGGCGAAAAAGCAAGCCGTCGACCCGGCGGCTCTTCAGTCCGGCGCGAGACAGATCATGGAGGACGCCAAAGAAGAAGGCGTTTCCGCTGCCGGCGCGAGGGCGGAGCAGATTCCCGGGACGGAAAGCCAGGCGGTGGTCTCCTTTGGCAGCGCCAACGTCAAAAAGGACGCCGACGGCAATTCCACGCCCCAGGATAAGCTGGTCGCTCAGCGCAAATCCCGCATCCAGGCCGACGCGGTCCTCGCGGCCTTCGTCTCCTCCATGAAAGGGACCGTGAAGGGATTTTTGCCTCCCGGCGTGGACAGCAGCAGCTGGACCAGCGAAGACGGCAGGAGCGTGAGCGTCAACGTCTACACGCCCGAGCTGTCGAAGCATTTAAAGGTGAAGCCGGCGACGTCCAGCGCTGCAGCCGGTGATTCGGCGCCTGCGGCGTCTGACGCCGCCGAACCGGAGAGTTCACAAGCTCCCGCCGCCGATGAGGTTCCCGCCGCAAAGTCGGAGGACCTCTATCCTGAGCTTCGCCAGATCGACTTCGACGAGGCCATGATCTCCCGCGTGGACTGGGAACAGGGCTTTGTGGAAATCAGCGGCGAAGGCGCGGCCCCAGCGGGCAAGAGCGCCCCTCAGGGCAGGCTTCTTGCCCGGCGCGCCGCCATGGCCGACATGCAGCGCAAATATATCGAGTTCCTTCAAGGCGCGGTAGTTCAGTCCGCTACGGCCATGAAGGATTTTGAGGTGCAGAACGAACGGGTTTCCAGCGAGGTCCGCGGCATCGCGCGGAACGTGGCTGTTTCCGACGAGAAATGGGACGGCCGCATCTTCACTGTCACAGGCCGTATGCAGCTTCAGGACGTGCAGCGTTTCCTGAAGGATCTGCGGCTCTACGTGAAGCAGAAATAGCCAGCTGAAAAGAATGACGAGCCCCGGCGCGCGACGGCCGGGGCTCGTCCTGCTGTAAAGCGCGTTTCAGAAGCGGCGGAAAAAGGGCGCAGATCAGACTCCTTGGCCATTAAGCAGCTAAATTAACGACTCGAAGGAGACGACCCGAAGGGCATCCAGTCGTTTCAGACATACTCGGGCCTTCGGCCTGCGCAGCACGCTTTGTGGATGCCCCTAGGGTCGCCCCCTCAAAAGACACTCATTTTATTTCTGTCGATAAAGAGTATCGCACATAACAAAAAGGAGAGCTCCCTCGAGATTTTCAAGGGGAACTCTCCTTTTTGTGTGATATTTCCTTTTAAGGGCATTGTTCCACGTGGAACATTTTCCGCCGGCGGTGAAATTTCATACCAATTCCTCATTGACGTACTTAATGTCAAATTGAAGAGTCACGTCAAAAGATTTCAACGCAAAGGGCGCAAAGATTCGCAAAGGAAAACCTTAAAAGACTTTTAGAACTGTAAAATCAATTAAAATATATAAAATTTCGTCATTTTAACTTTCTTTTTAATTCATAATTTAGGTCTTATTTTCCCTTTGCGTCCTTTGCGCCCTTTCTGTTCAGCCTTTGCGTTGAAATACTTTGATCTTCGGTCCGGCATTAAGCATGTTGAATGCGAAGTAGTATCAAAGGTGCTTTTCGAGCCGGTAAAGGTCTTTCCGTCTCTGCGCCAACAGAGGCAGCTGCTCGCGTACGGCGTCGACGCGCGACAGGTCGAGGTCGGCGATCTTCATGGCCTCCTTTTCGTCGAGGCGCTCAACCACCTCGCCCCAGGGCGATACAGCGATGGAATTTCCATAGGCGTGGTAGGAGGCGTCCATATCGCGGGCTGGCGAGACGCCCACGGCGTAGACCTGGTTGTCCAGGGCCCGGGCGCGGAAGGTCAGCTCCCAATGCGCGGGGCCGGTGGTCATGTTGAAGGCCGCGGGGAAAAGGATCACGCGGGCTCCTTCGTCGGCCATCAGGCGGCTCAGCTCGGGGAACCGGATGTCGTAGCAGATTCCAAGGCCGATTCGGCCGAACTCCGTGTCGAAGACCGTCACATCGCCGCCCGGCGTCAGCGTCTCCGATTCTTTGAAGCGCTGGCCGCCCTTCACGTCGATGTCGAAGAGGTGCATCTTGCGGTGCCGCGCGCGGAGGCGCCCTTCGCGGTCGAAGACGAAGGAGGTGTTGAAGACGTGCCCCGCGTTGTCCTTTTCGGGCATGGATCCGGCCACGAGCCAGATTTTGTTCTCCCCCGCGCAGCGCGACAGGGCGCTGAAGCAGGGGCCGCCCTCGGGCTCCGCGTAGGTTGGGAAGTTGCGCGTCTCGTAGGGGCAGTTGAACATCTCGGGCAGCACTGCCATATCGGCGCCCTGCCCGGCGGCCTGCTCGACGTATTTTTCCGCGGCGGCCAGACTATCCTCTTTTTTAGGGTAAACTTTCATCTGGATAAGTGCAATTTTCATGAACATTCCTCCTTCAGCTTTTTCTGCCCCATATTACCATAAAAATGGTCTGGAAAGAAGCAAAATCGCAGTTGACGCACCGCCGCTTTTTCAATAGAATCAAATCGGATTCTGAAGTTTTTGACAATGTAGCGACGCGCGAAGGGCACTTGAGGAAGCTCTGCGACAGTCCTGCGAGAGGGGTAAGGACAATGGTTGAACAAGAATTTTTTGAGAATATGGATCTTTTTAAGACTCTGCATAAACTGCCGGTGAGAACGACGGTGGAAACGGCCTTTTATGAGAACAACGTGGTGCGCGTTGACAGCATCGCGCAGGCCTATGACATGGCGCGGAAGACGCCCGGCACGGTGGAGCTGACAGCTATGCCGATTTACAAGCCCGACGAGCAGGGACTGCCCGCGGGGTCGAACGTGCTGCTCTTCAACGACGGCAGCGTGGTGGGGCGCTGCGCGGCCGCCAGGCGGATCGTGGGCACGCCCGACGCCGATGTGACGAAGCTCTGCGGCGTGCTTCGCGAGGCCATCTTCAACGCCCGGGGACGGAAGTTCTACGAGGCCGAAACCGTGGTGGGCCTTGACAAGGACTTTATGATCCGCGCGCGGCTGCTGATCCCCGAGGGATTTGAGAACAACCTGCTGAGCTGGATGCTGAATTTCCAGTTTCTGGACCCCGTGACCCGCAACGTCTACAAGAATTCCCGCGTCATCGAGGGCGAAGGTGAAATCCTGGTCTATGCCGATCCTTACTGGCGCGATCCCGACTTCCCCCTGGGGCTGGCGTTCTTCTCTCCCGAGCAGAACTGCGCGGCCATCTTGGGCATGCGCTATTTCGGCGAGCTGAAAAAGGGGACGCTGACCCTTGCCTGGGGCGCCGCGGCGCGCCACGGCTACGCTGCCTGCCACGGCGGCCTGAAGCGTTTCACCCGCGAGGACGGCGGGCGCTTTGTCCTGGGCGTGTTCGGCCTCTCGGGATCGGGCAAATCCACGATCACCCACGCCAAGCACGACGGCAAATACGACGTGATGGTGCTTCACGACGACGCCTTTATCGTCAACGTGAAGGAACGCTACGCCATCGCCATGGAGCCCACCTATTTCGACAAGCTTCAGGATTACCCCATGGGCTGTGAGGACAATAAATACCTGCTGACGGTCCAGAACTGCGGCGTCACCCACAACGCCGACGGCAAGCTGATGGCCGTCACGGGCGACCTGCGCAATGGCAACGGCCGTGCGATCAAGTCGCGGCTGTGGACGAAGAACCGCGTGGACCGCATCGACGAGCCTCTGAACGCGATCTGCTGGCTGATGAAGGATCCCACGCTTCCGCCGGTGGTCCGCCTGACGGGAGCTTCTCTGGCTTCTGCCATGGGCGCCACGCTGGCGACCCGCCGCACCACCGCCGAACATCTGGCGAAGGGTGTGGACAGGAACGCTCTGGTCATCGAGAGCTATGCCAACCCCTTCCGCACCTATCCTCTGTCGCAGGACTACGAGCGTTTCAAGGCCTTGATCGAGGACGGCGTGGCCTGCTATATCCTGAACACGGGCGACTTTATGGGCGTCAAGGTGACGCCTAGGCACACTTTCGGGATCATTGAGGCCATCGTGGAGGAACGGGCGAACTTCGTGCCTTTCGGTTCCATCCCAGGCATGGAGTACATGCCGATCGCCGGTTTCGACGTGAACATGGAGGACAAGGCCTATATCCTGGGGCTCCTGCACAACATGAACGACCGCTACCAATTCATCAGCAGCCGCGCCGACGCCAAGGGCGGCATCGACGCGCTGCCTCAGGACGCGCTGGATTCAATCCACGCCGTGATCGAGGCTTTAAGCGCTCTGGAAGCGAAAGCGGAATAACCTCAAAAAAGCTCCCCGGAAAAAACGGCGCGTGCGGCGTTTTTTTTCGGGGAGCCCCTTTTTATACTAATTATCAATAGAACAGCTGAACTTAACGTCCGGGGCCGGCCCGAGGGGCCATGCAGTCGCTAAAGACATACTCGGCCTGTTCGGCCTGCCTATACTTGCTTGGTGGATACCCTTCGGGTCGGCCCCTCCGTGTCCATTTTGCGTTTTTATTGCAAAATAGTATTATATGCCCTCAGAGCTTGAAGGCATGAAAAGCACTTTAATGGTCGAGAGCATCAGATAGAAATCGAACATCAGCGAGAAATTCTCGATGTAGAGCAGATCCAGTTTCACCTTGTCCTCGAAGACAGTGTTGTAACGCCCGAAGACCTGTGCATAGCCCGTCAGTCCCGCTTTCACCTTTAGGCGGTAGCGGAAGGCGGGGAAGATGGCGCAGTATTTTTCGGTCAGCTCCGGCCGCTCGGGACGGGGGCCCACCACGGACATCTCGCCCCTCAGGATGTTGATCAGCTGGGGCAGTTCGTCGACGCGGCATTTCCGTATCACTCGCCCGATGGGGGTGACCCGCGGGTCGTCTTTGCTGGCAATTTCCGCGCCTTTCATTTCGGCGTTGGGAATCATGCTGCGGAACTTCAAGAGCTGGAACTTCCGCCCGTTTTCGGTCACGCGGATCTGCCTGTAGAACACGGGGCCGCCGTCGTAGAGGCGGATCGCCGCCGCGACGGCCAGCATCAGGGGGCCCAGTGCGAGCAGCGCTAACGCGGACAGGACCACGTCGATCAGACGCTTTGTCATGCGCTGTTCGTTGGTCATGCTCCGGTTGCGGAACAGGAAGCTGGGAATGTCGTCGATCTGGCACTTCACGGCGCCGTTGATGAAGATTTCGTCCACCGTGGGAACCATGAGCAAGCGCTTGTTCGTCTCGTAACAATGGCGGATGACCACCGATCTCAGCGTGGGGCTGCCGTGTCCGAGCATCAGCACCAGAGGCTGCCGGTCGATCGCCCTTTTGACGGCGTCGTAGCCGTCGCGTTCGTGGCAGTACTGGACGATCTTATAGCGTTTCCCCTCGGTGGCGAATTTTTTCAGGACCCGCTCGTCGTCTTCGGGATCCGAAAGGATAGCGACGGCGTTCTGCGCTGGGTTCAGCTTGAAATAGGCCCAGTTGGCGGCGATATAGAGAAGGGTTGCCGCCGTCAGCTGTATCGCCGTGACGAACAGCAGCGGCGGGAGGCTGATGAAGTAGTGAAGCATCAGGCTCAGCTGCGCCCAGGCCGTGAAGTTGGAGAGGATCACCGCGAGCGTAAAGGAGTAAATCAGTTCCCTCAGACGCAGGATGCCGATGCGGTAGCTGCTGTAGGAAAGGCTGAGAGCCATCAGGACCAGCAGGTAGATAACGCCGATCACGTAGTTGTCCTTGAACATCAGTTCGTCCACTTCGTAGTAGCGCTTGTAGCCTAGCAGGTAAATGCCGGCGGTCGTCGCAACGAGCAGCGTTTTAAACAGAAACATGATGGAATTCTTGAATTTTCTTACTAACGCCTTCATATTTCTATCTCTCCATCCATTTTCTCGGAAAAGTCCTTGTTTCTCCCTGTTTCAAGGTGCTTTTCCGCATAGTGTATATAGATAATAATAGCATAAGGGCACTGAAAAGGAAATGCGATGAAAGGCAATTAGAAATCCTGTTGGCTGGAGTAATTTTGGTACGGGATGACGCACTCGGAAACGAAGGAGCCTCGCCGCATCCGCGGCGAGGCTCCTTCATTTTTGTGGCGTTTTTTTACAGATGATACTTGGAATACTGCTCGCGGATGCCCTTAACGGCGGCGGCGAGAGCTTCGGGATCGAGCACCATTTCCATCATGGAAATCTGCTCTTCCCAGGCTGCGGGATCGGCTTCCGCGCGAATTTCTTCGTCAAAAATATCGTAAACGGCGAGTCCTAACTGGACGCCGGCCAAAGGTCCTGCATAGGTGGGATCTCCATTGGTCACGGTTTCGGCGTAAATCTCCGCGCCTTCAGCGTCGGATGAACCGAAAATGACCACGCAGTTTTCCGCACCGTACTTCTCAGACATGTCGATGACACGCTGCTGGTTCTGCAGGTCCATGGCTCCAGCGGCCGTTCAGACGAAGCACTCCGTCGCCTCGAAGACGACTTCGGCGCCG
>SFDM01000031.1 GCA_004558205.1 Pyramidobacter piscolens
CCACTAACTCCACAGCGGTATTCTATTCAATGTAGGGAATAATGTCAGGCTTTTCTTGAGGAACTTTGAGAGCATTCCTTTATCTCCTAATATATGAGGCTGAACAGAAAGGGCGCAAAGGACGCAAAGGAAAAACAAAACCTAAATTATTAACTAAAAACCGAATTAACATGATGGAGATTTATAAATTTCGCTTGATCTTGCAGTTCTAAAAGTCTTTCAAGGTTTTCCTTTGTGGACCTTTGCGCCCTTTGCGTTGAAATCTTTTGACGCGGCTCTTCGATTTTATATTAAGCATGTCAATGGGAAATTAGTATGATACCAATTCTCACAGAATAAACAATGGCTCAATATCAGGTATGTTTGACCAGCTCGCAGAAACCTGATCGCTCATATATATTTAGCCTTTGCGGCCTGCGCAACTCGCTTTGAAAATCTCCTACAGGCCATTCCGACTGCGCTAACTCCGAGTTTTATCACTAAAGAAATAAGGAAGGACACGAGGAGGAACAAAAATTTTGGTTATCGTGTTTTTTACATAGCCTTAGTTTAATTCTAATTTATATCGAATATTATGATGTACTGAATTTGACATTGACAAAACAAATGCAAAGATGCTAAAATTTAGAAAATATATCCTTTAGGAGATGTTTGCAATGTACGATATAGTGCTGAAAGATGGCTTGATTATCGATGGCACGGGCGCTCGGAGTTTCCGTGGTTCCGTGGCCTTGACAGACGGCAAAATCGCATACGTGGGAACGCAGGATAACCTTGAGGGAAAAAAGGTGATCGACTGCCGCAGCCTGCATATTACACCTGGCTTCATTGACGCCCATTCTCACGGTGATATCGTTCTGGGACACGAATTCCCGAGTTTTGCCAAACTTTCTCAGGGCATAACGACAGAAGTAGTGGGACAGTGCGGTATTTCAATGGCGCCCGTGTCTGCGGAAAACATTGACAAACTGCTGAAATATGTGGAGTCGTTCATGATCTCTGCACCCGAAGACATCAGTCAGTACATCACTTACAAGGGGTACAGGGACTGCGTAAAAAAACAAGAGCTCTATCTCAACTGCCGTTTCCTCGTAGGACATGGCACACTGCGTATAGCAGTCATGGGATACGAGGACAGAAAGCCCTCTGCAGAGGAAATGGAACTCATGAAGTCCATGCTGCGCGAGGCCATGGAAAACGGCGCCCTCGGTATGAGCACCGGGCTGATCTATGCTCCGGGCGTCTATGCTGATACGGAAGAACTGGTCGAGCTTTGCAAAGTAGTCAGCGAATATGGAGGCCTGTATGTCACCCATATGCGCAATGAATCCTTTGATGTGGTTAAATCGGTGAAAGAAGCCATTCATATTGCCAGAGAAGCAGGAACAGCTCTCCAGATTTCCCATCACAAAGTAGCAGGAAGTAAAAACTGGGGCCTGTCCAAAGAGACTCTTCGCCTCGTGGACGAAGCCCGCGCGTCGGGAATGAAGATCACACTTGATCAGTACCCCTATGAAGCCGGCATGACCCATCTAAATGTGCTGATTCCTCCTCAATATCTGGCAACGGGCATTCCTGGCCTCGTCAAAATGTTGCGGGATCCGGTCAAACGCGCAGAAATAAAAGAGGAAATGATTGACCCCAAAATTCCTTTCGATAACTTCTATCATAACTGCGGCGGCTTTAAAGGCGTTTTTGTGACGGGAACACCCAAGACACCTGAAGCTGACGGGCAGCTCATCTCTGATTACGCCCAAACTTTAGGAAAGGATGAATTTGAGACCTATTTCGATTTACTGCTCCAGAATGATGGCCTCGGCACAGGCGCATTCTTTGCTATGGGCGCGGAAGATATGGAACGCATTATTTCCTACCCTTACACAATGCCGGGCAGCGACGGAATCGTTAAAAGAGCGGAGGATCCAACCCATCCAAGGGGCTTGGCTTGCTTCCCCAGAGCAATTTGCCATTTCGTCAAGGAGCGAAGACTGATGAGCCTCGAAGAGATGATCTATAAAATGACTCTCCTGCCGGCCCAAAGTCTCGGTATGCCGTCCAAGGGCGCCCTTAAAGAGGGGCTGGACGCCGATATCACAGTTTTTGACTATGAGAAGCTTCATGATGAAGCGGACTATCAGCATCCCAAACGAGTCACCGCTGGTATGAAATATGTTTTCGTCAACGGAAAACTGGCCTATGAAAACGGCGTCTTAAAGGCAAAGGGGCTCGGCAAAGTTTTATAATCCAGAGGAGGAAAGAACATGAACAGAACAGCTTTATTTGTCATTCCCGCCTATCTGCTGATCGTCACGGTCTTCGTAGGTTATGTGGGAAGCAAGATGAAGAGTTATAAGGACTTTGCTCTCGGCGGCGGCACTCTGCCGTGGTACATCATCGCCGGAACCATGTTTGCAGCTATGATCGGCGGCGGCGTCATGATCGGCTATGTAGGGCGCTACTACACTATTGGCATGGAATGGGGATGGATGAGTTTCGGCATTTTCGCCGGTTATCTGTTTCTGCTCCTGTATGCAGGCGCCAGAATCAAACGTCTAGGACTTTTTACCGTCGGCGATATCTTCAGAGTTCGCTACGGAAGAACTGCAAAGATCGCCGTCTCAATAATGAACCTGGTCGCCGATTTCGCGGTCTACTGCGCCATGCTGGCTTCCTTCACCGCTATCATGAACGGTTATGTGGGCCTTGATAGGGATACGGCCATGATTTTCGGCCTGCTTTTGTTTATTGTCTCCGCCTCCCTGGGGGGACTCAAAGGTGTCGCCTATGCCGATCTGGTCCAGTCCTTTTTGATCATTGCCGGTGTTTTCATCGTAGGCATCCTCGCCTATCAGCATGCGGGCGGTTTCGCAGGCCTTTCAAAGCTTGATCCTTCATTGCTCAATCCCTTTACCCCCAACATTCCGCCCTTCAAGATGTTTGGATATGTATTGTCTTTAATGTTGATGGTGACCGTGAGCCAGTCCACAATCATACAGAAATTGAACGCGTGCCGATCTGAAGCTGAGGCAAAAAAAGCCCTTTTCTGCGTGGCTGTTGCCGTCAGCATTTCTCTGATCTTCCTTATCTCCCTCATGGGACTGAGCGCCAGAGTCATCTACGGCACATCGATCACGTCGGAAGATCAGGTCATCGTCAAACTTCTGTCTGGATTGAATCCCATCGTCTCCGTCATCTACAGCGCCGCTATCGTCGCAGCTATTCTGACAACGGCAAACTCCATGCTCATTTCAGCCAGCATGACTTTCTCTGTGGATCTGGTAAAAGATCACTGTCCTCAGATACCGGACAAAAAATTGGTTCTTTTGAGCAAGTTCTTTATTCTGGCGGTCGCCAGCATTGGTTTTATCCTGGTACGCTTTGTGCCGCAGGTTATCAAGTGGATCCTCATCACCTATACAATGCAGGCTTGTTTGTTTGTACCTCTCTATGGAGGCTTTATTTCCAAAAAGCCCACGAGCCTCTCCGCAGTCCTCGCCATAGTGTTTTCAGGGGTGGGCGTGATCTTTTGGGAGTTAAACAAAATGCCCTTCGGCGTTCACTCAGTCTTTATCGCCCTAGGGTTTGGACTTGTGGGCATGCTGATTGGCATGTGCGCCGGTAAGACTGCCACCGAAGAGCAGCAGCGCGTAGTAGATCTGTTCACGCAGAAATAGGATCCCAAAAACAAGAGTCCTTCCGCCCTCAAGGAAAAAGGACTCTTGTTTTCACCATGAGGAGGCAGCGTGACCGCGACGGCAAGCTCACCGACCGACGTCCCGGCGGCGTGGTGCTGCATCAGAAACCGCTGCTGTAATACTCATTATATTAATTTGCATTCAACGTGCTTAATATCAGACTGAAGATCAAAGTCAAAGGATTTCAACGCAAGGGAAAAGCAAGACCTAAATTATTAACAAAAAAAACGAATTAGGATGATGGCAATTTGTATATTTTGATTGATTTTGCGGTTCTAAAAGCCTTTCAAGTTTTTCCTTTGCGAACCTTTGCGCTCTTTGCGTTAAAATCTTTTGACGTGGCTCTTCGATTTGATATTAAGCACGTCAATGGGGAATTAGGGACCGGCTGTTAGATTAAGCGAGGTCGTAGAAAAAGGAGCATAGTCAGTTCAGCCGAGAACGAGTATAAAAGAAGGGCGCTTGGAAAGATCCTCTAGGGGATCCTTTCAAGCGCCCTTCTTCATTCTCCGTCCCGCGGCGCCCCGCACTTTCCGCAGCCGCTGCATCCGTTGCAGATGGGGCGGCTTCCGCAGCGGGCGCAGCGGGAGCAGAAATGGGGAACGTAGAGTTCCTTCTCGTCGATGGGGAACCCCAGCTCCGAGGTCAGGCGGAACTTCACGGGCTTTCCGGCAAAACTCACGCCGGATTTAAAGGCCATCTCGCTTTGAAGGCTCTTCTTCGGCATGTGATAGAGCTTGCCGTCCTTGACGAAGTTCGTCCCCGTCTCGATGAAGGTAAAGGTCACGCCCGCCGCGCGGCATTGAGCGCCAAGGGACAGCACCCAGTCGTAATGGCAGGGGCGCGCGCCGTCATAGTTCTCGCCGCCGCAGGTCACCCTCTCGATCTGGCCGCGCGCGAGATACCTGGAGATATCCACGGGCCCGATGAAGGGCGCGACCATAACGCCTTTGTGTTTGAAGGGCAGCTCCAGCAGCAGGGGGATCCTCTCGTCGGCGCGGCGCTGGTTCTCGGCGGTCACGTTGAAGATCACGTTCTCCCAGCCGCTGCCCCAGCCTTGGGGCAGACAGCTTTTCACGCGGCCGGGGCGCTTGGTCAGCAGAAAGAACTTCACGTCGCGGCGAATCCTCATGATCTCCCAAGCCTCGTCGCGCCAGGAGTCCGCTTCCTCCAAAAAGAAATCGGAGGTCATGCAGACGCGGAGCGTCTCGCCGCTCTTGACCCGCCAGCGCCCATGGCGGTCGCGGCGCAGCGGGTAGTCGAAGCCGTCGGTCCGGTAGACGCGCGATCCGTCCTGATCCCGCATCTTGTCAAGAAAATACATATAGCAGTGCTGGCAGCCTTCGCTGATCTTCCGGCAGCCATGCCACGGGTTCCAGATGTCGTGCATAGCCCTTTTCCCCTCTCCGCGCCGAGGGCGCCAATCCATTATAGCAAAGAGCGGCAGGACACGCGCAGGGGCTCAGACGCCACGGCAGATTCGGAAGGCCACCTCCGCGCCGATGGGGACGGCAGCCTCGTCTGAACTGGGGAAGGAGGCGCGGACGCGCTGGCCCTGCCATTGAAGGATCCAATCCACCGACGCGCCCAGAAAGACCCGCTCTTTCAGCACGCCGCGCCGTTCTCCCCCGAGGCAGATACGGACCTGATCGGGGCGGAGCAGCAGCCGTTCGCCGTCCACTTCCAGGGGGAAGGCACCGCCGATAAAATCGGCCACGAAATCATCGCGGGGCGAGAAATAGACCTCCTCGGGGCTGCCCGTCTGCACGATGCGCCCCTGCCTCATCAGCGCCACGCGGTCGGAGATCGACAGAGCCTCTTCCTGGTCGTGAGTCACGTAGAGCGCCGTGATGTTCAGGCTGCGCTGCAGTGACCGGATTTCGCGGCGCATCCTCACCTTGAGCCGCGCGTCGAGGCTCGAAAGAGGTTCGTCGAGCAGCAGCACCCGCGGGTTGAGGACCAGCGCCCGAGCCAACGCCACTCGCTGCTGCTGGCCGCCCGAAAGGTCCTGAACGCGCGCGCTTCCATAGCCGCCCAGGCCCACGCGCTCCAGCATCTCGCCCGCCAGAGCCCCGCGCCGCGTCCGGGGAACGCCGCGCACCCTCAGCCCGTAGGCCACGTTCTCTTCCACGGTCATGTGGGGGAAAAGGGCGTGGCTTTGAAAGACCGTCGCCGTAGGGCGCTTTTCAGGCGGCAGCCGTGTGATGTCGCGCCCGTCCAGAAGCACCCGGCCGCCATCGGGAAAGATGAAGCCTCCGGCCGCCTGAAGCGTGGTGGTCTTGCCGCATCCCGACGGCCCCAGGAGAGTCAGCAGCTCGCCCTGGCGCAGTTCCAGGTTCAGCCCGTCCAGAGCGGCCAGGGGGCCGTAATGAAGAGAAAGGTTTTCAAGAACCAGCAAAATTCAGCGCCTCCTTTCAGAGATGAACCAGGCCAGCCCGTTGACGGCCAGGACGCTTAAAATCAGCAGCGACGCCATGGCCGTGGCCGCGCCGTAATCGCCGCTGTTGATGGAGTCGAACAGCTCGATAGACGCCACCTTCGCGTAGGGGCTGACCAGGAAGATGATGGGCCCCGTGGTCGTCATGGCCGCGCTGAAGGCGTTGATGAAGGACACAAGCATAAACGGGCGCAGCGACGGCAGAAGCATGTCGCCCAATACCCGCAGGGGGCCGCCGCCCAGGTCGCGCACCGCCAGCTCCAGCTCGGGATTCACCTGAGACAGCCCCGCCTGGGCCGAACGCAGCGACGGCGAAAGCTGGCGGAAAAGGCAGTTCATGGCGATCAGAAACCCCGCGGGGACCTCCCAAGGCAGCGACGACGACACCAGCAGGTACCCCACGCCGAAGAAGGTTCCCGGCAGAAGGTAGGGCAGCTCGGCGATCACCTGCGCCGCCCGGCTCAGCCAGGCCGGCGAACGGTCCATAAGCCGCGCGAGCGCCGCGCCGAACAGCGCGCCGCCCAGCCCCGCTGCCAGCGCGCAGATCAGGCTGCGGGCGTAGCTGTCGCCGCGGAAGTTCCACAGCCCCGACAGGTGCTCCGCCGTCAGGGAGAAGTCCACGCCCCAGGTCTTCATCACGCTGCCCCAGAAGATCAGTCCGTAGACCAGAACCTGGATCGCCGTAAAACCGGCGGCCGCCGCTTCGGACAGCCAGGCCGCCGGCCCCGTAAGCCGCAGGGAGCGCCTTCCCGCCGCCAGGCGCAGGGAGAAATGCCTCTGGCGGCCGCCACGACGCGCTATCAGAAGCGCCAGCGACGGAAGGAGCAGCAGGGCGTTCATCGCGCAGGCCAGAGGGAAATCGCCCACGCCGATCAATGTGTTATAAGCCCTGGACGCGAGCACCTGAAAGCGCCCGCCAACGAAAAGCGGCGTTCCGAAGTCCGACAGGGAGCGCACAAAGATCATCATGGCCGCCGAGGCGATCCCGGGGAACGCCAGAGGAAAGCTGACGTTTTTCAGCGTGCTCAGCGGTGACGCCCCGAGATCGAGAGAGGCCCGCTCCAAAGCCCCGTCCACCTGGCGGAAGGACGCCGCAGCCAGAAGGGTCGCCACGCCCAGAAGGGACAGGCTTTCCATGATGACCACGCCGTGAAAGCCGTAGGGATTCCACTCCAGGCCCAGCAGCCGCCAGGTGATCAGGCCGCGGCGCCCGAAGAGCATCAGATAGGCCATGGAGCCCACAAAAGGCGGCGATATGGTGGACAGCACCAGCATGCCCGCCAGCGCTCCCCTGCCCCGCGGCGAACCGTAGAGCAGCTTCACCGCCAGAAGCGACGCCAGAGGCGCCGTGACCGACGTGACGCAGAGGGCCACGGCGAAGCTGTTCAGCACCAGCGTCCAGTTTTTTGAAAAAAGCCCTTTCCAGGCCGCCGCCGAGAACTTCCCGTCCAGCATCAAGCTCTCGCGCAGCACCGCCGCCACGGGCCACAGCACAAAAAGGAGGACGCTGCCTCCCACGGCGAGCCAGAGCGCCAGCTCCGGGCCCGAGAGAGAGCGTCCTCTTCGCGCTGCGATGTTATTTGTGTCCAAACTTCTCCTGCCAGACCGCCAGGACGCGCTTGCGCTCCTGGCCGCCCAGGACCACGTCGGTCTTCATCAGGTTGGAATCGCGCATGGCCTGCACCGCGGGAGCCAGTTTCACGCCGGGACGGACGGGCGCCTGGGTGTTGTACTTGGCAAGGGCGGCCTGCCCCTTCTCGGAAAGCACCCAGTCGATAAGGGCCTTGCCCGTTTCGGGATTGCGCGCGCCCTTGAAGAGGGCCACGGGCGCGATATACCACGGCACGCCGTCGGAGGGGAACGCCGTGGCGACCTTGTAGCCCTTCGCCTTCAGGCTTTCGCCGGTGTCGAAGGGAGCCACGGCGATGGCCGCCTCGCCGGAACTGACCTTGTTGGCCGGCTCGGCGCCGCGCTTCGAGTAATAGGGAACGTTGGCGTCGATAGCCTCGAGCAGGGCCCAGCCCTTGTCCTCGCCGAAGCCCTGGAGAATCGCCCAGACCATGGCGTAGAAGGTGCCGCTGACGGCGGGCGTGGCCATGAGCACTTCGCCTTTGTAGACGGGCTTGGTCAGGTCAGCCCAGCTTTGGGGCATGGGCAGGTTTTTCTTCGCCATGATCTCCCTGTTCACCAGAAGATCCACCGCGCCGAGAGAGATGCCGCTCCACAGGCCCTCGGCGTTATAGAACATGGGGTCGTAGACGCTGCGCTCCGGCGAGACGTAGGGCTCCAGAAAGCCTTCCTTCGCCGCGGCCACGTAGCTGTCCAGGCCGCCGCCGAACCACACGTCGGCCTGGGCCTTCCCCTTGGCCGCGCGCAGGCGGGTCAGCACTTCGCCCGAAGACATCTCCAGATAGTCCGCGGCGATTCCCGTGTCCGCCGTAAACTGCTCCAGGATGGGCTTGATGCCCGTGTAGGCGATGAAAATGCTGACCTTTTTGTCCGCCTCCGCTCCAAAGGCGGGAGCCGCCAGCAGCGCTAAAGCGGCGAGAAGGGTTCCGAACTTGCGAATCATCATAAAAGACCTCCAGAAAGAAAAAGTATACACCACTATTACATTGGCGCGCAAAAGCCACATCTATGAGGCTCAAAAGCCCGCGATCGGCGGGCCGCCGAAGGACGTTCCGGAACAAAAAGAGCTTGTCTTTCAGCCGGCGGCTCCCTGGGCCTGTTTCAGCAGCTGGCTCTCGCACCAGGCCTCGGCGTCCACAAAGCGCCGCCCGTCCCATGCCATAGGCTCGCAGCGCCCCAAGCGGAGCGCCGAAATCAGGTCGGCCTCGTCGCGCAGATCATCGTAAAACCGGGTGGCGAAGAGGCCCACGCGCTCGCGGTAATGGGCGTCACCCGCCCCAAGCGCCGCGGCCCCCCGCTTCCGGGCGAGCCCCAGCGCGCGAAGGTTTTCCGCGGGCGGCGTGCTGCCGTTAAAGCACTCCACGCCCGCCAGCCCCGGCAGGCTGCCGATCAGTTCGCGAGCCCCGCGCCCGTTGTCGCGGAAAGGATGGGCCGCCACCGCCGCGCCGCCTAGGCGGCCGAGGCGCCGGATCAGCTCCTGCGCCGTGATTTCCCTCGGGCGCGGCGCGCGGTCCAGCCCGAAAGCCACAAAATCGCCCTCGGTGGTGAGGACTTCGACCCCCAGAAAAAGAGGAAAGCCGAATTCGCGCCGCCAGCGCCCGATCACTTCCGCGGCGCCCAGGGTGTCGTGGTCGGTCACGCACAGCCCGCCGATTCCCATCTCGCGGGCGCGCGCCACGGCCTCAGCGATAGGCAGGAAGCTGTCCGGCGAGTATTCCATGGTATGCATATGGGTGTCCAGAATCATGAGGAATGCTCCTTCTGTCGATACATAACCAACATTAATAATACTTAGCACCGAAAACTGATTTTCATTATACAAAAAGGGCAAAAAAGGTCAAGCGCCGCGGAAGCGCCGAAAAAAATAAGCAGGAAAAACCTCCGCCGCTAAAGGAAGGTTTTTCCTGCTTATTTCATAAAATCTCGCCTATCTGAAAGAGGGCGCTTCCCATTCTGCAGAAGCGCCGGCCCCCGCCGCTTCTGCTTTCGCCCCGAGGGCCCCAAGGGGCTATTTCAGCCTCACCGGAAGCCCGCTGACACACAGATAGGCCGCCTGGGACAGGGCGGCGATGCGCTGGTTCATGCGTCCCACCACATCGCGGTACTTGCGCTCGGAGTATCCGCCGGGCACCATGCCCATGCCGAGCTCGTGGGTGACCAGGATCACCTCGCAGGGCGGCATGCGCAGCGCCTCGATCAATGCGTCGATCTCAGGATAGCTCTCGTCCTCGGGATCGCCCCGGTATTTCATCAGGTTGCCGACCCAGCCCGTCAGACAGTCGATCACGCAGACGCCGCGCGTCACGCTTTTCAGGGCTCTGTCAAGATAACGGGGTTCTTCAATGGTCTCGTAGCCGCTGCCGCGGCTCGCTCGGTGCCTCTGGATGCGGGCGCGGATCTCCTCGTCCAGCGGCTCCGCCGTGGCGATGAACGTCTTCGCCTCCCATTCCTGCGCGAGCTGCAGGGCAAAGGTGCTCTTCCCGCTGCGGCACCCGCCGGTGATCAACGTAACCTCTTTTTCCCGTGCCATGCCAATCCCTCCTCGTAGGTTCTGCTTCCCTTTTCCCTTTCATTATACATTAAAAAATAAAAGAAACGCAACAAATAGAGACAGAACTACGTAAAATCGGGATTGAAAGCCGGGGTCAAATGATTTCAACGCAAAGACGAAGGACAAGGGAGCAAAGGACGCAGAGGAAAAAGGAGGCCGAAGGCGCTCTGGGTCCGTCAGCCTCAAAAAATGTTCCACGTGGAACTATGCCCTTCTGGGACAAATAAACGCTGAAAATTGACTATTTCGAGAGAAATCTCGCGGACACTCGTTTTTTCATGCTCATACAATATTTATCCTTTGTTCGGGGTTACTCCGCGCCCCTCGGTACGCTCTTCGCGCCCTCAGCGTTGAAACCATTCAGCTCGTCACGGCTCGCGGATCAGTTCCAGAAGCTCGCGGGGATCCAGCGCCGCCGGGTAGGCGCTGTTTTCCAGAAGGTCCTGGGCCAGGCGGCGCTTGGCGCTGTGGAGCTCCACGATCTTCTCCTCCACGGTGTTCCGCGCCACGATGCGGTAGATCGTGACGGGGCGCGTCTGGCCCATGCGGTGGGCGCGGTCCGACGCCTGGTCCTCCACGGCGGGATTCCACCAGGGATCCATGTGAATCACGTAATCCGCTCCGGTCAGGTTCAGCCCCGTGCCTCCCGCTTTCAGGCTGATCAGGAAGCAGTCGCCCTCGCCGGCCTGAAAGGCCTGGACGCGGGCGCGGCGCGCCTGCGGGGCCGTGGAGCCGTCAAGGTACTGGTACGTCACGCCCTGCGCGTCCAAAGCCTCGCGAAGGATCTGCAGGTGGTCCACAAACTGGCTGAACACCAGCACGCGGTGCCCGCCCTCGCGCAGGTCCGCCGTCAGCGACAGAAACGCCTCGAGCTTCGACGACGGGATCCCCGCCCCCAGGTCTTTCGACACCAGGCTCACGCTGCAGCAGCATCGGCGCAGCTTCATCAGCTGAGCGAAGATGGCGAAGCGCCTGTCTCCGCCGGCTCCCTCGCCGGCGGCGGCGATTTCCTCCACGGCGTTCTGCCGCAGCGCCTCGTAGAACGCCCGTTCTTCCGGGCTCAGGTCCACGCGCAGCGTCACTTCCGTCCGCGGCGGCAGTTCCTCCAGGACCTGCTCTTTCAGGCGGCGCAGCAGGAAGGGCTGGATCACCCTTTTGAGGCGGCTTCGCGCGTCCGCGTCGCCTTCGGCGATCGGCGAGGCGAAACGCCTCTGAAAGCCCTCCAGCGATCCCAGCAGGCCGGGATTGAGGAAGCGGAACAGGTTCCAGAGCTCGCCCAGATGGTTTTCAAGGGGCGTACCGGTCATGATCATACGGAAGTCGCCGCTCAGGTCCATGACCGCGGCCGAGCGCTTGGTGACCATGTTCTTCACGGCCTGAGCCTCGTCGAGCACCACCGTGCGCCATTGGACACCCGCGAAGTCCGCCGCCGCACTTTGAAGCAGGCCGTAGGAGGCCAGCACCACGTCCATAGGCTCCAGGGATTTTAAGACCTCGCCGCGCTCCGCCGTGCGGTAATCGATCAGATTCAGCGTCGGAGCGAACCGCGCCGCCTCGTCGGCCCAGTTGCCGCAGACCGACGTGGGAGCCACCACCAGGGCGGGGCCCGAGGGCGCCCGCTGGAGCAGCAGCGCCAGAGCCTGCAGTGTCTTGCCGAGCCCCATTTCGTCGGCCAGGCAGGCGCCGCCGCCCCAATGGGCCAGACGGGCCAGCCACTTGAACCCTTCCTCCTGATAGGGGCGAAGTTCCGCTTTCAGGGTGCGCGGAACTTCGGGGTTCAGCTTCTGCGCTTCTTTGACGCGGGCGCAGAGGGCGCGCCATTTTTCGTCGCCCACCAGCGCGCCGGGCTCGAAAACCCCTTCCAGCGCGGAGGCCGCCAACGGCGACACCCGCAGGTCCTTTGTCCTGCCGTCGGCCAGAGAATCCAAAATCTCCAGACGGCGCTGGAATTCCCTGGTCAGCGCGACGAACTGCCCCTCGCCCACGGGGATGAAGCGGCTCCTGCGTTCTCTCAGCAGGTTCAGCAGCTGGCGCACTGAAAACGTCAGATTCGAATCCACCATGACGGTGCCGGAAAGGGCGAACCAGTCCTGGCCGCTGGATTGAATCGCGCCCAGCATGGACTGGGGCGTCAGCTCGGCGCGGACCTTCATGGAACCGCCGCGGGGCCACTCGACGACCAGCGCGTCGCCCAGGGCCTGGAACTGAAGGAGCAGTTCCAGGCAGTTCTCGGCGTTTTCCAGCTGCCAGCGGCTTTCCGAAATCTGCTCACCCTCCTTCAAAGCGGGGCAGGCCGCGGCGGCGTTTTTCATGGCCTCCGCCTCCGCCGCCAGGTCGCGCTTTACCTGCACGCGCTGCTCCGCCCCAGCGGCGTCCTTCTGGAGGCCGAACAGGGACGCGCCGCCTCCGCCCGGGCGGCAGGAGGGCCCATCGTCGCCCAGAGGGCGCAGCACGAACTCGACCGACAGCCCCTCGCCCAGCGGCGTAAGCTGCGCGCGCAGGCGGCCGTCGCTCTCCTTCACGGGGATTTCGGCTTCGGCGCCTTCAAGTTCGGACTGTACCGTCACGACGGAGGCCAGGCCTGAAAGCACCTTCAACGTCCGCTCCTTCGCCGAGTCGGGCACGGTCAGTCCGCCGGCGCCGAGGATGGCAAGCATGTTCAGGTGCATGGGCGAAAAGCTGGTCAGCCGCAGGCGCAGGGGACCTTCCTGGGTGACCAGGAGCGGAGCGGCATTCTCGTTTTCGGGCGTCAGCTTGATGAGGCAGCCTCTTTCCACAGGCTTGACCTGAAGCTGCGGCTCGCCCCGGGCTACTTCCAGCGGCGCCAGATCGGAAGCGCGAACCAGGTTGGGGCTTCCGGCCAGGATATCCAGGGCTTTCAGGCTGTCCATTTCGAAGACGGCATGGCCCCACTCCTCGTATTCGACGATGGCCTCGCCGATCCGGCGCTCTTTCATGGGAAGAAAGAGGAGTTTCTCGTTCCCTCCCGCCAGCCTTTTGACCGCCACGTTCCGCCCCTTGCTCCAGCTTCCCGAAGCCTGAAAGGTCTGTTCCAGCGGCGTCACTTTAACTCGAAGCGCCTCGCCGGGCTCGGAACCGATCCAATCCACAAGCCACAGGATCCGCTTGCCGCCTTTTTTCAGTGCGGCCTCCGGCCTGTCTGACGTCAGGGCCTCCAGCGCCGACAGGGAGCTTTCCCAGTTTTTCTCCGTCTGGATCAGGTCCTTCAGAGGGTGCCATTCGCAGGAAGAACGCTCGCGTCCCGCCAGAGCGTCGCCGATCGCCGCCAGCTCGCCCGCGAAAAAGCTCATGCCCCGCGCCGTCAGCTCCTGCGCGACCGTATCATAAAATGGAGCCCACCGCTCCGCCGCCTTCGGGACGGCCCACCAGGCTTCCATCAGGATGAAAAAGACCAGCGGCGGCGAGAAAACCGGCGGCGTCATCCTCTTGGGAGAGGCGAACTCGTCCCAGCTCTTCGCGATGGACGGACGCCCCTTGCCTTGAAAGAGATAGAAATCGAAGAGGCCGGCGATGGTCCCTTCCATAAAACGGCTTTCCGAAGCCGGCCAATTTCCCTTCGCCAGGACCTTCATCATCGTATAGACTTCGCTCAGATAGGCGCCGCCGGCGGCTTCCGCGGCGGCGCGGGCGACCTTCGCGGGCGTCTCGCCGAGGGCGGCCAGAAGCGGGATATAAAAGGGGGCCCATTCGCTGCGCGGCAGCGCTGTTTTGAGGCCCTGCCGCTGGCCGCAAAGCTTCATCGCCTCCTCGTAATGGGCTCTCGATTCGGGCAGGTGGCCGCTGGTCAGCGCCTCCACCGCGCAGAAAAGCTCCCGTTCTTCGCCGTCCAGCGCCGCGGCGTACTTTCGCGCCTCCTGAAAACGACCCAGCTGGCACAGTTCCCACACAAACCGGGCCGCGTCGTCTCCAGAAGGAGAGCGCAGGCACAACTCCTTCCGCATGTTCAAAAGCTCCTGCCGAGCCTCCGGTGAAAGAGGCTGGTTCCACAACGAGTTCAGAAAGCGGCCGCGCCCCTCGGAAGGATAGTTTCTCAGAAGATCCAGATCCAGCGGGTTGGCGAGAAACAGCGAGGCCGGGCTCTCGTTCATCAAAGGGTGGCCAAAAGCGCGCAGATTCGGCGAGTCCAGGAATTTCACCCCGCCAAGCGCCCGGACCCCCTCTCCATCGCCGAGATAAAAGTATTTCCTCATAAAGTAGAACCAGTGAAACAGCTCCGGATAGACCCGAAACCTCTCCCCCGCCTCTTCGCGCAGATCCGGCAGCTTCACCGCCCTTTCAACGCAGCGGCACAGCGGCTCGAAAAGCCCCTCGGCCAGGCACTCGCGGACGACCAGTTCCGAGATAGCCGGGGAGCACCGCCACAGCGCCGCGCCCCGGCCGCGCTCGAACTTCTCCGCCAGCTCCCTATTCAGCAGTTTTTCCAGGAGGCTTTCCAGCTGAAAACGGTCAAAGTCCAGCTGAGAAAAGGCTTCCAGCTCGCCCATTCCGCCGGCCATACGCCTCAGCTCAGGCAGTTCCGCCGGCCCCAGGGCTGCCGCCAGAAGCCGGCAGGCCGCCTTCTCCTCCCGAGGCAGCTCCGCGTACAGCGACATCAGTTCCTTTCTCCGCGCTTCAGTCCAGTTATCCATCCGAGCACCGCCCCCCTGAAAATGGTCTTCCAAATTCGTCTTAAATTATACCCCACGACTCTCCTTTCGAACCGTTCCGTTGAGATTGTGCAAAACTACACCACTATAAACTGTTATTTTCCACAATGCTTTTCCCATGCCGCGGCGGTAAACTTTTAACAGTTACAGGGAGATAGAAAAGGACATTCACAGAGGTGAAGGACATGAAAAAGAAGATACTCGCCTTAACGCTGGCCGGCAGCTTGATCGCTTTCGGCGCGGCGGCGGCTCTCGGAGCCGAAAAGCTCAGCCTGACGCAGTGCGTCGCCGCAGCCCTGCAGAACCATCCCAGCCTGACGGCGGCCGAAGGCACCGTGGAGTCGAAAAAAGCCATGGTCACCCAGGCGGCGGTGAGCAGCCGCATGAAGGCCAGTGCCACAGGCGCCTACACGAGAACCGGCTCGGGATCGAACAACTCGGGAGACTGGAACTCGGGCCTGTCGTTGTCTCAGAACCTTTACGACTGGGGCAAGAGCGGATCCGCGATTGAAAGCGCCAGCCTCACCAAACAGGCCGCTGAGGCCACGCTGCTCAACACCCGCAACACCGTGATCGCCGACGTCAAAGACGCCTATTACGGCCTGAACAAGGCCACGCGAGAGATCGCCGTGCTGAAAGAACAGGTGAAAAACTACCAGCAGCGCCTGGACTGGGCAAAAGCCTACTACGCCGCGGGGACCAAGGCCAAAATCGAAGTCACCAAGGCCGAAGCCGACCTGGCCAACGCCCAGCTGGCGCTGATCCAGTCCGAGTCCTCGCAGGAACAGTACAAGGCCCAGCTCGCGTCGGCCATGGGAAGCCCGTCGCTGGACATCGAGACCGTCAGCGACGAACTGGACTACCAGAAATGGACCATCGCCCTCGACGAAGCCCTGAAACAGGCCGCTGAGAAGCGTCCCGACCTGACGGCGCAGGACCTTCTGGTTCAGAAGGCGAAGACCGACATCAAAGCGGCGTCGCTCACCAACGCGCCTGACCTGACGGCCTCGGCGGGCTACAGCTTCGGCGGCGCCGGCGCCTTCGACGACGACCAGTGGACCGCCAAGCTGAACCTCGAATTCAAGTTCGGCGACGGCGGCCAGACGAAAGCGAAAATAGCCCAGACCAAGGCCGATCTGAAAGTCGCCCAGGCGAACCGCGACAAGTTGGCCCAGGATATCGTCCTGGACGTGCGCAAAGCCTGGCAGAGCCTCCGCGAGAGCGCCGCTTCCATCTCGGCGGCCCAGGCCGCCGAGAGGCAGGCCAAGGAGACGCTGGATCTGGCGCTTGGACGCTACAAAGCCGGAGTGGGCGACAGCCTGGAAATCTCCGACGCCGTGAACGGGTACGCCACGGCTCAGACAAAAGTCATTTCGTGCCTCTATCAGCACAGAGCGGCACGTCTCAGCCTTGAAAAGGCCATGGGGGAGGTTTCAGGATCATGAAAAGTTTGAAGAAAATCCTTACGCTGCTTCTTATTACGACCGTCGTGGGCGGCGGCGTGTACTGGTACGGCGAAACGAAGGCCGACGGGGCCGACGTGAGCTACCGCACGGCGGCGGTGGAACGCGGCAGCCTGAGAAGCATCATCCAGGCCACAGGCACCCTGAACGCCGAGGAGACCGTGGACGTGGGCACCCAGATCTCGGGCACCATCAGCGAGATCTACGTGGACTACAACGACAAGGTCAAGGAAGGCCAGCTCATCGCCGTCATCGACTCCCGCAGCCAGCAGGCCGACGTGGACGTGGCGAAGGCCAACATCCTGTCCGCCAAGGCCGACCTCTCCAAAGCCCAGGCCAACCTGCTCAAGGCCCAGAAGGACCTGCGCCGCACCCGCGAACTGGCGCGCAAGGACCTGATCGCCAAAAGCGACCTGGACGCCGACGAAGTGGCGGCGGCCACGGCCAACGCCGACGTGGAAGCGGCCAAGGCGAAGATCGCCCAGTACGAGGCCGCCCTGCGCAAGAGCCAGGTCAACCTGGACAACACCAGGATCTATTCGCCCGTGGACGGCGTGGTCGTCGCCAAAAACGTGGACAAGGGGCAGACCGTCGCCGCCAGCTATCAGACGCCCAGCATCGCCGAGATCGCCCGCGACCTCAAGCTGATGCAGGTGGAAGTCAGCGTTGACGAGGCCGATATCGGCAGCGTCAAGGTCGGCCAGAGAGCCGAGTTCACCGTGGACGCCTATTCGGGCAGGACCTTCTCCGGCCAGGTCACCCAGGTCCGCATCTCCCCCAGCACCAGCGACAACGTGGTGTCCTACACGGTGATCGTCAAGGTAAGCAACGACGACGAGATCCTGATGCCCGGCATGACCGCCAACGTGAGCCTGGTGGTCACCGAGAAGAAGGACGTGCTTCTGGTGCCCAACAGCGCCCTGAGGTTCCGCCCCGTGGTCGCCTCGGAGATCAAGGACGCCCCGCCTTCGCGCAAGCCCAAGATCGCCGAAATCGAAGCGCCCGCGGTGTACGTGCTCCAAAAGAACGCTCCCGTCAAAGTGGAGGTCGAAAAGGGCGTCACCGACGGACAGCGCACTGAGATCCTGTCCGGCGTCGAAGAGGGCATGAAGGTCGTCATCGGCGTCAGCCTGAAAGCGGAGAAGAAATAAAATGCCTCTGGTGCAGCTCAAGAACATCAAGAAAAGCTTCCGCCTCGGCGACGAACAGCTTGAGATCCTCCACGGCATCGACCTCACCGTGGAAAAGGGCGAGTTCGTCGCCATGATGGGGCCTTCGGGCTCGGGCAAGTCCACGACCATGAACATCCTAGGCTGTCTGGACAAGCCCACCTCGGGCGAGTATTTCCTCGACGGGCGCAACGTGGCCGACCTTGACCGCGACCAGCTCGCGGCCATCCGCAACAGCACCATCGGCTTCGTCTTCCAGGGCTTCAACCTGCTCCAGAAGACCAGCGCCCTGGAGAACGTGGAACTGCCCATGCTCTACGCCGGCGTTCCCGCCAAAGAACGGCACAGGAGGGCCAAGGAAGCCCTGGAACACATGGGCCTCGGCGACCGCCTTCACCACGAGCCGAACCAGCTTTCGGGCGGCCAGCAGCAGCGCGTCGCCATCGCCCGCGGCATCGTGAACCACGCGCCCATCCTGATGGCCGACGAGCCCACGGGCAACCTGGACTCCAAGACCAGCGACGAGATCATGGCCCTGTTCCAGAGACTGAACCGCGACGAAGGCATCACGATTATCCTGGTCACCCACGAACCCGACGTGGCGGCCTTCGCCAAACGAGAGCTTCTGTTCCGCGACGGCATGATATTGGAAGACCGCGTCAACGAACATCCCAGAAGCTGAAAAAAGGAGCTTGACGCCTCATGATTTCCTTCACTGAAATTTTCAAGACCGCGCTGAAAGCCCTGCGGCGGAACAAAACGCGCTCCATGCTGACCACGCTGGGCATCATCATCGGCGTCGGCGCCGTCATCGCGGCCTTCGCGGTGGGCGCGGGCGCGAACAAAGTCATCGACGAGCAGATCGCCTCCATGGGCACCAACTCGGTGACGGTCATGCGCGAGCGCTCCGCCGCCTCGGTGAGCGACACGGCCAAATACCTGACCGAAGCCGACGCGGAAGCCATCGCCGCCGACGTCTCGGGCGTGGCCGGCGTGGCCCCCGTGGTCCGCACCACCGTGCAGGTGGTCTACGGCAACACCAACTGGTCCACCGACGTAAACGGCAGCACGCCCTCCTTTTCCGACGTGCAGGGCTACACCATCGGCCAGGGACGGGACCTGAACGAAACCGACGCGCGCCAGGGCAACAAAGTGGCCGTCATCGGCGCCACCGTAGCCGAGAAGCTCTTCGGCCGCGAGAGCCCCCTCGGGAAATCGATCCGAGTCCAGAAGGTGCCCTTCACGGTAGTGGGCGTGTTCGCCCAGAAGGGGCAGTCCACGGGCGGCGGCATGGACCAGGACGACCTGATCCTGGTGCCCCTCAAGACAGCCCAGAGCCGCCTGGTCAACTGGAAGAACACTCCCGGACGCGTCAGCAACATCATGGTCAAGGGAGTGTCCATGGAATCGCTGGACTACATCACCAGCGAGACCACCATGCTCCTGCGGGAGCGCCACAAGATCGGCCCCGGAGAAGCCGACGACTTCGCGGTGCGCAGCCTTTCACAGATGCTCGAGGCGCGCCGCAAGACCACCAACGTGACGTCCATGCTTCTGGCCTCCATCGCCGTCATTTCGCTGGTGGTGGGCGGCATCGGCATCATGAACATCATGCTGGTGTCCGTCACGGAGCGCACCCGCGAGATCGGCATCCGTATGGCCGTGGGCGCCAAGAGCATGAACATCCGTCTACAGTTCCTGATCGAGTCGGTCACCCTTTCGGTTATCGGCGGGATCATCGGAATCATGACGGGCGTCGCCGCGGGATATGGCCTGGCCTCCATTACCCAGGCGCCGCCGGTCTTCACCTTCAGCTCCATCGCGCTGGCCTTCGTGTTCTCCGCGCTGGTGGGCATCGGTTTCGGTTATTACCCCGCCGCCAAGGCGTCGCTGCTCAACCCCATCGACGCCCTGAAATACGAATAGCGCGCAAAGACCTTTCCCGACGCGACGGATAAAAACCCGCCCTGACGGAAGGCCCTTCCGGCCGCCGTCGGGCATGCTCCCATAGATAGCCCGCTCAAAGGAGGTTTTACGAATGAAACGCACAGGCAAAACGTTAACCATCGCCGCTTTGGCGGCGCTCACCCTGTTCTCCTTCGCGCCGCAGTCTTCCGCGGCCCCCGGCCGCGGTAAAGAAGGCGGCCCAGGCATCAGCGCGCCGCGAAGAGGTCCCGGCGGCCCCGGTTTCAGGCCAGGCCCAGGCGGTCCCGGTTTCAGGCCAGGCCCCGGCGGTCCCGGATACAGGCCCGCTCCTCCGCCTCCCCGCCACTATTACCGCCCCGGGCCGCCGCCTCCGCCGCCTCATTACTACCGTCCCGGTCCGCCGCCTCCGCCCCGCCACTACCGCAGGCCGCCGGCGCCCCTGTTCCCCTTCCTCTTCTTCAACGACTACTATGACGGTTATTACCGTCCCGGCCCTCCGCCTCCGCCCCCTCCGCCGCCTCCGCCCCCTCCCTACTGGTGGTAACGGACCGAGCTGAAGCGTCTTAACACCGCCTCCGCTCATTCAGGAAAGCGCTGATTCGGAGCCCCTCGCTCTTTCTTGCCGTAAGATCCAACCGGCGTCCCCAGCTATCCCGGAGGCTTTCAGGCCATCTTGCCAACCGCCGAAACGCCTCCGGGGCCGCCGGCAAACCTGCGGCAGGCGCGACGTTTCATGGACATCCCTAAAGTATGTTATAATAACGACACAAAGGACGGTCCCAGCGAACCACGCCCAACGCCCACTATAGACATCCGGCGGCAAGATCCGCCTGCCCCCGTTCCCGAAGCCCGTCCCGCCGCGATGTCCCCCTCTCCGCGCCCTGTCGTTTCCTCTGTTTGAATGATCTGCTCCCCAAAGCAGAATAAAAATAAAAGCCGTTATTTCAGACACGAAAGGAGATCGCATCATGATACGAAAGGTCAAAACCCTGTTCATCGCAGCGCTGGCGACCGCCGCTTTTACGGCGTTGATCCAGCCAGCGCGTGCGGAAACCGCAAAACCGCGGCTTCTGGGAACCAGCGCGCCAGCCGGCGCCGAAGCCCCGCGCTACACGCCGCCGCCTCCGCCCGGACCTCCCGGGCCGCCGCCACCTCCGCCCAGCTACCGCAAGCCGAGTCCGCCGCCTCCCCCTCCCCCATCCTACAGGCGTCCCGCGCCTCCGCCTCGCCGTCCCGTCCCACCGCCCCCGCCCCATTACCGCCGCCCCGGGCCGCCTCCGCCTCCGCCTCCGCCTCCCCCACCTCCACCCCACCGTTACCGCAGGCCCGGGCCCCCGCCTCCTCCTCCCCCGCGCCCCTACCGCCCCGGCCCCGGAATCCCGCCGCCCCCGCCTCCGCGCTATTAAGCCTGACAGCAGCGAAATTCATAGGACGATAAAAAAAAGAGCAGAACGGACAAAAAGTCCCTTCTGCTCTTTTTTTATTCTCTTTCGATTTCACACTAATTACCCATTGACGTACTTAATATCAAATCGAAGAACCACGTCAAAAGATTTCAATGCAAAGGGCGCAAAGGTTCGCAAAGGAAAACCTTGAAAGACTTTTGGAACCGCAAATCAATCAAAACATATAAATTATCATCACGCTAATTCGTTTTTAGCTAATAAATTAGGTCTTGTTTTTCCTTTGCGTCCTTTGCGTTGAAATCCTTTGACTTTGATCTTCAGTCTGACATTAAGCACGTTGAATGCGAATGAGTATAAGAATCCATCTAGCCTTGTATTTGCCAAGTGGTGCTACGGCCGCGGCGCCATACCTCATGCCAGCGGCGCAAAGGCGGCGCCCTCCCCTTTGATCGGGAAAGGCGCCGCCGGCTGGATTATTCAGTTTTTTCTTTCTGGCCTCTCGCGGCGAAACGCTGGCGCTCAAGGTCACGAAGCTTGCGGCGCAGGACTTTGCCCACGGCGCTGCGGGGAAGCTCCTGAGTGAACTCGATAATCCTGGGAGCCTTGTAGTGGGACAGGGTTTCCTTGCAGAAGTTGATCAGCTCGCGCTCCGTCGGCGCGGGGACGCCGGGATTCAGGACCACGAAGGCCTTCACCACTTCGCCGCTGATGGAGTTGGGGCTGCCGACGACGGCACAGTCCGCCACGGCAGGATGGGTGTTCAGGAAGTTCTCCACCTCCTGGGGATAGACGTTGAATCCGCTGACGATGATGATGTCCGTCGCGCGGTCCAAGATCTTCATGTAGCCGTCGTCATAGAGCTTGACCACGTCGCCGGTGTTGAACCAGCCGTTGTCGTAGCGCTCGGCCGTAGCCTGGGGCATGCGGAAGTAGCCCTTGGCCACGCAGGGACCCTTGATCCACAGCACGCCTTCGTCGCCGTCGGTGATCACCTGTCCGTCGGTGGTGCGGAGCTGGCGCTCGAAGCACTTGATGAAGGGGCCGATAAACCCGGGACGGGCCTCGGACTCCTCGTGGACGGCAGCGACCACCGAGGCGCTCTCGGTCAGGCCGTAGCCTTCGTGGATGGGCACGCCGAGGAAAGTCTGCGCCTTGGCGTAAAGCTTGGGGTCGCAGGGCGCGCCGCCGCAGACGATCTTTTTGAGACAGGGCGGCGGAACTTTAGGGCCGCGGGCGATACCTTCGCAGAGCATGCCCACGATGGTGGGAACCACGATGATGACCGTGATGCCTTCCTTGTAAAGCGCGTTGAGCGTGCGGCTGGGCGGCATGAAGGAGGGAAGCACCACCTGCTTGTAGCCCATGACGAGAGGCAGGATTGAAGACAGGCAGAAACCGAAGACGTGGAAGTTGGGCAGCAGCGTCAGCACGGTATGGGGCTGGTTGATCTCCAGATAGACGTGCTCGCAGGTGTTGAAGATGTCGGCCAGCATGTTCTCGTGGGTCAGGGGCACGGCCTTGGGAAGCCCCGTGGTGCCCGACGTGGCGAAAATGACGGCCATGGAGGGGTCTTCCAGGGAGGCGTCGGCGCGTCCCGTGATCACGGGCAGGGGTTCGGCGACGGAAACGCAGTGGGTGGGGATGCCCATGGCGGTGAGCTTCTCGGCGAGGGCCTCGAGCTCCTTGACGCCCTGGATGGTGACCACGGCGAAGGGATCCACGAGCTTGATGGCGCCGATCACCAGGTCCACGCCGGCATAGTGGCTCAGGGGGACCACGGTGCCCTTCAGCTGCCAGACGGCGGCCGACAGGGCCAGCATCAGGGGGCTGTTGGGAAGGATGGTGACCAGGCGCATGCCCGCCTTAAATCCCGAGGCTTCGAGATTGGCGCGGCACAGAGCGGTCAGGCCGCCGATCTGGGCGCGGCTCAGGCGCGCCCCTTCAAAAACCACACATTCGCGCTGAGGGTCTTCGGCGATTCTCTTTGCGATATGCTCTTCAATTCTTCCATACATGGCAGAGAACTCCTTTCAGGGTGGATATCAGCAAATTTACATGTCTACGCGAATGCCCAAGGCGACGATATGGGCATCGTTGTTGTTGGAGGTGGCGTAGGTGGGGCCTGCATTATAGGGGTCCTCTGTGCCGGCGGGATGCCTGATCACCTTATCATCGATGATCATGTAGCCATAGCCCAAGGAGTATTCAATGTTTTTGTTCCGGTAGCTGCAGCCCACCGTAAAGGTCTGGCGCTTGCCCGTGGGAACCATGAAGTCCGTGTACTTATTCTCTTCGTCGCAGGCCGACAGGGAGTCGTAGGTATAACCGGCGCGGACTGTCCAGCGCTTATTGAGCTGATGCTCGATACCAAACTGATAGCGCCAGCCATCCTGCCATTTTTTAGGCTCATCGTTCCGATGGGGGTCCCCGCCTGTAAGCGGGAAACTTCTGAAAAGGATGCTTAACGTATCATAAGAACTCCAGTTTGTACGGATCGCGTTAAATTCGACGCGGGTCCGATCGTTGAACTTATACCCTAAACCAAAGGTAAAACTTTCTGGCAGCACAACCGTGCCACTGGCTGTCGTATCCATATTCCCGTTACTGCTTAAACCTCTGAATTTCACGTCGGCGCTGTTCATCTCCTGAGTCACCTGAGAACGATAGAGGAACGCAAAGGTCCATTTCGGCGTGATTTCCCAGTTCAGGCCGGCGCCCCAACCCACGCCCCAACTTGTGCCGTCGAGGTTCATATTCCATGTATGAGCAGGCGAGCCGTACACACCTGCATATTTGTCGATAATCAGGTTCGTATACATCAATTCGCCGTTGAAGGACATGGACAGCGTGGGGCCAAGCTTCCAGGCGATCGTAGGGACGATGGAGAAGGTGGTGAACTCAGCGCTGTGGCTGTTATAGCTTCCCATCCAGCCAGGCTCATAACTGGCCTTCAGGCCAAAACGGGGGAACACGCCCACGCCGAACCAGGCGTTAGGCTGCACCTTGCGGGCGTAGAACATGGTGGGCACGATGCCGGGATTGTCGCGGTTGTGTTCTGTTCCCATGTACGAGTCGCCCTTCCAGAAGCTGCCGTAGCCTCGGGGGTCAATATGGGAAATCGACGCCGAGAACTGGCCCTTTTCGTCGAGGCTGGTAATCGCCGCGGGGTTGGCCGCGATGGCCGAAACTTCGCCCGAGAACATGCCCGCGCCGCCCATACCAAAGGCCCGGGCGCTCCATTCGTAGACCGCGAAACCGTCGGCAAGGGCCGGGGAGGCCAATAAAGTCGCTGATAAAGCCAATGCTGCTGAAACCTTCTTAGAGATCATCCTCAAAATTCTCCTCTGTTTTTTCGATTATCTTGCTTTGGTGTTCATTGGGCATTTTTTTGTTCGCAGCAGGGTCGGTCATGGAGATCCCGATCCTGATTGCCGGCGCGAGGTCGTAATAGCGCAGCAGGTGCGCCAGGGTCTTCGACGCCAGGTAATCACGGATCGCGATGGTCAGTTCGTCCACGAGCGCGCCGATCAGGCAGTGCTTTCCATGGCATCCTTCAAATCCGCATCCCGTCGGCATCAGAGGCCCTCCGAGAAGCTCCACGATCAGGAGCGTGTTGATCTCCTGGGGCTGCATGGACAATTTATAACCGCCGCCTGGGCCGCGAACCGCTTCGATGTACCCCGCCCGCGCGAGGCGCTGAAGCACCTTTGACAGATGTCCCTCCGAAGCTTTCAAGGTGTCGGCAATGTGCTTCGCCGACAGGCAGCAGCCGGGATCCCTGCCAAGCTCCACAAGGGCGTGGAGCCCCAGCAGCAGCGGTTCCGGCAGGTCGACAATCGGATTCATAGATTTCCTCCTCCCTGTTAAAAAAGAATAACAGATATCTTATTCCATCTTTTAGCACAATACTGGATATGTTATTCCACTTTTATTATTTTGGCAAGGGGGGGAAATAAAGTTCGTCATTTCACAAAAGCGGGCGGAGAGGGTATGGGGCAAAAGGTTTCAGCGCGATGAGAAAACAGGGCGCCGACCGTTCCGAAAAAACAGTCCGAAAGGTTGAATCGCACAGACCGCCCAGGTTCGCAGTGGAAAAAACAGAAACGGGCCGACATCACCACAGCATTTAAAGCTGATACTAATTTGCATTTAACGCGCTTAATATTGAACCGAAGGCCAAAAGATCTCAACGCAAGGGCGCAAAGGTTCACAAAGGAAAACCTTGAAAGGCTTTTAGAACCGCAGAATCAATCAAAATGCACAAATTATAATCATATTAATTCGTTTTTTTGTTTAATAAATTAGGTCTTGTTTTTCCTTTGCGTCCTTTGCGCCCTTTTTGTTCAGGATCTTTGCGCTGAAATCCTTTGACTTTGATCTTCGGTCCGATATTAAGCACGATGAATAAGAATTAGTCTGACTTGAACGCCCATCGGGAAACAGCCAGTTCGCAGGCTCTCCACCCCGCCTAGAGCCGGCAAAAAAGCCGCCGGTCCTCGATCAGGGCCGGCGGCTTTGGCGGTGCGGTGTTCGTTTTTACTTTTCGGGAGCGGGGATCTTCGGCGTTTCGGCCAGCTTTTTCTGAAGGTCCTCAATGGTCTTTTTCAGCTCGCTGACGGTGTCTTTCAGCTTCGCCACGTCGGCTTTGGAATCCTTCAGTTCTTTTTCGATGGCTGATTTCTCTCTGGCCGCCTTTTCCTGTTCCGCTTTCAGGGAGCTCTCGTAGCTGCTCTTCTGGGAGGCCTGCGCGCTGGTCAGTTTGGCCATTTCGCTGCGGGCGGACTCCAGCTGGATTTCTGCGTTTTTGCTGCGCGCTGCGGCGTTCTCGGCCTGTTTCCGGATCTCGGCGGCTTTCTCGCCGTAGGTCTTGCGCTCCGTCTCAAGGGCCAAGTTGGAAACCCGCAGGTTATCGGTCAGATGCTGAACGCGCTGGCTCTCTTCCTGAAGCTTCCGCGCCAGCTCGGCGATTTCTTTCCGGCTGTCGGCTTCCGCCTTGGCCTTAGCTTCGGCCGTGGCCTTATGAGCGGCCTTTTCGGCTTCTAACTGCTTCGTCAGCGCCGACAGCGCTGCCTTGCTCTCGTCTTCCGCTCTGGCTTTCACGTCGGCCGTGGCCTTATGAGCGGCCTTTTCGGCTTCCAGCTGCTTCGTCAGCGCCGACAGAGCGTTTTTGCTCTCGCTTTCCGCCTTAGCTTTGGCGTCGACCGCGGCCTTATGGGCCGCCACTTCGGCTTCCAGCTGCTTCGTCAGCGCCGCAAGGGCTTCTTTGCTTTCGGCCTCCGCCTTGGCTTTGGCGTCAGCCGTAACTTTATGGGCCGCTGCTTCGGCTTCGTACTTCTGCGCCAGAACCGCGAGGGCCTCTTTGCTTTCGGCTTCCGCTTTGGCTTCCGCTTTGGCTTTCGCGTCGGCCATGGCCTTGTGAGCGGCCTTTTCGGCTTCCAGCTGCTTCGTCAGCGCCGCAAAGGCTTCTTTGCTTTCGGCCTCCGCCTTGGCTTTCGCGTCGGCCGTAGCTTTATGGGCCGCCGCTTCGGCTTCGTACTTCTGCGTCAGAACCGCGAGGGCTTCTTTGCTTTCGGCTTCCGCCTTGGCTTTCGCGTCGGCCGTAGCTTTATGGGCCGCCGCTTCGGCTTCGTACTTCTGCGTCAGCGCCGCAAGGGCTTCTTTGCTCTCGGCATCCGCCTTGGCTTTCGCGTCGGTTGTGGCTTTATGGGCGGCCTTTTCGGCTTCCAGCTGCTGCGTCAGATCAGCCGCAAGCTTCCTGCCTTCGGCGATCTCGGCGTCGGCGGCTTCTTTCTGGGCTTCCTTTTCGGCTACCAGCGCCGTCAAACCGGCCACTTTCGTCTTTTCGGCGTCAAGTTTTTCCTCATAGTCCCGGGCTAGGCGCTGTTCGGCGTCCTTCACGCCTTCGGCAGACGCTTTCAGAGGCGCCACGTCCTCAGGGCGAAGGGCGGCGTTGGCCTGCGCGTAGTCCCAGGCGCTCTTGCCGGAATTGTCGGCCAGGTCGGCGCGCGCGCCGGCGTTCATCAGCGCCTTCAGGGCCCGGGAACGGCCTTCTATAGCGGCGTAGATCAGGGCCGTGCGTCCCTCGGCGTCGCGGGCGTCTTTATCTGCCCCGCCGTCCAGAAGGGCCTGAACCGCGTCGGGGCGGGGATTTTCCCTCACCGCCAGCATGAGCGGCGTCTGGCCTTCCGCGGGGGCGTTGGGATCGGAACCCAGCGCGATCGCGGCGGCAATCCTCTTTCCCGTGCCGCGGCGGCTCAGCTGGGCAAAACGGGCGGCGGTCATGGGAGCAGGAGCCGAAGGGTCGGCCAGCCGCGCCGTGATCTCTTCATCGCCCTTAAAGGCGGGGTTGGCGGCTTTATAGGCCGCAGCCGTGCTTCTGCGCTTGTCCCGCACGGCAGTGTCCGCGCCCGCTGTGAGCAGCGCCGTCACAACGGCCTTGCTGCGGCCGTCCCGAAGGGCAAGCATCAGCGGCGTCATTCCGTTTCTGTCCTGAAGGTTCACGGCCGCGCCGGCGTCGAGCAGCACGCCCAGCACCTCTTCCGAGGGGTTGTTCGCGGCGGCGTAGAAAAGCGCCGTCCAGTTGGCCCGGCTCTTTAGGTCTACCTTCGCCCCGGCGTCGATCAACTTCTGCAGGACTTCCGGGTTATCTCCCGCCTGTGCGGCGTACATCAGCGGCGTCATTCCGGCGCTGTCGGCGGCGTTCACTTTGTTTCCCGCTTTCAGGAGCAGGTCGATCTTCTCCGCCGAAGCGGCCTCGCCGCGGGCCGCCGCCGCGCTCATCAGAGGCGTTACGCCCCGTCCGGCCGGCCTCGTCGGCGACAGCTTCTTGTCGCTCAGCGCCGCTGAAAGCTCCGCGGCCGTGCCTGTACGGCAGAGCTCGACAAACTCTCTCTGATTTATCGCCAAAGCGCAGTCTGCCACAAAGAGGCTTGCCGCAATCATAAAAGCGCCTGCAAGTTTCAATTTTTTCCCGTTCATAACACGTCACCCCTTCATCATATTCCGACCGGTTCCCAAGGGACCGGCGCTAAAAAAATCCTTACTCTGCCTTTATTGTACCATACAAGGAGTTTTTCGCCTCCCCCCGCGGGTGAGTTTTCCGCCTGCGAGTCACGCTCCCGTACCGGCGGCGAGGGCGTCCCTTTGCTATTTTACTATAGTTTTAGTTTTATGCGCGTTATCATGACAAAAATGACAGAATGCAGCGGGGCTCTGCCCGTCGGCTGTATCGCGCCTCTTCCGGAAATCAAACTTGCAGGGAGGGAAAAAGACAACAAAATAGATAAAGATAAAAATTTACGCGAAAGGGTGTCCAGAAATAAAAATCGCCTTCGTTTCATCTTCTGTCTATCCCGACATTGTGAAGAAATTGGTGGATACAAAATTTGACTACATAAACGTGACCTACCTGACCTGTCAGGTTCACAGGGAAATGCCGGCCATCCTTGAGAAACGGCAGAAAGAGTTTGACGCGATCCTGTTCTGGAAAACAGGCTGGGATACCTCAAAAAGGGCTACGGCGCCAATATCACCGTCTTCGACGCCAGACGGGTGACCGACACCGCTGCCTACCACCGCCCGAAGCTCAAGCCTCTCGGGATCGGCCAGGCGTTCGTCAACGGATCCCTGGTCCTCGATAAAGGGGAAATAACTGACCATCGCCCCGGGACGTTCTTTTTGCTATAATAAACAAATTCATATAAGAGCGGGGTGAACGGCGTGAGAGTTTTGGTGGTCATGGATTCCTTCAAGGGCAATATCAGCGGTCTGGAAGCTTCGGCGGCCGTAGGCCGCGGCGTGAAACGCGCCTGTCCGTGGGCGGAGATCAAGATCCTGCCCATCGCCGACGGCGGCGAAGGAACCGTCGACGTTTTCATCAAAACCCTCGGAGGCGAGCTGCGCGAAGGGCAATTCACCTCGCCCATCGGCGATCCCATTGCCGCCGCCTGGGGCCTGCTTCCCGACGGCAACGCCGTGATCGAACTGGCCGCCGCGTCAGGTCTTCCCCGAGTGCCGCTCCATCAGCGCAACCCGCTCTTCACCACCACGCGGGGAACGGGCGAACAGATCCTCGCCGCCCTCGACGCCGGCTGCCGCTCCATCGTCCTCGGCCTAGGCGGCAGCGCCACCAACGACGGGGCCATGGGCATTATGACCGCCCTCGGGGCCCAATTCCTCGACGGATCAGGCGCCGAGCTGAGCCCCTGCGGCGCTTTCCTGAAAAAGGTGGAGCGCATCGACCTGTCGGGGCTGGACTCCCGGCTCAAGGAGACTGAGCTCCTGCTGGCCTGCGACGTGCAGAACCCGCTGTGCGGCCCCAGCGGCGCGGCGGCGGTCTACGGCCCCCAAAAGGGAGCCACGGAATCCATCGCCGCAGAACTGGACGCGGGGCTGCGCCATTACGCCAAAGTGATCCAGCGCGCCACGGGCCGCGACGTGCTCGACCTGCCGGGAAGCGGCGCGGCGGGGGGCGTGGGCGGCGGCCTGACGGGGCTGCTGGGCGCGCGGCTGATCAAGGGCATCGACATGCTCGCGCGGATCACCAGGCTCGACGCGGAGATCGAAAAGTCCGACGTGATCTTCACTGGCGAAGGACGCATCGACATTCAGACCACCCAGGGCAAGGTCATCTCGGGCATCGCTGCCAGGGCCAAGGCACGGAACATCCCGCTGATCGCCCTGGTGGGCAGCATCCGCGGCCACATCGGCCCTCTGATGTCCATGGGCCTGACGGCCATCTTCCCCATCGGCGCCGGCCCCTGCCCCTTCCCCATGGCGCTGCAGCATTCGCTGGAGGACCTGGAGCGCACGGCGTCGCAGATCATCCGCGTCATGCGCGGCGTCAAGCGCCACAAGAGCGGCGCGGGACGGAAAAACCAGTACCGAAGGCCGCCGCAGAAAGGCGAAAGCGGCGCCAAACCCAGCGCCGAATTCCGCGGCGAAGGTTTCAGGACATAATCAAAGCCGGTTTCAGAGCCTCCAGCGAGGGAGACGCCCTGAAACCGGCTTTTTTCGTTTCAAAATTCCGCGGCTGCAATTATTCCTTGCCGTAAAACCTATCCCAGTTAACTTGGTTGAACTTCGACGAAGCTGCCATAGTGCCTACAAGATCGCCCGCAATGTTAGCCGTTGTGTGGGGAATATCGATGATAGGCCAGATCGCGGCAAGCACGGGAACAAGCCCAAGAGGGAGTCCGAGGCTTTCAAAGAGGACTGCGGACATGACGATTCCCGCGCCTTTGACACCGGCAGCTCCGACGGCAAGCATCAAGCCGAGGCATACCATCTGGAAGAGTGCGGAGATGGTAAGAGGCACGCCGAAAACGTCGAAAGCAAATACAGAAATCACACCCAAGGCGGCAGCAAAGCCGTTCATGTTGGCAGTGTTTCCCAAGGGCAGGGCAAAACCATAGATTGACTCCCTAAGCCCCAGTTTTTCTTCGGCGATATTCATCTCCATAGGAAGGGTAGCGGCACTGGATGTTGTCGTAGCGGCGACGAGCAGCGCCGGACTAACGTGTTTGAAGAAGGAGACGACAGGAACTTTGTACCACTTCAGCGCCAAAGGATAGAAGATGATGGACATAAGGATGATAGCAAGATAGTCGGCGATAATAAACTTCGCAACCCCCATCATCATCTTGCTGCCAATCGTCCCCACAAGACAGGCCACCAGCGCGCCGATGCCGTAGGGCGAGAATTTCATGACAAATTCCGTAATCTTGATCGTAACATCAGACATATCGCTGAAAAATCTGATAGCCGGCTGAACTTTGTCTTTAAGGCACAGAAGAGCGATACCCGTGATCAAAGCGAAGAAAATGATCTGGATCGTCTCCATGTTTGCCATCGCAGCCACTGGATTCGTGGGAATCCAGTTAAGAACAGTGTCTACCAGAGAGTACTTCTTAGCGACAACGTCGCTCGCCGTCGTACCGAGAATGCCCTCAAGCCCCAGACCGGGACGAATCACAAGCGCCGTCACAACGCCAAAGAACGCCGCAACCAAAGAGGAAAGCAGATAAAATCCGACGACAAAACCGCCGATTTTCTTGAGGCTGCCGGGACTCTCCATCTTGGTGACGCCAGAAACAAGCGTGAAAAACACCAACGGTACAATCAGCATTTTCAGAAGGCGAAGGAACAGATCACCAATAGGCTTGACAACCATCACAGCCGGGCCAAAGAAATAACCCGCCAAAGCGCCAATGATCAGCATAATGAAAATTTTACGAGCAAGCGACATTCTGAACCAAAATCTCATAGTACTTTCCCCCTTGCGGCATATGATTTTTTAACGCTATCTTTGTTCGGCATCATTCGCGGATTCGGGCCATCTCTGCCGTCACCCGAAGAAATTCATCAATTTCTTCGGGGGTATTGCAGTGGATGGGAGAGACTCGAATGCAGCCGTCAAGGCCGAAAGATTGAAGCATCCTTTTGGAGTAAATGCTGGAGCTGATTCGTTCGTAAACGATAATACCGCGCCGTTCATACTCGCGGACTGCCTCAGTGTAGCCCCAATGGTCGAAACCCATCGCAAGGATCAGATCACGGGAGCTTATATCCGTATCGTCAAGGAAGACTTTGACGCCTTTGATATGGCGAAGCCCTAGAACCTCGGAGGTTCCTTCAAGCATGCGATGCATGAGCGCTCTCTCCTGAAGGCTGATGCTGTTCATTCCAGAAACGAAGAGTTCCCTGCGGTCTGTACTCTGAATATCCCGGGCTCCCAGCCAACACACATAATCGACAATTTTCGAGAGTACTGCATAGTGAGCCGGAGCTGGACTGCCAAGCGACCAGGTCTGAGTATCTTTGCCGTAAAGACATGGATGAGGCAGCCTGCTGACACGTTCCGAAGCGTAACCGATTCCTGAGCCACGGACGCCAAAGAATTTGTAGGGCGCGAAGTTGATCCCATCCACCCCCCAGGAATCCACGTCAAGAACCCCATGGGGTGCATGCTGAACGGCATCAATAAAGATATACAGATCAGGTTTTACAGCACGCGCCGCTTTCACAATCGCGGGAATATCAAGCACAGCCCCTGAGATGTTTGACGCACAAATCACGCTCAGCAGGCAAGTGTCTTGATCAACCAGCTTGGAGATTTCTTCGGGATCGACGCCGCCCGTTCGGGGATTGGTGTTCGCTGCGCGGAGCTCCTTACCCGTCTTTTCGGCATAGAAGCGAGCCGCGTCGTAAGCACTGGGATGTTCCAGTTTCGTGGTGACGATGTTGCCCCCCGGAACGTTTTCAGCGATAATACCCGTGAGGGCAAAAGCGACTTGTGAAGCTGTCAGCATCGTGACGATTTGCCCGCCGGAATGGGCGCCAAAGATAATTCGAATATCCTCTTCAGCCTTCGTCATCATATCGTTCATATAAAGGGCAGTCTGATGAACGCGCTCTGGACAGTCAGGCATACTATCAAGCGTATAAAACGCCTCCAGCGCACTCTTAAGCCTGAAAGCTCCGCCAGCGTTGTCGAAGTAGATCCTGCGACCAGGACGAAGCGGATCCGATTCAAGATAATGGAACTTGGTTCGAATTTCTGCAAGCAGTTCAGGTGGAAACGCTCTTCCCACGTTACACTGATCCATTGTGATGCCTCCTGAAAGTATTAGGATTCCCGATCGGAAGTCGCGCGCCGAACTTCCATCGACCCTATGGATTTATTTCCTCTTGATCTTTCCCTTTTTCTGTTGATCATGGTACATTCAAAGAGAATAAATGTAAAACGAATTATTCAAATAATTAATATTTACTTCTACGATTTTTCAACAAAGAGGCAGCAGGATGCTTCACACGGGAATAGAGACCTTTCTTGCAATCGTCGCAACAGGAAGTCTAAGCAGGGCAAGCAGCCTGCTGAGAACGACGCAGTCCACAGTGAGCCTGCGTCTGAAAAACCTGGAAAACGAACTGGGGTATGTACTTGTGGACCGTCGCAGGGGAGAGAAAAAAATCGCTTTGACTCAGGCAGGGATCGCCTTTTTGAAGCCCGCGGAGATAATACGGGATCTTCTTCAGGAATCGACAGAAAATTGTTCTGGGGGCTCTTTAAAAATCGGCGCTGTAGACAGCGTTCACGTTTTCCTCATGCCGCCTCTATATCAAGCCCTCAGCGCCCATAATCCTTCGGTAGAGCTTGTTTTGCAGACCCATCAGAGCGTACAGATCTGCGACTTGATTGAACACCAGGAGCTCGACGTCGGCTTTGTGCTGACGCCACGCTGTTCCCCTCAGGTAAGGGTCGTCCCCATCCACGAGGAAGATTTTTATGTAATGCGCCTTCAGCGAGAAGACTCCCGAAAGGTCGTCTCCGCCGCAGAGCTAAGCCCCCGTACAGAATTACGTATCCAATGGGGAACGGCGTTTACATTATGGCACGATAGCCTGTGGGATCCTCTGGTATCTTCGCAAATCCAACTGGACACGCTGGCTTGTATCAGCCAACTTCTCAGGCGTGAGGAGCAATGGGCGCTGGTGCCCGAATCGGCGCGAAGGATTTACGAGAACCGTTTTCTCTTCCAAAAACTAGACCCTCCCCCTCCCCGACGTATCTGTTACAAACTTACCCACCGTCATCCACGGCTCGGCGCTTTAACCGGACTGGAAATCCTTGAGGAACTTTTAAAAACAATGAAGCTTTGACCAGCATCTCATTGAGATGGATTCCCTGAAAGCCATGAACGAAATTTGCCATTCTTCCCGTTTTTTGAGCATAAACAAAGAGACATACTTAGAATGGCAATCCAGATAGAACTGCATCCCCCCCAAAGTACTGAATGCGCCTGTCTATCCACGCACACATCATGATCCTGTCGCAGATTGCGAAGAGAAAAACACTCTCTAGAACTTAAAATTTTGCATCTTGCTTTTCACTGATTCTATGTTATTATTTGTGGCGTAAAAAACACGTGATATAAACACCACGTGATAAAAAAAGCACATAAAAGAGGTGAAAATAATGGATCAGAAAGATCTCATGGGCTGCGTGGACGTCTTCAAGGCCATCGCCCATCCCCTGCGGCTGAAGGTCATCGAAGAGCTTCAAAAGGGCGAACGGTGCGCCTGCGAGATCGCCGCGCTGTTTCCTGAAAGCGACCGCACGACGGTCAGCAAACATCTAGGCGTCATGGTGGATAAAGGCGTGCTCCTGCAGGAGCGCCGGGGCGTCAACATCTATTACCGCCTCAGGCTGGGCTGCCTGCCCGCAACGCTGGCCTGCGTCAAGAACGCGCTCCAGGGCGAAAGGGGCTGCGCCTGCCGCGGTATCGCCGACAAAAAAGCAGACGCCGAGTAAAATCCGGATTCCCGGAAAAGGACAGCGTCAACCGCGGCCTGGAAAAGAACGCGCGGAAACAACCGCCGCGCCTGGATCGCCGGACCGCTAAAGACGTCTTCAGAATATCGTGAAAGGAATGGATCATATGTGGAACTTTATCCAGTATCAGATTTTGGGCATGAAATGGCTGAACGGCCTCGTCGGCAGCGCGCTTACGGCCCTCGGCGTGGACGTGACGGGCCGCGTGGGCGGCAGCGTCCACTTTTTCTTCTACGACGTGGCGAAGATCGTCATCTTGCTGGCATCGCTGATCTTCCTCATTTCCTACATCCAGAGCTTCTTCCCGCCCGAGAGGACAAAGAAGATCCTCGGCCGGATGAACGGTCTCGTGGCAAACACGGCCAGCGCCCTTCTGGGCACGGTCACACCCTTCTGCAGCTGCTCGTCCATACCTCTGTTCATCGGCTTTACCAGCGCGGGACTGCCCGTGGGCGTCACCTTCTCCTTCCTGATCTCTTCGCCCCTGGTAGATCTGGGGGCCTTCATCCTGCTGGTCAGCGTCTTCGGCATGAAGGTCGCCCTGGCTTACGTGATCGTGGGCATCGTGCTCGCCGTGGCGGGCGGCACGCTGATCGACAAGATGGGCATGGAGAAGTACGTGGAACACTACGTCAAAAGCATCAGCTCCGTGGATCTCGAAGCGCCGGAGCTGACCGTCCGCGACCGCCTGATCTACGCAAAGGAGCAGATGCTTTTCACCCTGAAAAAAGTTTTCCCCTATATCCTGGTGGGCGTGGCCATCGGAGCGGCCATTCATAACTGGCTCCCCCGCGAGTTCGTCGTGCAGCTCCTGGGCAGCGGCAACCGCTTCGCCGTGGCGCTGGCGACGATCGTGGGCATCCCCATGTACGCCGACATCTTCGGCACCATTCCCATCGCCGAGGCGCTTTTCGCCAAAGGCGCGGGGCTGGGGACAATCCTGTCCTTCATGATGGCCGTCACGGCGCTGTCGCTGCCGTCGATCATCATGCTGCGCCAGGCCGTGAAACCCAGGCTGCTCGCTGTCTTCGTGGGCATCGTGGCGCTGGGGATCATGCTGATCGGCTACGGATTCAACGCCTTTGGCTGGCTCTTCGCCTGAGATGCGTTTTCAAGGACTGTCTTATGAATCATTGGACGCCATCAGCTTTTACCGCGTCCTTTCGGTGTCAGCCCCACCGGATAGATCAATTTGAAACACAAGCTTATTTTAATTGATTTTGCACTTCTAAAAGTCTTTCAAGGTGTTCCTTTGCAAATCTTTGCGTTGAAATCCTTTGACGTGGCCCCTTCGATTTGATATTAAGCACGTTGATGGAGTAGAAGAAGGGCGCCTTAAGCCGTCGCCGGCTCAGGTTTCCCTCTCCGCTCCCCAAACCCGGCGTGCACCTTTCAATGCACCGGGCTTTCCAGTTCGCTCCAACCGAACAAAGTTCGGCTTTGAGGGGCTCTGATTAGATTATTCGCCTTGCGCGTGTCACCTCAGAACCTACAAATGAGCAAGCCTGCTCCCCTTCGCCATGTGGCAGACCCTCGCCTCGGACTGCTACGAGAGCACTGTAACCATGCCAGACCTTGAGACTGCCTCTTAGCTGCTCCGAATTTACTTTAGCAGCGCTGGTTTAGGTTATCCCCGGTAA
>SFDM01000032.1 GCA_004558205.1 Pyramidobacter piscolens
GTCCCATGCCGAACCCGGAAGTTAAGCCCTCCAGCGCCGATGGTACTGCGATTCACTTCGTGGGAGAGTAGGTCGTCGCCCGCTCCTCTGTCTTTTTTAAGATTTTCTGTTTTGAAAGATCGTTTATGCAGTGAAAAAGCTTTACTGAGTTTCAGGTTCTGATGACCATTACATTGAAAAGAATGATGTCTCCCTGTTACAGCAACTTTTTTGAGAGTGAACATTTTTCTTGATAGATTGAACAGAGATACTGGTGACATTTGCGGAGGGGGTCCACCCGGTTCCATGCCGAACCCGGAAGTTAAGCCCTCCAGCGCCGATGGTACTGCGATTCACTTCGTGGGAGAGTAGGTCGTCGCCTGTGTCTCTGTTTTTTTATTTGCATCCCGTCCCGGATATTCTTCCGGGACGGGATTTTTTTATTATGCGCCGGTATATTGCATTTTTTCTGTTTTTTTTCTTTGAATATTTGACGTGTCGCCGATGACTGTGATATTATAGGTTTAATTAATTAAAGATCAGGAGGGGTTCCATGACACTCACAGGGCAGGACTGGCGGAGGATGCTTCTACACGCCTCGGAGGTCCTTAAAAACAACTCGGCAGTATTGTCGCAGCTTGATTCCGAAATTGGCGACGGCGACCACGGTGTCACGATCGCCATGATTGCCGGAGAAATGGCGGCGGCGGTGCAGGCCTGGGACGGCCAGTCGCTGAAAGGCCTGTTCGACGACTTGGGCTGGAAGGCCATGGGCGTGAACGGCGGCAGCGCGGGACCTCTTTGGGGTTCCTTTTTTCAGGGGATGGGCGAAGCCTTGGACGCCGGCGCGGAGATGGATTCGGCGGCGCTGAAAAAGGCGCTGCGCGGCGGACTGGACGGGATAGGCTTTCTCTCCAAGGCGAAGGTGGGCGACAAGACCATGATGGACGCGCTGATTCCCGCCGTGGAAACGGCCGAAAAGAGCGAAGACGGAGACCCTGTGAGCATTCTGAAGGAAGCCGCCGCCGCGGCAAGGGCTGGTTCTGACCGGACCGTAGAGTATGTGGCCAAATACGGCCGCGCCAAGAACCTGAAGGAGGGCAGCCTGGGCCACAAGGATCCCGGCTCGGCTTCTTTCACCCTGCTTCTGGAATCGCTGGCGGAAGCCGCCCGCTGAACGCAAGGCACTAGGCTGGCCGTCCTTTTTTCGCGGCCGGCAGACGCAACTTTGCCAAAATTCTTTTTGGCGCCGAGGAATGCCCCTCTTGTTCCTCTGGACATCATACCTATCAGGGAGGAATATCACAATGGTAATGAAGAAATTTATCAACAACCCCGAAAATCTGACCCCGGAACTGCTTGAAGGACTGGCGCTCAGCAACCAAGACCTTATCGAACTGACTCCCCACCGTCTCGTGGTCAATAAAAAGCTGAAGGATGCCGACCGCGTAACCATCGTCACCATGGGCGGCACGGGGCACGAACCGGCGTTGAGCGGCTTCGTCGGCGAGGGCATGGTGGACATTTCCGTGCCTGGCAACGTGTTTGCCGCTCCGGGGCCTCAGGTGGTCTTTGAGGCGATCAAGATGGCCGAGCGCGGCCACGGCGTGCTTTTTGTCGTGCTGAACCACGCTGGCGACATGATGACGGGCAACATGGTCATGAAGATGGCCGAGAAGGAAGGCCTGAACGTTGTCAAGGTGGTGACGCAGGAAGACGTGGCTAACGCTCCCCGAGAGAACTCTGACGACCGGCGCGGCCTTGTGGGCTGCGTGCCGCTTTACAAGATCGCCGCTGCGGCCGCCGCTGAAGGCAAGTCGCTGCACGAAGTGGCCGCGATCGCCCAGAAGTTCGCCGACAACTGCGCCACCATCGCCGTCGCGGCCAAAGGCGCCACCCATCCCGCGACGGGCGGCGTGATTTCCGAGCTGGGCGACGACGAGATGGAAGTGGGCATGGGGCAGCACGGCGAAGGCGGCGGCGGACGCATGAAGATGAAGACCGCCGACGAGACCGCCGAGATCATGATGAACCTCCTTCTCAAGGATCTCAGCGTCAAACCGGGCGAGAAGCTTATGGTCATCGTCAACGGTTCCGGCGCGACGACCCTGATGGAGCAGCTGATCGTGTACCGCAAATGCTATAAGATGCTCGAGGATCGCGGCAATCCCGTGGTGGCCTGCCGCGTGGGCGAGATTTTGACCGTCCAGGAGACCGCAGGGTTCCAGCTCTTCATCGCCCGCATGGACGACGAACTGCTCCGTTACTGGAACGCCCCCTGCCGCACCCCCTACTGGAAGAACTAGGCGCAACCCCATGGCTGACAAAGAAGGAAACCTCATCGCGAAGGATTACCATCTCGACGTGCCTCCCTGCGCGGGGGATTTTCACGTGAAGGGCATGGGACACTGCGATTGGGGCATGCAAAACCGCTTAGCGCGCATTTTCCGTCCCGACGGACGCACGGTGATGCTCGCCTTTGACCACGGCTACATCATGGGATCCACCGCGGGGCTGGAGCGTCTTGACGTGGTGATCCCGCCGCTGATCCCCTATGTGGACGTGCTGATGGCGACGCGCGGAGGTTTCCGCTTCGCCGTTCCGCCAGCTCACGACAAGGCCATTGCCCTTCGCGTTTCCGCCGGCGGCAGCGTGCTTCAAGACGACATGAGCATGGAAGACCTTGGCGTGGACGTGGAAGACGCCGTGCGCATGAACGCCAGCTGCATGGCCGTCCAGGTTTTTATCGGTTCGGCGGGACAGAGGGATTCGCTGGCCAACCTGAACGAAGCGATCAACCTGGGCAACCGTTACGGCATTCCCGTTCTCGGCGTCACCGCCGTGGGCAAGGAAATGGAACGCACCACCCGCTACTTCATGCTTGCCACGCGCATGGTGGCCGAGATGGGGGCCCAGATCATCAAGACCTACTACTGCGACGAGTTTGAGAAGGTGGTCGCCGCCTCGCCCGTGCCGATCGTCATCGCCGGAGGGAAAAAGGTTCCCGAGGCGGAAGCTCTCGACATAGCCTACCGTGCGATCAGCGACGGCGCCGCGGGCGTGGACATGGGGCGTAACATCTTCCAGTCGAAGAGCCCCGTGGCCATGACGAAGGCTATCGGCGCCGTGGTTCACGGCGGCATGAGCGCTCCCGAGGCCTACACTTATTTTGAGCATCTCTGTGAGCATCCAGAGGACTGAGGAGGCACTATTATGCTGAAATTTCTGCACATCGGCGTTCCCACGAACACTCCCAAACCCGGCGAGGTTTACGCCGAGGGTATGAAGGTCTATTTGACCAACCCCGAGGACTGGAGATATAAATACGAATACCTTCGCTTCGACGAGGACAGCTGGATGGCCGAAGAGATCAAAACGCGAGTTCACGTGGCCTTCATGGTCGACGAGCTGGAGAGCCACCTGAATGAAGCCGACAAGATCCTGCTTCCGCCGACCAAGGTCAGCGACACGGCTACCATCGCCTTTATCCTGAAGGGCGAGATGGTGCTTGAACTGATGGTCGACACGGCGGTGAAGGCCAAGTAACCCGCTGAAAGCTTTCGATTTGCCGGAGGGGATGGGCTTCCTTCCGGCAAATTTTTTTCTGGAAAATGCATTTGGGGGCTTCACAAAAAAATTTTTTGTGGTAGAATCTTTTTCGTGCTCAAGAGGGCCGCTAGCTCAGTTGGCTAGAGCACCCGGCTGATAACCGGGAGGTCAGAAGTTCGAATCTTCTGCGGCCCACCATGCTTAAATTGTAATGTCGTCAGCCTTTGGGCTGGCGACATTTTTTGATTCGTCGGCTGAACAGGATAGCCGGTTTTTTTCTGTTCTGATACCAATTTGCATTTAACGTGCTAATATCGGACCGAAGGTCAAAGTCAACGGATTTCAACGCAAAGGCAGAACAGAAAGGGAGCAAAGGACGCAAAGGAAAAACAAGACCTAAATTACTAATAAAAAAGAATTAGTGTGATGGTAATTTATATATTTCGCTTGATTTTTTCGGTTCTAAAAGTCTTTCAAGGTTTTCCTTTGCAAACCTTTGCGTCCTTTGCGTTGAAATTTTTTGACGTAAATCTTCGATTTGATATTCAGCACGTCGGTGGAGAATTGGTATCAATGGCGCTGCCGGCTTTGTTCGACACTCTGGCAAGCCAAAGAGGGCGCCATATGATCTGAAGGAGGTTGTTTCCATGAAACATCTTGTAAGCGTTCCTGCGCGCGCCGGCGTGGAAAGCGGCAGAGGCTCTCAGGTGAGCCTTGCGGCCTTTGAAGTCGGCGCTCTGAAGCGATGAGGGCCTCATGAAACTGCCCCAGGTTTCGCGGCTGCCCCTCATAGAGCAGCCTACGCCGCTGGTTGAACTAAAGCGTCTGGAAAGTTCTCTGGGCCGGCGCGGCCTCTACGCCAAACGCGATGATTGCATGACTTTAGGCTTGGGCGGAAATAAAGTCCGCAGCTTGGAGTTTTGGCTTGGTGCCGCCCTTGAGAAGAAAGCCGATATGCTGGTGGTCGCCGGCGCGCCCGTTTCAAACCAGTGCCGGCTGGCCGCGGCCGCCGCGGCCAGGACGGGAATGAAAATTCTCATCCTGCACAGCTCAGAACGCCCTTCCAGATATGAGGGCAATCTCCTGCTGAATCAGCTCTTTGGCGCGGAGATCCGTTTTATTGGCCCCGTGGACGAAGAGGAACGAGGCCGTATCGCCCGAGAAACCTGCGCCGAGTTGGAGCGCCAAGGACGGCGCCCCTATCTGATCGGCGATTCTACCGTCGGGGCCATGGGATATTTTATGGGAGCCCTGGAGCTTTACGATCAGGTGCGGGCACGGGCGCTGCCGCTCCGCCACGTTTTTATTCCCGGCTCCATGGGCACCACGGAAGCCGGTTTTCTCATGGGGAACGCCGCTTTGGGCAGCCCCTTCACAGTTCACCTGCCCAGCATAGAGTACAGCCGGCAGGAGCTTGAAGGGAGAATTGTTTCCATCTGCGAAAAATCCATCGCCTGGTCAGGTCTTGACTGCACGGTTGGGGAGTGTATGCGCGGCGCGGTTATTTACGACGAATACCTGGGCGGCGGTTACAACGTGCCCACTCAAGCGTCGCTGGAGGCTCTCCGCCTTGCCGCGTCTCTTGAAGGCATGGTGCTGGAGAACACATACACAAGCAAAACCTTTGCGTGCCTGATCGACTTGGCGCGAAGGGGGAGCCTGCCCTCCGGCGAGGGGCTGTGTTTCATCCATACTGGCGGGGTGCCGGCCCTCTTTGCCCAGCAGGACCTGATGGAGGAACTTCTTTAGAATTTGGCACTGCGAGGGCCTGGCCCTTTTTTAAATCATCGGTTAAGGGGAGATTTTCATGATCGCTTTTTTGAAATTAACGCCAATCATCGCGCTTGTAGCCATGCTTCTCAGAGGCATGGACATCCTGATCGCCGCGCCGGTTGCCACTGTTTTAGCCGCGCTGCTGGCCTTTCTGCTGGACCGTAAAAGTTTGCAGGAGATTACCGCGGCCGCGGTTGACAACGCCAAAGAACTGATGCTGATCCTGTTTCTGCTCATGGTTGCCTACGCTATGGGCGAAATCTTTATGGCTACCGGCGTAGGCGCTTCCATCATCGGCATATCCATGAACCTCGGCGTTTCGGGCAAGAGCGTTGCCGTGGTTGCCCTGCTGCTCACGGCTGTTCTTTCCACCGCCACTGGGACATCCTGGGGGACTTTTGCCGCCTGCGTTCCCGTCTTTGTCTGGCTGAGCCACATTACCGGCGGCGATCCCGTTCTCACGGTGGCCGCCATTGCCGGCGGTTCCTGTTTTGGCGACAACATCGGATTGATCTCTGACACCACCGTGCTCAGCTCGGGCATACAGAATGTGGAAGTCATCGACCGAGTGCGCCATCAGGGCGTGTGGTCGCTGCTGTGCCTCCTCCTGTCCGCCGCGGTGTTCTACGCTGTCGCTGCCAATATGGGGCTGTCCGGCGAATCTTCCGACGCTACGAAGGCGATCGCGGCCATCCCTCCGGAAATTTGGGATGTGCTCAAGACAAAGCGCGCTTCCGCTGTGGCTTTGCTCCTGCAGGTCCAAAATGGCGTGCCTCTGTACATGATCATTCCGCTTGTGCTGGTGGTCGCTTTGGCCGTGTACGGCGTTTCCACCATGGCCTGCCTGTTCGTGGGCCTCTTTTCAGCGCTGGTCCTGGGGCTTCTGGCTGGGACCGTGCAGTCCGTCGATGTGTTCCTGAACCTGGTGCAGAAAGGTTTTGCCGACGCCGGTTCGTGGTCGGTCGCCATGTCCATGTGGACGGGCGCCTTTGGCGGAATCATGAAGCTTATGAACGCCTTCGACCCTATTTCGCGCTTTATCCTCGCCACGGCGCGCAACGTGCGCGGCCTGCTGTTCAACAACGGGCTGCTTTGCCTGCTCTGTAACGCCGCGCTGGGCGACTGCACCGGCCAGATCGTCACAGTGGGCCCTGTAATTCGTGAAATGGTGGAGAGCAACGTGGAGGGAAGCGAAGCCGACCTCTACAGGCTGAGACTGCGCAACGCCACCATGTCCGACGCTTTCGGCGTTTTGGGATCTCAGCTGATCCCCTGGCACGGCTACATGATTTTTTACACGGGCCTGGCCATGGCTGTCTATCCCCTTCATAAGTTCACACCGATGGAGATCATCTCCAAAAACTATCTCTGCCTGATTGCCGTGTTCTCCATGATGATCCTCACGATCACGGGCTGGGACCGTTTCATCCCTCTCTTCGGCTTGCCTTCCGAGCCTCAGGTGCGCCTGAAAAAGAACGTCGCTGCTCCGGAACGGTAAAACCTTCTCGCGCCCGGCGTTGGGAGCTTTCGACGTGTCCCATGCCGCAGTAAACAAATCAGGAGCCTTCCCTTTTTTATCCGGGGAAGGCTCCTGATTTGCGTTTTGTCTGGAACGTTTCTGCGCCGGGGCCGCAAAGGAAAGACGATGTTCCACTCTCTTGACTTCGCCGCGGCGCTGCGGGTTTAGGCTAGGCGTCGCCGGCGGCTTTGGTGATCATGGCCTCCAGATAGCGCGATTTGAGCTGCGCCTGGGCCAGTGAGCGCTTCAATCCGGGCAGCTTCAGGATCGCGCCTAAAACGCCCGCCAGAAGGCGGTGGCTGTAGAGCACCTGATTGTCGAAGATCAGCTCCTGCAATTTACCGCGCTCCGTCGCCATGGCGACGATGCGGTGGGTGGTGTCCAGCGGCGTGATCAGCCTGTTGGGGCGCGGTTCCAGAATCAGCGACTTGGTCGGGCAGTTGCGCACGCAGACGCCGCAGCCAATGCACTTTTCGGGAATCACTCGGGCCTTTTTACGCCCCTCTCCGCCGGTCATCTCGATGGCGCCCACGGGACAGATCTTGGCGCATTTGCCGCAGCCCACGCAGGTTGCTTCGGCCACATGGGTGATGAAGTTGGAACAGATGGTCTGGGCCACACCGAAGCGCCTGATGGCTCCAAGGGCCTCGCAGCAGCAGCCGCAGCAGTTGCAGATGAAGTTGACGCGGCGCTGCACGTTCTCGCCGAACTGGACCAGGTTGCAGTCGTAGGCCGTGGCCAGAAGGTCGCGGCACTCGGCGGCGTCCACCTGCCGGGCGTGGCCGTGCTTGATCAGCGTGGCTGCGGTACTGTTGAAGGTCATGCAGATGTCCATGGGCGCGCCGCAGGCGTGCCCCATGTGCTGGGCCTTGTGGCGGCAGTAGCACATGGAAATGCCGATGTGCGACGCCGTGTCGATCACGTTGGTGGCGCGCTCGTAGTCCAGTACATGCAGGGCGTATTCGTCGGGGATTTGGGGCTCCTGGACGAAAATTCGCCCAAGCTGTATGTCGCCGTTGGCCACCAGATCTCGCATAAAATCCTCTTCCACGGTGATGTACTGGTAGAAGAGCTCGCTGAGGGTCTTCTGGTCCAGGTCCTGGCGCACGCGCATCAGTGAGAACTCGAAGAACCCCGCCATGGGCGGCGGCACGGCGTAGACCTGCTCGCCCTTCTGTTCCATGTCCACCAGAATGGCCCGGTCGGCCAGCTCGTCCAGGACTTTCTGAGCGTCCGCTTCGGACATTTTCCAGGTCTCCGCTGCCTGCTTCACGTTGAAAGGCTTGATCGGCAGTTGGGCCATGAGCCCCGCTTCCTTCTCGGTCATCAGGATTTTCAGGATGTCGAAGAGCAGTTTCGACGCCGGGGCGCCCTGAGGAAAACGGTTCAGTCTCTCGATGAGCCGAGAGTAGGGCGAGCCGTGAGTTAAATTGTGTCCCATTCCTATCACCTTGCTTTTTAGATTACCGGCCTCCCGCCGGCAGGTTACGCTCTATTATACTCCCAAGCGCAGCGCCGTTGGCGGCGGTGAGAGGCAGAGCCAAAGAAAAATAGGAGCGCAGGCCGCTCGAGGAACCAAGCGGAGTCAGAGGCGGACAACGCCTTGCTGCGCGGCGGTAAGGCACTTTTTCGGGAGTGTTTTCCTTGATTCAGCTTTTCGCGCCGGAACTTTTTGCTTTGCGTCCGTCCCCGTTATCCCAGTAGGCCTCAAATTCGGGCACCGGCAGGGGTTTTGAATAATAGTATCCCTGAACCAGAGGACAGCCGACGTTCAGGAGATAGTCCGCCTGCTCCAAGGTCTCCACGCCTTCGGCGAGGACTTCCAGCTTCAGGTCGCGCGCCATGCGGACGATGGAACTGATGATCCTGTCGCTGCGCGCCGAGTGGTCCCCCTGAAGGAATTTCATGTCCAGCTTGAGCAGGTTGAAGGGCACGTCCTTCAGCGTGTTCAGCGACGAGTAGCCGCTGCCGAAGTCGTCCATCTCGATAAAGAACCCGATTTTTTGCAGCCTTTCAATCACGTCGATCAGCTGAACCGAGTTTTCCACGTAAGCCGACTCGGTGATCTCGATACGCAGCAGCTCCGGAGGCAGCCCATACTTGTGAAGCAGGGCGCAGAGCCTGTCGCAGAGGTCGCTGTTGTAGATGTTCAGGCGGGACATGTTCACCGAGATCGGCACGGGAGCCCGCCCCTGGCCAAGCCAGCGCCGCAGCGTTTTGCAGGCCTCTTCCCACACATATTCGTCGAGTTGGGCGATAAAACCGTTCATTTCGAAGACGGGGATAAAGTCCGACGGAGGGATGAGCCCTTTCTGAGGATGCAGCCAGCGCACCAGAGCTTCGCAGCCCTCAAGGGCCCCCGTGGCGTGATTGACCTGAGGCTGAAGGTAAATCTGGAACTGCCTCTGTTTCAGCGCCGGCCTCATCTCGTTGGTAAGTTCCTGCTCCTTGGCGAGAGCGAGCCTCATGGAGTCCTCGTAATAGGCGCAGCGCTGGAAGTACTGCCCTTTGACGCTTTCCAGCGCCAGGTTGGCGCGGTCGCACATCTGGTCGACGGGCATGTGGGGCGACTCCACGGCGTACACCCCAAAATTGACGATGATGTTCTGATTCAGTTGGAGCTTGCCCATGGCTTGACCGATGGCTTCAAGAAGGGCGTCCGCGCGGAAGGAGTCCCAGGGGCAGCAGACGGCGAAGTGGTCGTTCTCCAGGCGCGCGCAGACGCCCCTTTCGGAGAACTGATTTCGCAGGATCTGGGCGATGCTCTGGAGGACCCGATTGCCCGCGTTAATTCCGCAGCGTTCGTTGATGATTTTGAGGCGGTCCACGTTGTTGGTGGCGATCAGATACTTTCTGCCGGGATCGCTTTTCATGAGCTCGCTGGCGCGTCGATAAAAAGTGCTTTTGTTGAAAAGCCCTGTCAGCTCGTCGGTCTCGGCGCGGATCCTCAGAATCTCCATGCTGTTCTTGAGGGGCGTTATGTCGGTGATCACGCTGTTGAGGCGGGTGACGCCGTCTTTGTCCAGAAATTTACGGCCCCTGTCCTGCGCCCACATCAGCGAACCGTCCTTTTTCATGATACGGTATTCGCAGCTGTACTCCGATCCCAGGGCGATACAGTTCTGGAGATGCTGTCTCACCTCGGGCAGGTCAGGCGGGTAAACCGCGCCGAGAAGGGTTCCTCCGAAATTCCTGGTGAAATCCTCCGGCGAGTAGCCGAGCAATGCGGCCAGTTTGTGGTTGCTGTAGCTCAGGGCGTAGCTTCCGTCGGTTTCGCAGACCCGCAGACCCACGTTCATTTTGTCCGAGATGACCGAGATGATCTCATTTTTCTTCCTGAGCTGCATCAGCGCCTCGTTTTTTCTGTTTTTGCTTCTGACGGCGAAAAACAGCAGAAGCAGCAGCACAGCAAAAATCGCTGCGATAACCGAAAGGCTGGCCGCCGTGTGGCGGTAAACGAGGTTGGAGACGGCGCCGTCTTCCTGATAAAAGGCGTGAGCATGGTTGATTTGCATAATCTCGTCGTCGGTGATGGCGCCGATGCCTTTGTTGAGGATGGAAAGCAGTTCCGGCGGCGAGGTCCGGGACACGGCGATGCTGAGCTCTTCGGTCATGTTGGGGACGGCTGACACCCTGAACCGGTCGTATTTCGCGCTCGAACGGCAGTAGTCGGCGATAACGCTGTTGACCAGCGTACCGCGCGCCTTGCCCGAGAGGACGGCGTCGAAACACTGCTGGATGCTGTCAAGCTGCAGAATGCGAGCGTGGGGATAGCGTTCGATGGCTTTCAGCGTGATGTGGTACCCTCTTGACATCGCGAGAGGAAGGTCGGCGGAGGCGTTGGCGCCGCTGATCATGACTACGGGGAACCTGAGAAAGATCTTGGACAGGTAGACGTCGTGGGCCTCCGCCCAATGGAAGCTGTGGGAGAGCACCGTAAGGAGATCGGCTTTTTTCGAGTTGAAGAGCGCCACGGACTCCTCGAAGTTATTCCCCGCCTGAAACTGGAACTGCAGGCCCGTTCTCTCGGAAATGATCTGGAATATGTCCCTGACGATTCCCCTGTAAGCGCCGCTGCGCGGGTCGGCGTATTCCAAAGGCGCCCAGGCAGGGTCATAGACCGCGTGAATGACGGGGTGCGCCGCGAGAAAGACCTTCTCGCGTTTTGAGAGAGATAGGGTGCTCAAAGTGGAGGCGCCGAAGAATCTTTCGTTCAAAATGGCGTCAAATCGCGGTTCCACGAGCTTGATGTTCTGAACGGCGCTTTCAAGTTCGCGCAGGATGCTGGTGTTTCCCTTTGTGACCGCGAAATAAAGAGGCTGAGGCGCGAATCTGGCGATAACTCGGGCATTTTTAACGGCGTAGGTGCTGTTGACGACCATGCCGTCCACTTCCCCGCGCTGGAAGAGATCGGTCATGGCCGCGATGGAGGCGCAGGCCACGGTCTGGACCTGAAACCCCTGCTCGGCCTGATAGCGCTCGAAAGCCCGGATTCTCGCGGGAGCGGTTTCAGGGATGGCGATCCGCAAGCCCTGGAAAGAGTCGAAGTCCTCGTAGGCCAGCGGGGAATCGTCTTTTACGACGATCAGGCTGGAGGCCATGCCTATCGGCGTGGCGCAGAAATCGAAGAGCTCTTCGTTTCGAGCGGTCCTTTCCACGCCCGCCATGACGTCGAGCTCGCCCGCCGCAAGCTTGTCCAGGCATTCGGCGATGCCGTCGGGATAGAATTCGTAGTTCCAGCGGGTATACTGCGAGATCGCCTGAAGATAGCTGTAGACATAGCCGGAATATCGTCCGCCGCTGTCGGCGTTCTGGAACCCCGGGATGGGGGTGAAGGCGGCTCGGATCCGCCCGGTTTCGCCGGCGGAACAGATTCCATGAGAAACCATGGCGATGGTCCAGACCATCAATAAAAGCGCAAAGAATTTCTTGAAAAAACCTATCACAACAAGCCACCTCCCCATAATTATGTCAATAATTATATCATTATGCAGTTTTATACGCAACGAAAGCCGCGCCGGAAAAGCGCTAGGCGCAAAAGCCGGGAGCAGCCGCTGAACGGATTGATACTCATTTCCGATTAAACAGCTAAGTCAACGTCCGGGGCCGGCCCGAGGGGCCATGCAGTCGCTAAAGACTATCTCGGCCTGTTCGGCCTGCCTATACTCGCTTGGTGGATACCCCTCGGGTCGTCAAGGCGGCCCTTCAAATTCCGCGTTTCGGAATTTGAAGGGCCGCCTTTGCTGTTATTTGGCGGGAAGGCGATTGCGGCCGATGCAGTAGTATTCGAATCCCAGGGCGTCCATCTTCGCGGGGTCGCAGATGTTGCGGCCGTCGAAGAGGATTTTGCGCTTCATCACGGCGCCCAGCTTTTCCCAGTCGAGCTCCTTGAACTGGGGCCATTCCGTGACGAGCACGGCGCAGTCGGCGTCCTTTAGGAGGTTTTTCACGTCAGGGGCGAACTGCACCGAATTGCCGAACAGGTCCTCGGCGCGGGGCATGGCGATGGGGTCGTAGGCCCTGACAGAGGTTCCGCAGTCGAGCAGGCCGCGAAGCAGCGTGATGGACGGCGCTTCGCGCATGTCGTCGGTGTTGGGCTTGAAGGCCAGGCCGAGGACCGCCACGGTGATGTTCTCCATCTCGCCGCCGAAGCGGTCGCGGAGCATGAGTTGGAGCAGCTCCTTCTGGCGGCGGTTCACCTTGATGATAGCAGAAGCCATGGTCATATCCAGCCCCTGGCCTTCGCCGATGTGGCAGAGGGCCTGCACGTCCTTGGGGAAGCAGGAGCCGCCGTAGCCGCAGCCGGCGTTCAGGAAGTGCGTGCCGATGCGCCCGTCGGAGGCGATGCCCTTTTTGACCGACACCACGTCGGCGCCGATCCGGTCGCAGAGCAGGGCGATCTCGTTCATGAAGCTGATGCGCGCCGCGAGCATGGCGTTGGCTGCGTACTTGGTGATCTCCGCCGACGAGGGGTCCATGAACAGGATCCTGTCGTCGCTCACGAAATCTTTGTAGAGCTCTCGCATGACGGCGCGCGCCTCGTCGGACTGGGCGCCCACGACCACGCGGTCGGGCGACAGGCAGTCTTTGATGGCCATGCCTTCTTTGAGGAACTCGGGGTTGGAGAGGATTTCCAGGTTCAAGTTGTCCAGTCCCCGGCTGTGCAGCTGGGCTTTGACACGCTTCCAGAGCAGCGCGCCCGTGCCCACGGGCACCGTGGATTTGACGACGATGTAGCAGGAGTGGTCCACGCTGGCGCCGATATCGTCAATCGCAGCGAGCACCTGTGCCAGGTCGGCGCTTCCGTCCTCCGCCGGGGGCGTTCCCACGGCGATGAAACAGAGCTGAGCGCCCTTCAGGCCTTCCTGCACCCGAGTGGAGAAGGAAAGCCGCCCTGCCTGGGCGTTTTTCGCGATGAGCTCCGAAAGTCCCGGCTCGTAGATGGGGCTTTCGCCGCGCTCGAGCTTTTCGATGCGGTTCTTGTCGATATCCACGCAGCAGACGTCGTTTCCCTTTTCGGCGAAGCAGGTGCCCGTGACGAGCCCTACGTAGCCGGTTCCAACAACGCATATTTTCATCGTTTCACCTGTCCTTTTAAAGTTTTGCCGAGAGCATGGCGATGCCCGCCAGGATGCAGGCCATGCCGCCTACGCGCAGCAGCGTGATCTTCTCGTGAAAGAAAAAGACGCCCACAAAGAGCAGAATCAAATAGACCATGCCCGACATCAGGGGGTAGGCCAGCGTCAAGTCGGTGCGGGACAGGGCTGCGGCCATGAAGAAGAAGGAGATGCCGAAGCAGCCCAGGCCGACGATGATCCAGGGATTGAGGAGTATTTTGAGCGCCGCTCCGACGATGCCCGACGTAACCATGGAGGCGTCGCCGCCGTAGGCGTGCTTCATGACCGTGCTTCCCACGGCGTTTGTGGCCGCCGAGGCGACGAGAAGAAAGAGGCTGATCCTATCCATTGTGTTTTTCCTCCTGAACCGCCAGCAAACCGGCGCGGCCTTCGAGGCGCCCCATAACCACGCCGCAGGGGAGAGCGGGAGCCAGGCGGGCGTAGTCCATCAGCGTAAAGAACTGGGCGCCGCGCTCGCGGGTCATGGTCAGAAAGCGGTCGAGCACGTTCAGCTTGGACATGCCCTCCATTTCAGCGTGGACGGTGACCACATTCCAGTCGTGCACCATGCCTTTGAGCCAGGCTTCGGGGAGCGTGTCGTCGCCGATGCCCGGCAGGCCGTAGATCTCGTCCATGGTGGGCAGCGTAGTGGGGACTTGAACAGGGCCGTACTGGCGGCCCTCAAAGACGGGCAAAAAAGGCGACGTGCCGCGCACGTCGCTGCAGTAGTCGAGCCCCAGTTCCTGCTGAACCGAGAAGCTGTCGGCCGAGACCTGCCAGCCGGGCGCGGCGCAGGAACGGGGCGCGCTTCCAGAAAGGCTCTGGAACATGTCGGCGGCCTTCTCGAAGAGCGCGCGGAATTGAGCCGCCGAGATCTCCGGCAGGTTATCCTGCACGTACACGTGGTCCCAGGCGTGGACGCCGCAGTCGTGCCCCTCGGCCACGGCGCGGCGGAACACGTCGGGCGCCGAGGGGACGATCATGGGGGCGGGCAGCAGCGTGCCGTACATCAGCGTTTTGAGGCCGTAGGTGGAAGGCGCCTTGGTGCGGATCATCTTGGAGATGAATCCCTTGCGGAAGATGCGGCGGATGGCCTTGCCCGAGTTGTCGGGACCGAAGGAGAAGAAGATGGACGCCTTGACGCCGTGCTTTTTGAACAGATCCAGCAGGTGCGGCACGCCCTCCTTGTAACCGCGGAGGGTGTCTACGTCGACTTTAACGGCGAGGCGCGTCATTCCTGATCAATCCTTTCGGCATACCAGGCGATGGTCTGGCGGAGCATGGAGCGCATGTCCGTGCGGGGAACCCAGCCAAGAAGGCGTTCCATCTTCTCGACGGAGGGGCGGCGGTTCTGCATGTCGTCATAGGCTTTGCCGTAGTACCGGTCCGACGGGATCACTTCCAGCTCTGCCTTTTCGGCGGCGGCACGGAAGGCGGGGAACCCTTTCATCTCGTCGATGGTCATCTCGGCCAGTTCCTTGACGGAATAGTTGTTGGCGGGGTTGCCCACGTTGAAGATCTGTCCCGAGGCTTTGCCGTCCTTGTTCTCGATGATGGCCATCAGGGCGTCGATGCCGTCGCCCACCCAGGTGAAGCTGCGGCGCTGTTCTCCGCCGTTGACCAGGGAGATCTTGCCGCGGTAGAGCACGTCGTAGATCATCTGCGTGATGGAGCGGGCTTTGTGCTCGCTGGCGTCCTTGAAGGTGTCCAGCCGCGGGCCTACCCAGTTGAAGGGGCGGAACAGCGTGAACTGCAGGCCCTTTTCCTGGCCGTAGGCGAAGATCATGCGGTCCATCATCTGCTTGCTGCAGCTGTAAATCCAGCGGCTCTTGCAGATAGGGCCCGTGATCAGAGGGCTTTCGTCCTCCTTGAGCACGTTGTCGGCGCTCATGCCGTAGACTTCCGACGTGGAGGGGAAGATCACGCGCTTGCCGTGTTTGGCGCAGTAGCGTACCATCTTGAGGTTCTGTTCAAAGTCCAGCTCGAAGGTCCAGACGGGTTTTTCGATGTAATAGGCCGGTTTGGCGATGCCCGCCAGGGGCAGCACCACGTCGCAGGCCGCGACCTGCGCTTCCAGCCACTCGTTTTCCTTGAAAGCGTCGCCCTGATGGAAGGCGAAGCCTTTCCGTCCCTCAAAGGGTTTCAGGTTGCCGGCGGCGATGTCGAAGCCCATGATTTCCCAGTCGGTGCAGTCCAGCACGGCTTCGGTCAGGTGCGTGCCGATAAAGCCGTTGACACCAGTGATGAGTATTTTCATTTTTGTGCGATGCAGTCCTTTCACAGCTTTTTTTTAATTAAAAGTGGGAAACGCGGGAGGGCTCCGGGGAACGAAAAGTTAACGTGCCGCGAAGAGGTCCCTTTTTTTGCCTCAGTCTTTTTCTTTTGAGAACCCCGGCGCTTCCTTCACGTCCTCAGCGCTTTAATCTTCCGGCCTCGATTTTTCTTCTTCGCCCTCGTACTGCCAGCTCAAGACCTTCAGAAGCCCAGAGCCGGTCCCGAAGGTCATGGGGTCGTCGAAAAGGGGGGCTCCCGGCAGGGCCGAACCTTCGATGGGCAGGGCTTTCCAGATGAAGAGCCTTTTCCCGTCCCTGTCGGTGAAAGCGCCGGGAAAGGGATGGGTGACAGCGCGGACCAGATTGTAAATCTCCAGCGCCGGCTTGTTCCAGTCGATGCGTCCGTCCTCGGGGCGGCGGCGGCCGAACTTGGTCGCCAAAGACTCATCCTGGGGCGTCCTTTTCGCCGTGCCCGCCTCCAGATCCTTCAGAGAGGCCATTAAAATGTCGCGCGCGGCGGCGGTTACCTTGAGAAACACATCGTGGGCCGTGTCCTCGAACAGGATCGGCACGGCCTTCTGGGCGATGATGTCGCCGCGGTCGGCGTACTGGGTCATGACGTGCAGCGTGGCTCCCGTTTCGGTCTCGCCGTTCAGGACGGCCCAGTTCACGCAGGCCCGGCCGCGGTACTTGGGCAGTAGGGCGCCGTGGATGTTGTAGGCTCCCAGGCGCGGCAGGTCTAGTACTTCCTTGGGGATCATGGCGCGGTAATAAAAGGAGAAGATCAGTTCGGGGGCGGCGGCGCGGAGCTCTTCAAGCTCCGGCGCGCCGATTTTTGCCGGCGTCCTGACGGGGATGCCGTGCTCCGCCGCGATGGACTTGACGGAGCGGAACCAGATCTCCTCGTTCGGGTCGTCCTCATGGGTATAGACCAGGACCACGTTCGCGCCCGAGGCGATCAGAGACTCCAGGCAGAGGCTGCCTACTTCGCTGTAGGCGAACAGCACGATCTTCGGGCGGCTATTCATGGCGTTCGAAGATCTTTCTCACGGAATAGCGGGGGCGGCGGCTGACTTCCTTATAGATGCGCCCCAGGTATTCGCCGGTGATGCCCAGGCTGAAAAGGGTGATGCCCGTGAGGAAGAACTGGATGCCCATCAGCGTGAACACGCCTTCCACCTCGGGGCCTAAAAAGAGGCGGCGCAGAAGCATATAGCAGACCAGGACGAAGGACAGCGCCGAGATGGTCATGCCCGCCATGGTGACGAGCTGCAGGGGCACCAGGGAGAAGCTGGTCATCAGGTCGAAGTTCAGGCGGATCAGCTGGAAGAGGCCGTATTTGGAGGTGCCCATCTCACGCTCGCGGTGCGCCACGGGGATTTCCACGGCGTTCACGGCGAATTTTTGGGCGAGGGCGGGGATGAAGGTGGTGGTTTCGCGGCTTTCGTTGATGATGCCTACGATGCGGCGGCTGTATCCGCGCAGCATACAGCCGTAGTCGCGGATATGGAGCCGCGCTATCCTGTTGGTGAGCTTGTTGACGAGCTTGGAAGCCACTTTCCTGAAGATCGGGTCCTGACGGCCCACGCGGTACGTTCCCACCACGTCGTGGCCCTGGTCCATCTGGGCCACGATATTCGGGATTTCCTCGGGAGGGTTCTGCATGTCCGCGTCCAGGGTGATAATTTTCTCGCCCTGGACGTGGTCAAAGCCCGCCATGATCGCCATGTGCTGGCCGAAGTTGCCGTTCAGGTCGATGACGCGCACCTCGGGGCAGGCCTCGCAGAAACCGCAGAGGATGTCCAGCGTGGAGTCCTTGCTGCCGTCGTTGATGAAGACGATCTCGAAAGGGCGTCCCATCTTCTTCATGACAGGGTAGAGATGGTCGAAAAGAGGGTGGAGCGATTCTTCTTCGTTGTAGGCGGGGATGACGATTGAAATTTCAGGTTTCATTCTACTTGAGCGCCTCGCCTGTGACCTGACGGATCGCCTCCGCCACGTCGCGCATGTCTTGGCTGGTCATGGCCGGGAACAGGGGCAGCGACAGGATCCTGTCGGAGACGTATTCCGCCTCGGGCATGGAGCCGCGGTGCAGCCCCAAGAGGTTGGCGTAGTAGCCGAAGAGGTGCAGCGCCTGATAGTGCAGCGCCGTGCCGATGTTGAGCTTTTTCATGCGGGCCATGAACTCGTCGCGGCTGACGCTCAGCCTGTCGATGTCCACGAAGGGCGTGAAAATGTGCCAGCTGTGGACGTTGCCCTCTTCCACCGGCTTAGGCAGGATCAGCCCCGGAACGCCGGCCAGCTCCTTCATGTAGAAGGCCACGATCTCGCGGCGGCGGGCGTTGAACTCGTCGAGATGCTTGATCTGGGAGTTGCCGATAGCCGCTTGGATGTCGGTCATGGTGTATTTCAGACCCGGGAAGGGGATGTCGTAATTGGCCGAGCCCGAAGCGGCGTAGCGGTTCCATGACCCCTTGGACATGCCGTTCTGACGCAGCACGAGGATCTTCTCCGCCAGCGACTCGTCCTCGGTGCAGACCATACCGCCCTCACCGGTGGTGATGTTCTTGGTGGGGTGGAAGCTGAAGACTGTCAGGTGGCGCGGCCCGCGGTCGGCGCCAATTTTGCGTCCCCTGTAGGACGCGCCGATGGCGTGAGCTGCGTCTTCGATGATGGCGAGGTCATGCTTTTTGGCGATGGCTTCGATGGCGTCCATGTCGCAGGGCCTGCCGGCGAAGTGGACGGGGATGATGGCTTTGGTGGCGGGCGTGATGGCCGCTTCGATCTTTTCAGGCGAGATGTTCAGCGTGTCCCGGTCGATATCCGCCAGCACGGGCTTCGCTCCGGCGAAGAGGATCACGTTGACCGTGGAAGCGAAGGTCATGGGGGTGGTGATCACCTCGTCGCCCTTGCCGAGCCCCAGAGCCATCACCGCCAAGTGAAGCCCCGCGGTGCCCGAATTGCAGGACATAGGCCAGGTAGAACCCACGTACTGGCCGAAATTCTTTTCGAACTGGAGCGTCTTGGGTCCCATGGCGATCCAGCCGGAACGGATGGAGTCGGCGATGTCCGTGATGGCGTCCTCTCCAATGGCGGGCGTCGAGAATGGAAGAAATTTACTTCTCATGTTGTTTTACTGCCTCCCTGTTGATAAACACATAATATTCACCTGAGCGAACTGTTTTAACGCCTTTGCCGGGGCCTTCCGGGAAAAGGTTTTTGACGCGGTTATCTTTGACGACCAGCACAAAGGGACGTTTTTGGGCGTTCCATTCGGCGAGGAACTCTTGCCCCGTGGGGAACCAGCCCTTTCCCTCGGCCTGTTTCGCGCCGAATTCGAGTTCTCCCAGGTAATCGATCAGCATCACCCGGGAACGAGTGTAGAAAGGAACGCCCTGAAGCACTTCCCCGTAGACGGCGATGGTGTCCCCTTCCTGTCTCTCTTTAATTATCACCTGTGACACCTCATAGGTGGAACGGGTAGGGGCGATTACCGGAAAGAGTTTTTGAAGCCCTAGGACGAAGACCAGCGCCGAGACGCAGAGGATCACCGCCATGTTGACGAGAGGGGCCTTGGTGCCGCGCTCCTCGTCCTTCAGAATCCTGAAGAGCCCGCAGGGGGCGATCAGAAGCCCCGCCGAGGCGACCACGGCCAGGACGAAGGTTTGCGACGAGGGGATCCGGTTGTTCAGCAGCGAATAGCCCAGGAGCGCCGCGGAAAACAGCGCGGCGATGGCCCCGTTCCACCACAGCGCGCCGCCGTGAAGACGCCCTCTTTCGGCCATACGGTCGATATCGGCACCGATCAGGATGGCCAGCGGCGGGATGCAGGGCACGATGTAGGGGATCAGCTTGGAGCTTGAAAGGGAGAAGAACAGCAGGATGACGCCGAACCACAGGAGCAGGAAGATGTTGGCGTCCTTCGCCGCGGCGTCCTCGGGCGACCTGGCCACGCTTTCGCGGCTGAAAAGGGAAAACAGGAACCCCGTCCAGGGCAGCAGCCCCGCGGGGATCAGGGGCAGAAAGAACCAGAAGGGCTGATAGCGGCCGTGCATCTTCGTGGCGTAGCGCAGAAAGTGCTCCTGGATGAAGAAAAAGTGGAAAAAGTCGTTGTTGGCCTGGCAGACTTTATAGAACCAGGGAACCGTAATGGCGAAAAACAGCGCGATCCCCGGAAGGTAGAGCGCCTCGAGGAAGAGTTTCCACTTCCGTGTGAAAATGATATACCAGAAGATGATCCCCGCCGGCAGCACCACGCCGATCAGCCCCTTGGTCAGGACGCCCAGCGCCATGGCCGCGTAGAACAGCAGGTACCACTTTTTGTTTCCCCCGCGGTGCCCAGCGTAGAACGCCGCCATGGCCAGCGTGAGGAAAAAGGACATGGGCATGTCGGTGATGTTGATCCGGCCGATGGCGAAATAGAGCAGCGACGTGGCAGCCACGGTTCCCGAGATCACGCCCACCCTGCGGCCGAACAGCTTGCCTGCCAGAAGGCCCGTGACGAGAGCGCCTCCCAGGGCCGTCACCGCCGTGGGGAACCTGGCGGCGAACTCGTTCTGCCCGAAGGCCTGGAAGCTTGCCGCGTTCATCCAGTAGAGCATAGCGGGTTTTTCGAAATATTTGATATAGTTCAGCTTCGGCGTGACGTAATCTCCCGTCTCGATCATTTCACGGGGGATTTCAGAGTATCGCCCCTCGTCGGGATCCATCAGAGGGTAGTTTCCCAGAGGAACGAGATAGAGCGCGATGATCGCCGCGATGGCAGCGAGGGCAAGAATCCAGCTGCCCGAACGGTTGTTGGTCATGAAGCACAACAGCTCCCTTCAATGTTTAAAAAGGTGATTTAATGATGATTGGCGATACATTTTAACATGAAACGCCGCGGTTTAACGATCTGAAAATATCTATTCAGCAAAGTCAAGAAATAGAATTGAAGGAATGCCGATAGGTCCATAGTTATTGAAAATCATATTAAATGAAATTAAAGAAAGCAAGCCCCCTGACTTACGATGGGAACTTGCTTTTTCACGTTTCTTCCATGGAGGCGCGATGGCGGTCAGGCCCTTCTGCGCCCGGGGCTCCGCCGGGCTGTCTCTCTGGTCCGGCGCCGCGTATTTCCGGAAAGCGCCTCAGAGTTTCTTCTTTGCGCCGGAAAGAACGCCGGCCGCCGCCCAGCCGGCGCAGAGGCCGAGAGCGGCGCCGGCCAGCACGTCAGTAGGGTAGTGCACGTACAGGTAGAGCCTTGAAAAGGCCATAAGTCCCGCGAAAAGGCCCGCGGACAAACGCCATCCGGCGCGGGCAAAACGGAGCGCCCCCAGGGCGGCGAAAGCGGCCGCCGTATGCCCCGACGGGAAGGAAAAGTCCTGCGGCCGGAGGATCAGCAGTTCCACGGCCCCGCTAGCGTCGCAGGGCCGCAGGCGCGCCGTCAGCGGTTTGAGAAGGCCGTTGCACAGCAGGACCTCCAGCGCGAGGGCCAGAAGCATGGACAGGCCGGTTCCGCGCGTCCTTCGGAAGAGGGACAGGCCAAGAGCGATCACGATCCAGATCAGGCCGGCGTCCCCCAGACGGGAAACGCTGACCATGAGCGAGTCCAGGATGCTGCAGCGCAGATGGGCCTGGATAAAATCCAGGACGGCAAATTCAGCCTGAGACATGGCAGTTCACTCCTTTGTAAAAAATAGGGGCTTTTTTAACGCTGAACGTCCTGAGAGCCGTGGGGATCAAGCTCATTCCCGCAGTTGGGGCAGTAACGGTTGCTCAGAGGAAGCGTCAGTCCGCAGCGGCTGCATTTCTGCTGCAGGGGAGCGCCGCAGAAACGGCAGAAGGGATGGTCGGCCTGCCAGCGTCCGCAGGTGGGACAGCGGGTCTTGCGCCCGCGGCACAGAATGAAGAGGACGAGGGCGGCCAGGTTGAAGCACAGTCCCGCCAGCGCCCACATCAAAGGGTTCATGTTCGCGAGGGCCGCCGCTTTATAGAGCCAGGCCGCCGTGATCAGCCAGTAGGCCGCCGCCAGCCCGGCGCAGGCCGCGGCGAAAGCTGCGAGCGTAATCTTTGCCGCCATGCCGGGGCGGGTCTTGACCGCCCTTTTCAGAAAATCCTCAAAATCTCCATGATCGCGGCGGTCCTTTTCCCGATGGCCTTCTTTGTGCCTAGCGGAGTTTTTCTCGAAATCCCCGTCTTTTTCGCGCCGTTCTTCACGTTCGGCGCCGGACCTCACCAGCGTAGAAACGCTGTCCTTCTTGCCCTCTTCCCCTTTACGGCTGGCTTCCAGGATCTCCTTCGCGAGGCCTCCGTCCTTTTTGGTTCTCTTTTCGCCCTTGTCTCCGCGTTCTGTCTTTTCCCAATTCCGCGCGCAGTCCAGGGCCTCGCCGATCTGAGTTCTCAGCGCGTAGCCCGACAGACCGCCGCCGATCAACAGCATGCAGAGCGCAAAAACAGCAAAGCGTTTCGCCAGCCTGCCAAAATTTGTTTCCACGATCATCCTGTTAAAATCTCTCATGAAAGGAACCTCCTGTAATTTTGGAATGGACCAAGCATAACAGGCGAAGTTAAACTCCCATGATCGAAGGGTTAAACAAAGCTTAAACTTCCGGGGCGGTTAGGGCTTTTTTTCGTTCACTTCGGGGACGCGTGGAGAGGCGGAACCTTCTTTTTTCAGTCCTGAAAGTGCTTCAGAGAGCCTCATCTTCGGCGCGGAACCGGTAGCCCGCTCCCCATACGGTTTGGATGCGGCGCGGATTGGCGGGGTCCTGTTCGATCTTTTCGCGCAGGCGGTTGACGTGGACAGCCACGGTGGCGTTGTCGCCCAGGGCGTCCATGCCCCAGATCCTCTCGTAAAGCTCCTCCCGGCTGAAGACCCTGCCGGGGTTCAGCATGAAAAAGAGGAGCATTTCGTACTCCTTGTTTTTCAGTTCCACCTCCCGGGCCCCCACCCAGACACGATGCGCCTCGGTGTTGAGCTCCACGCCGCCCAGGCAGATCTTCGCCGAAGGCTGCGAGCCAGTCAGGCGGGCGTAGCGCGCCAGATGGGCCTTGACGCGCGCCACAAGCACGCTGGGGGAAAAGGGCTTTTCGACGTAGTCGTCGGCCCCGAGGCCAAGTCCGCGGATCTTGTCGATATCTTCCTGCCGCGCCGTCACCATCAGAATGGGGACGTTCAGCCGCTCCCTCAGCTTCCGGCAGACGGTGAAGCCGTCCATGCCCGGCAGCATCAAGTCCAGCAGCACCAGGCTGAAACTGCCTTCCAGCCCCCGCGAAAGACCGGTGTTGCCGTCTTCCGTTATTTCCACGGCGAAACCGCTCAGTTCCAGGTAATCCCTCTCGATCTCGGCGATCGCCCGGTCGTCCTCGACGATTAAAATTTTATGCATTTTCCGCCTCCAGCGGCAGCTCGATCAAAATTCTCAGCCCGCCCGTTTCGGCCTCTTCGGCCCAAATCGTCCCGCCCATCCTCTGCAGGGCCTTTGCCGCGATGGCCAGTCCCAGGCCGCTGCCGCGGTGTGGATTCTGGCGCGACGGGTCGCTGCGGTAGAAGACCTCGAAAAGCCTGTTCAGTGCTTCCCGAGGGACGCCGGGGCCGTCGTCGGTCAGCGATAGGACGCAGCTCTCGTCCTTCGCTTCGAGGAGAATTTCCATCCGTCCCAGAGGTTTTGCCTTGTATTTCGCGCTGTTGTCCCATATGTTGACCAGCACGCGGCGGATCTCAGCGGCGTCGGCCTTCACCGTGGCGGGGCAGAGCCTGGCCTCGATGGACAGCCCCCGCGCCGCGTATTCGCCGCGCAGGTCCTTCAGCAGGTTCTCGATCTCCCTGTCGAGGCGCAGCGTCTCCATGCGGATGGGGTATTCCTCCAGTTCCATTTTCGAGAACAGGAAGATCTGCGAGACCATCCGCTGTATGTTTTCCGCCTTGTTCTTGATGGTTCCCAGATATTTACGCCGCGTCTCGGGCGTCTTCGCCACGCCGTCCAGCAGTCCTTCCACGTAAGCCTGGACCGACGTCAGAGGCGAGCGCAGGTCGTGGGAAATGCCCGCCATAAGTTCCCTGCGGCTTTCTTCGTGCCGCCGCGTCCGCTCCACCGAGTCCTTCAGGCGCTGAGCCATCTCGTTGAAATCGGAGCAGACCGGCGTGAATTCGTCCCGTCCGGAGTAGGCGATGCGGTAGTCCAGGTTGCCGTCGCGGATCTGGCGCACGCCGCCGGACAGGATATCCAGAGGCTGTTCTATCCTTTGCAGGACGAACTTGGTCAGGAAGCGGTTTGTCAGCAGCACCGAAAGGAGGACGGCCAGAGAGAGCACGCCCAAGGCCAGCGCGACCGCCCTCTTCAATGTTTTATAGGAAAGTTCGCCGCGGCGGCTGAACAGGTAGACCTGGTAAAGCGTTTCGCCTTTTTTCACGGCGCGGGCGCAAAGGCTTCGGCCGTCGCGGGTCAGGATCCCTTCGCCCTGCATGGCCGAAGCTCCGGCGATCAGCGAGGCGTCCGCGTCGTCCGACGCTCCGTAGGCGTAATAGGGCGCGCCGTCCCGCAGAATGGTCAGCGACATGGCCTTCTGGTCCAGCAGGCGGCTCATGGACTCCAGCTTTTCGCGGCGTTCCCGTGAAAGGCCCTTGGCGCCGGACTTGAGATGTTCTTCGATGATCTTGGAGATCACGCTGCTGGCGTGGTAGAAGCTTTCGCTGTCTTCAAAGCCCAGCCCCACGTCGTGGACCACCGTATACCATATGGCGCCGGCGCAGCCGGCGGCGATCAGCGCGGAAATGCATACGGGCACGAGGATCATTAGGATATTGGAAAGAAAAAGCCGCCTTTTGACGGTCACGGACGCCACCTCCCTGGATAGGAACCGGCCCATCATATCATGGAGGGCTTTCCGAAGGATAAACAGAAGATAAAATTTATGGGCTCCCCTGTTTAGCTTCTCTCCTTGGAAGGCCGCTCCGAATGAAGGGCGTGCGGCGCCTGTGAAAAAGTTGACCGCTGAAAACAAATTTTTCGCGCAAAATATCCTTATTTCTGCTATAGTAATACCAGACATCCAACTTCCAACCTGAAAAACGGAAGGTGGCGAAAGGAGTTGATACCATGGCTGTCGGCTGGAAAGCCGGGATTCATGGGAATCTCAGCGCGATGCGTTCGTCGGACAACAGGGGGCGAACGCTATGATTCGTATTGACATGCATTGTCACAGCAACTGTTCCGACGGTTCGGAATCGCCCGAAGCGATGGCCCGCCTGGGCAAGCGGCGCGGATTGACGCTGATGTCCCTGACCGATCACGACACGATTGACGGCGTGCCCGCCTTTATGTCGTCGAGCAGGAAACTGGGCGTCAGGGCAATCTCGGGCGTGGAGATCTCCGCGGAATACCCCCAGACCATGCATATCCTGGGCTATAATTTCGACCCGAAGGACGAGGAGTTCTGCGCGGCGCTCAAGAAGATCCAGCACCACAGGGACGAGCGCAATAGGAAGGTGCTTGAACGCCTTCAGGAACTGGGTTTTCCGCTGACGATGGCGGACATCCAGAAAGAAGCGGGGAAGGGCGTTATCGGCCGCCCCCATTTTGCCTTCGCCCTGATCCGCCTCGGCGCCGTTCACGACATTTTGTCGGCGTTCACCGAGTATTTGGGGCGGGGCGGCAAGGCCTACGTCCATAAAGTCTGCCTGTCGCCGGAAGAGACGATTCACGCGATCCACAGGGCCGGCGGCGTGTCCGTGCTGGCTCATCCCATCCAGACCTGCCAGGACATGGACAAGCTGGCGGAGATCCTGCGCTGGCTCAAGTCCGTGGGGCTGTGGGGGCTGGAATGCTATTCTGGGCACCACAACTACGAACAGACGAAAGCCTACCGGGCGCTGGCCCTGTCCACGGGGCTGGAAGTGACCGCCGGTTCGGACTACCATGGGCGCGGGCGCCCCGGCTGCCATCTGGGCGTTCCCGTGCCGGAAACGCTGCTGCCCTGGGCGCGGCTGGGGATCAGGATGTAACCGAGATTCCCGCTTTTTATTTTAAATTCAAGAGGAGAGAACTGTCTTGAGAAAACTTATTGATTTAAGAAGCGATACCGTTACCTGCCCCGATGCCGCGATGCGGAAGGTCATTTACGAGGCCTCCGTGGGCGACGCCGGATACGACGACGACCCTTCGGTGAACGCCCTCCAGGAGATGGCCGCCGAGATGACCGGGCAGGAGGATTCCCTTTTTATGCCCTCGGGGATCATGGGCAACCTGGTGGCTTTGATGACCCATTGCCGCCACGGCGACGGCGTCCTTGTGGGGGATCGGGCCCACCTGTTCAAAGGGGAAGGGGGCGGCATCGTCGCCGTCGCCGGAGTCCTTCCCTATCCGCTGGACGACGGCAGCGGCTGCCCCTCGCCGGAGAGCGTCGCCGCGGCGATTCCCGAGTATAATGTCCATTATCCCCAGCCCACGCTGCTCTGCCTTGAAAATACCCATAACGACTGCAACGCCGTGGCCGTCGCGCCCGACGTCTTTGCCGCCGCCGTGGCGGAAGGGCATAGACAGAAGCTGCAGGTTCACCTTGACGGCGCGCGGGTCTTCAATGCTGCCGCAGCCTGGGGCGTTGACGTGAAAGAATTTACGTCCATCGTGGATTCGGTCCAGTTCTGCCTTTCCAAAGGGCTGGGCGCGCCCATGGGGTCCATGCTCTGCGGCTCGAAGGAGTTTATCGAACGCGCCCGCTTTAACCGCAAGCGCGTCGGCGGAGCGCTGCGCCAGGCCGGTTTCATGGCCGCGGCGGGGCTCTACGCCCTGACCCACAACGTGAAGCGCCTGGCCGAAGACCATGCCAACGCTGCCGAACTGGGACGCCTGCTCGAAGAAAAGGGGCTGGACGTGGAACACATGCCCCATTCGACCAACATGGTTTATTTTAACCTGCCCGAACCTCTGCCGACGGCGGCGGAGCTGGTGGAAAAGCTGGCGGCCCGCGGCGTCCTGTGCAACACCTCCGGCGCGCGCCGGATCCGTCTCGTGACTCATCTTCAGGTTTCTTCGGCCGACGTGGCGGCCGCTGCCGACGTCATCTGCCAAGAAACGGCGGGAAAGTGATGGACCGCGGCAAGGCGCAGCGCATTCTCGAGAAGGCTCTGGAACTCGCGAAATCCAGAGGGGCGCTGGCGGCGGACTGCCTGTGGTGCCGCTACGACAGCCGTTCTTTCTCGGCGCGCGACGATGAACTTGAGAGGAGCCGCTCGTCCACAGCGGTCAGCCTGGGGCTCCGCGTCCTTGACGGCCAGAGCCGTCAGGGCGTGGCGAGCCTGAACGACCCCGACGAGGACGCCGCGCAGCTTCTCTGCGACGGCGCTTTTCAGAACGCCTCTTTCGGCGAGGTCGAAAGCGACGTCCTCTTTGCGGAGCGCCAGCCTGACCCCCCGGCCATGGACCTGGGAATCTGCGATCAGAAGCTGATCGCCTGGGCTCCCGGCGCCCAGATCGACCTGTGCCTGGAAATGAGCCGTCAGGCCCGGAAGCTTGACAAGCGCGTCAAGGCGGTCCGTGCCGCGGCGGTAGACACGGCCTGGGGTGAATCGCTGATGATGAACAGCCTGGGCGTCTGCTGTGAGAACCACTTTACCACAGGCGGGATCGGCATGGCGGTGCTGGCCGAAGATGGTGACGCCGTGGAGATCGGCGGCGCGGGTGTGGACGGACGCTCCCTGGAGTCGCTGACGTCCTGGCTGCCCACCGAGGAAGCGGTGGAACACGCCACGCGGCTGCTTCACGGGCAGCCCCTCAAGACCGGACGCTACCGCCTGGTCCTGGAGCCGGAGGTCACCGCTTTGCTGCTGGGCGCGCTGGCCGACCTGTTCAGCGCCTCCAACGTGTGCCGGGGCTTTTCGCTGCTCGCGGACAAGATGGGGCAGAAGGTCGCCTCCGAAACCCTGACGCTCGTGGACGACGGCCGCCTATACGGCGGCCTCGGCACGTCGCCCTGCGACTCCGAATGCGTCGCTACGGGGCGCACCACGGTCCTGCGCGGCGGCTGCCTCACCTCCTGGCTCAGCAATCTGCAGTACGGCAAAAAGCTGGGCATGGCCTCCACGGGCAACGGCGTCCGCGGCATGTCGTCCCTGCCCGACGTGGACGTCAGCAACTTCTTCGTGATGCCGGGAACCCGGCCCTGGGAGGATATCGTGGCCGACAACGACGGCTGTTTCTGCGTCACCGAGCTGATGGGGCTGCACACCGTCGACACGGCGACGGGCGATTACTCCCTGGCCGCCCGTGGCCTGATGTACAGGCAGGGCGCCTTTTCGCCCGTCTCGTCGGTGACGATCGCCGGCAACCTGCTTGACTTTCTTGCAAAGGTCGGTGAGATCGGCGGCGATCTGCGCTTCTATGATCGCATCGGCGGCTGCACCATGGTGGTGGACGACATTGCGGTCTCGGGCAGCTGAGTTTTTCTGGGGCCTGGCCCTTTTTCTGCTGCTGGCGGCGCTTCCCGCCCGGGCGGCGGTCTGGCGTTTCAGCGGCGGCGGCCTGTCGGGCAGCGCCGAAGTGCAGACCGTGGGCAAGACGACCATGGCGGCCATGGATCAGATCGCCCAGTCCTTGGATTTTCAGATCAGCCCCGAGAAAAAAGACGAGCTCCTGATCAGCGGCAGCCGGACGGGCCTTCGCCTTGTCCGGGGCGCCGCCGTGGTCTGGCTTGGGTATAACGTCATCGCCCTTCCCGCCCGCACGCGGATGGAGAAAGGGCACTGGTGGGTCGAGGCTGACGCCGCGCTCCGCGTGATGTCGCAGTTTTTAAGGAGAAACGGCAAAAACGTCACCCTGAAATGGGCGGGCGCTGTCCAGGAGGCTCCGCCGCCTGTGGAAAAGAAGCCCTCGCCGCCCGAAAAAAAACAGCCGTCCCTGCCGCGCCTGAAAGCGCTCCGCTGGGGCGGCGGCGGGGACAGCGTCCGGATTGTGGCGGACCTGGAAGGCGAAAGGGAACCTCTCTGTTCGGCCGAAGCCGACAGCATCACCCTGCGGGTCGCCCCTATGGACCGGGCTCTGGCCCAGTCTCTGCGATCCAGGAACGACCAGGTAACTTTGGAAGTGCAGAACCGCTCTGAGGGCGTGCTGACCTTCCGTTTCCCTGGCTGGAAAGGGAATTGTTTCTTCCTGAGAGACCCCTTTCGCTGCGTGATCGACCTGACGCGCCTGGCAGAAGCGCCTAAAACACCGCCCCCCGCGCCGGAGAAAACGCTGGAGCGCGCCTCGGGCAAAAAGAAGGACCGCCAGGAAAATCCCCCCAAAGTCCAGCCCCGGCCTCCGGAGAGGAAAAAAACGCCTCTGGTGGTGATCGACGCGGGGCACGGCGGCAAGGATCCCGGCGCCATCTACCGCCAGTACCGTGAAAAGACCATCGCCCTGCAGATCGCGTCGAAAGTGGCCGAGGAACTGCGCCGCCGAGGAGTCAACGTGAGGATGACCCGCACCGGCGACACCTATCCGACGCTGAAGCAGCGCACCGCCATGGCGAACGAATGGAAAGCCGACGTGTTCCTGAGCATCCACCTGAACGCGCTGCCCCGCGGCCGGCACGCTTCGGGGATGGAGATTTACATCATGGCTCTGCCGTCGGACCGCGACGCCATGGAGCTGGCCAAGATCGAAAACGCCGAGATCGCCGAGGAAGGCACGGCGGCCGATGGCTCCACCGATCAGAGGACGGAGATGCTTCTGTCGATCCTGGGAAACATGCAGCAGAACGTGAAAATTTCCGAAAGCACCCTGCTTGCCGAAGCCCTCTTTTCAGCCGGCGTCAAAAGCGGCATCAACATGAGGCGCGTCGGGCAGGCACCTTTCTGGGTCCTTCGCGGCGCGGCCATGCCCGCCGTGCTGATAGAGACGGGGTTTATCACGGAGCTGTCGGAAGCCCGGCAGCTGTCGCGCCCGACCTATCAGACGAAGATGGCCAAGTCCATCGCCGACGGCGTGGTGCAGTTCTTGAAACATTAAATTTGTCATGTCTATTTCACATGCCTATTTCAAATAGAGGAGTGGTGAACGATGAGCGACGAAATCTCGCGCAGACCTCGCGCCGAGCGCGCTGCTCATGAAGACGCCGAGCGGAAGAAGGCGCCCCTGATCCTGAGGGCCTTCGCCTGGCTTAGCGTCGTCGTGATATTTGTGGTCGCCGGTTATTACGGCGCCGATCAGGCTCTTAAAATGCTGGATCGGAACGAACTGGTTCAGCAGAAGGACGTGGTCTCCAACACGGACCAGCTTCAGAAGCTTCTTGATTCCGCTTCCGGCGGCGAGGGCGTGGTGGAGGCCCGCAAGAACGTGGACGTCTTTTCGCTGGGGCCCGACGGCCTGGTCAAAGGGAGCCTGAAAATCCTTGCTGACACCCAGGAGGACGAAATAGCCAAAGCCGTCAAGGCCGTGTTCAGCGATTCGTCCGAAACCTGGGCCGCTTCGGTGGAGCCCAGGCATCTGTTCCGTGACGGCGTCTCTTTCTATCTCGACCTGCCGCGCAGCTTCCTTTCGGGGCTGGAGAGCATGCCCGAAGAGCGAGCGCTGCTGATGATCACGGGCATTGTGCGCACAGTGGTGCAGAATTTCGCGCCGATCAACCGAGTGTTCTTCCTCGTGGACGGCCGCTGGGTCCAGCGCGTGGGGAACATCAAGCTGTCCGAGCCCTGGGGCATCGACGGATAATAAAAAAAGAGGCGTTGTATGAGAGACCCTTTGAGAGCGCGGGCCGATTCGCTTCGGCCCGTGACGATGGAAAGAAACTGCAATATATACGCTGAAGGCTCCTGCCTGATCACCTGCGGCAAAACCAAGGTGATCTGCACGGCCTCGGTGGAGGAGAAGGTGCCGCCTTTTCTGCGCGGCTCCGGCAAAGGATGGGTCACAGCGGAGTACTCGCTGCTGCCGCGCTCGACGGCGACGCGGGTCCCCCGTGACTCATCCAAAGGAAAAGTGAACGGCCGCAGCCAGGAAATCCAGAGGCTGATCGGCCGTTCACTTCGCGCTGCCGTAGACATGGCCGCCCTAGGCGAGCGCTGCGTCACCATCGACTGCGACGTGATCCAGGCCGACGGCGGCACCCGCACCGCTTCCATTACGGGGGCTTACGTGGCGCTTGTGGACGCCTTGAGATGGCTTCGGGACCGGGGCGCTTTTGCCAGGCTTCCCTTAAAGTCCCAGGTGGCCGCGGTCAGCGTCGGCAAGGTGGACGGTGAACTGCTGCTCGACCTGTGCTATGTGGAGGACAGCTCCGCGGAAGTGGATTTCAACGTGGTCATGAACGGCCGCGCGGAGTATGTGGAAGTCCAGGGAACCGGCGAAGGCGGCGTCTTTTCGCGCGAAGAGATGAACTCCATGCTGGACCTTTCGGCGGCGGGGATAAAACAGTTGATGGAGCTGCAGCTCCAGACCCTTCAATGGGATGAAGAGAAAGAAGGCCGGCGTCCGTGATTGAAATGAACGGTGTGGCGCTTGACACGCTGGTGCTTGCCAGCGGGAACAAACACAAATACGAGGAGTTCAAGGGGCTTTTAGCGCCTCTGAAGGTGAAGCTGCTGTTCGGCGGCGACTACGATCATCCCCTGGAAGTGGTGGAGGACGGGAACAGCTTTGTGGAGAACGCCGCGCTCAAGGCTTCGGCCTGGGCGGAGTACACGGGCCTTCCGGCGATCAGCGACGACAGCGGCATCGAAGTCAGGGCCCTGGGCTGGCAGCCCGGCATCCATTCCGCGCGGATCGCCGCCGACGACGAAGCCTGCCGGCAGTGGCTGATCGCACAGATGGCGGACAAGCAGGACCGTTACGCCCGCTACGCGGCGGCTCTGGTGCTGGTCTTTCCCTATGGCGGCGGACAGTGGCATACGCTTTGTCACTGCTGCGGCAGCGTGATCCAGGAAAAACGGGGGACCAACGGCTTCGGCTACGACCCGCTGTTTATCCCCGAGGGCTACGACAAGACCTTCGGCGAGCTGCCTCCGGAAGTCAAGGCTCGGATTTCCCACCGCGCCAAAGCTTCTCAGGCTTTTATAGAGATGCTCAAACAGTACGAGACGAAAGACAGATAAAAATTCACGTTCTATCAGAAAGTTTCAATATAGATCTCCCTCGTTCCATGAAATTGTGGTAAAATCTTTCAGCAGTCCATCTATAAGATGAATACCCCTCGGGCGGTAAAAATTTTTCGGAGGTGCTCTCCAGTGAAAACCTTTCTCTCAATTGTACAGATCCTTCTCAGCATTGTCCTTGTCGGCGCCGTTATCCTTCAGCCCCGCAAGCAGGGACGCGGCAGCTCCCTGTTCGGCGGCTCGACCCAGGCCGATTTCGGCGCGAATCAGTGGTCCCGCTTCACGGGCCTGTCGAAGATCACCGTGGTTGTCTGCGCTCTCTTCATGCTGAACTCCCTGGCGCTCATTATCCTGTAGGAGCCGGGTTTCCGAAATGTCCCTTTCCAGGATAGAAACGCTGAAGGACGTGGCGTCGGTCGAAGTTTCCCTTGACCGACTGCCCAGCGCGACCCACGAGGAAATTCTGAACGGGCTGACCACGGACATCTACTTTATCAGGACCAGAGACATCCTAGCCCATGTCGGCCTTCTCAACGCGCCGGTGGTGGCCGAAGTCTTCGCCCGCCGTCACGGCGTTTTCGCGGGCCTCGAAGAAGTGGTCCGCCTTCTGGGCGACAAGGGCGTCCAGATCGACGCCCTGCCCGAGGGAACGCCCTTCGGTCCCAAGGACACGCTGATGCGCATCACAGGGCCCTACGGCGCCTTCGGCATGTACGAAACCACGCTTCTGGGCATGCTCGCCAGCTCCACGGGCTGGGCCACGGCTGCGCGCGAGTGCGTCGACGCCGCCGGAGGCAAACCCGTGCTGTGTTTCGGCGCCCGCCATATCCACCCTGCCGTCGCTCCCGTGATGGAGCGGATCGCCGTAAAAGTGGGCGGCTGCGCCGGCGCGAGCTGCATCTTGGGCGCCAAGCTGGCGGGGCTGAACCCCTCGGGGACCATTCCCCATGCCGCGATCCTGCTGGCCGGCGACACCGTCAAGCTGGCCAAGATCTACGATGAACTGGCTCCCGCGGGCGAGACCCGCGTCGTCCTGATCGACACCTTTAAGGACGAGGGCGAAGAGGCGATCAGAGTGGCCGAGGCCCTGGGCGACCATCTGAACGCCGTGCGCCTCGACACTCCAAGCGAGCGCGGCGGCGTCACCGTCGAACTGATCAAGGAAGTCCGCTATCGCCTTGACATCGCGGGTTTCAAAAAGGTCAAGATCGTCGCCACCGGCGGCCTGACTCCCGACCGGATACGCCTTCTCGCGGCGGCGGGCGCCGATACCTTTGGCGTGGGCAGTTACATTACCCACGGCGTGGAGTGCGACATGACCATGGACATCAAAGAAGTGAACGGAAAACCCGTGGCAAAACGAGGAAGATTGCCTGGACCACTGGACAATCCGCTCCTTGTTAGGGTATAATATCCAATTGTGAGAAACGCGCCTCCTCGTTCGAGCTCTGGTAGAGTCGTCACACACTCGCCCTACGGCCTCTGATCGATGAAGTGACGGTTGCGCTCAAAACACAGGGTTTCGCTAGTTCCCCAGAGCTGCGGAGTCCGATCTTGCAGTTTTATTTCTCAAATACAAAAAGATAAGTAAAAGGAGTGTGTTTCGAATGACCGGCAACCGGACATTCATGGCTCGTAAAGAGACCGTCCAGCAGGACTGGTTCTTGATCGACGCCACCGGCGTCCCCGCAGGGCGCCTTGCGTCGCGCGTCGCTCTGATCCTTACCGGAAAGAGCAAGCCCACCTATACGCCTCACGTTGACACGGGCGATTTCGTCGTCATCATCAACGCCGACAAGGTTGGCTTTACAGGACACAAGCTGGAAAGAACCAAGATTCACTGGCACAGCGGCTTCCCCGGCGGATACCGCGAGATGACCTATGCTGAGGCCATGAACCGCAGCTCTGTCCGCCTTCTTGAGCGCATCATCTTCGGAATGCTGCCCAAGCACAACAAGCTGAACTTCGGACGCAAGCTGAAAGTCTACGCTGGCGCCAACCATCCTCACGCGGCTCAGAAGCCCGTGACCATTACACTCTAAAGAAGGAGGAGAAGAAATGGCTACTTCTTTCTACTGGGGAACAGGCCGCCGCAAAAACGCCGTCGCTCGAGTCCGTCTCGTTGCCGGCGAAGGCAAGTTCCTGATCAATGATCGTGAGCCCGCTGAGTATCTGCCCCGCCACAACTGGATGACCAGCGCGATGTCTCCTCTGGTCGTCACCGGCCTTGAGGGCAAAGTCGACGTGTTCGTGAACGCCCACGGCGGCGGCCTTACCGGCCAGTCCGGCGCCATCTGCATGGGCATTGCCCGCGCATTGGTAAAGCTGAACCCCGAGCTCCGCGCCGTGCTGAAGAAAGCCGGTATGCTGACCCGTGACTCCCGTATGGTCGAGCGCAAGAAATTCGGCCAGAAGGGCGCCCGTGCCAAGTACCAGTTCAGCAAGCGTTAAACCGAAGGATTCATCCTTTAGTTTTTTACCGCTTTATAAAGATAAAAATGCCCGGCTTCTTCAAGGAGCCGGGCACTTTTTCTTTCTGAAACTCTTGACAGGATTCTTCAGGAGAGTATAATATCCCCTGTTTTGCCCCATTCCTCGATAGCTCAGCTGGCAGAGCGGGTGACTGTTAATCACTAGGTCGCAGGTTCAAGTCCTGCTCGAGGAGCCAGAATACTTTGCGCGGCGGCCCTTTTCCAAAGGGCCGCCGTTTTCAGTTGACAGAGGGAGGCCCCGCCGGCTGTTTTTTCAAGAACGGCTGGCGGGCCTCTCGCGTTGGCGGCCAGCTGGAGCGCCCTATACTATTTGGCAATAAAACGGCTAAATTAGAGACCGGGACCGACCCGAGGGGCCATGCAGTCGCTAAAGACTATCTCGGCCTATTCGGCCTGCCTATACGCGCTTGGTGGATGCACTCCCGGGCCGTCCTCTCTGTGTCCATTTTGCGTTTTTATCGTAAAGTAATATTAAAATCGTTAGTAAAATTATCTGAATACTGCGATTGTTTTCGAAGTGGCTCTGTGCGTTATTTTCCGCGTGGAATCTGATAAAATGGGATCGTGCGTAGGAGAATCTTTTTTACAGCGCCGCCGGCCCTGAAGCGCTGAACCTCTCGGAAGAAGGTTGTACGGGGCCGCGGCAGGAAAGGATGATTGACCATGGAATGTCGTCGTGAAACGGAAAAACTGGTCCCGCTGCTTGAGAAGGAGCTGGACGCCGTCACAAACAGCACGCTGCGGCTGGCGGAGATGTCGAAAAATGCGTTAAAGCGGTCGGTGCTGGCGCTGCGGGATCATGACGAGGCGGCGGCGCGGCGGGTCCTTGTCGACGAAAGGGAGATTAACGCCCTGACGGATAAGATCAATGACGACTGCCTGAACTTTATCGCCCGGTTCCAGCCCATGGGGCGCGACTTGCGCTGCGTGACGTCCATGATGCTCATGGTCCGCGATATGGAGCGCATCGGCGACTACGGCAAAAACATTGCGGGTGTCGCGCTGCAGCTGCTCGACCAGGAGCCGCTTAAACCCCTGATCGACATTCCCGCTATGGCCGACACGGTGGGGCAGATGCTTGACCAGTGCTGCGAAGCTTTGAGCAGCAACTGCGCGGCGCTGGCCCAGGAGGTCTTTTCCTTTGACGACCGGGTGGACGACCTGGAAAAACAGATTCTCCGCGAGCTCCTTTTCCTCATGATAGAAAAACCGGAACGCATCGAGCGGGCCTGGCGCCTTCTCGATATCGCGCGGATTCTGGAACGCGCCGGCGACCACGCGACGAATATCGCCGAATACGTCTATTTCATCTGCTGCGGCAAGCATATCAAGGCTTCTGAAAACCGCAGGCCCCATTCCGACCCGCTGGCATAAAAAAAGCAGGAATCCCTCTACGGGGATTCCTGCTTTTTTTATGCCAGTTTCTTACAATGGATTCAGGGCTGACGTCCGGGACCGTCTCATGCTAATCTCTCATTGATGTGCTTAATATCGAATCGAAGAGCCGCGTCAAAAGATTTCAACGCAAGGGCGCAAAGGTTCGCAAAGGAAAACCTTAAAAGACTTTTAGAACCGCAAAATAAATCAAAACATATAAATTACCATCACGCTAACTCGCTTTTTTATTTAATAATTTAGGTCTTGTTTTTCCTTTGCGTCCTTTGCACCTTTTTTGTTCAGCCTTTGCGTTGAAATCCTTTGACTTTGATCTTCAGTTTGACATTAAGCACGTTGAATGCGAATCAGTATCAAGAGAGAAAGCTCAAGTTGCTTCGCTGTTGTGCCGGCGGCGTGTTTTACGCCCCCAGCAGCAGTTTATAGGCGTAGAAGAGGACGAATCCAGAGGAAAACATGACGAGCGCCAGGGGCAGATAGGTCCTGTACAGCCTGGAAGAGCCGCATTCCATCTGTTCCACGGTGAGCAGCTGGCAGAGGTGGAGCGGGGAAAAATAATAGCCCATAAAGCTCCACGCATAGACGGTGAAGCAGTAGAGAAGCTCCTGGGACGGCGGCAGGCGCAGCCCCAGGATCAGCGGCACGATGACCCCCAGCGGGACGTAGCTCAATCCCGTGGTGAAGCCGAAAAAGATCGCCGCTGCGGCGATGACCAGAAGGGAACTGAACCCCGAGTATTGGCTGAAAAGCGCCGCGAAGCCGTTCATGATCCCATCCATGCCCCTGATCGTATTCTGCATGAAAAACACGCCGAGCATCATGACGAAAACTTTCAGGCTGATACTTTCGACGAAGATCCTGCCGTAGCTTTTGACGTCCTTCCGTCCCCAGACCAGAAGGATACACATCAGGCTTGCGAAGACGCTGTAGCACATCTGGACGCCGAAAATCCCGTTTAAAATGACCACCAGGTAGATGGGGAACAGGTATTTCAGGATGTCTTTCATTCCGCGGGCGAAGCGCGGGCTCCGTTCCCTGCGCGTCCCCGCGTAGCCACTCAGGTAACAGAGGTAGGACGTGAGCTGCATCAGAAAGGCGTATCCCAGATTCAGCCCGATCAGCTTGTACAGGCTGATGTGGGGCGCCAGGCTGGAAAAGATGATCATGCTGGAGCTGGTGGGCAGCAGGAAATAGGCGATGTGCCTGAAAGACAGGTTGACGGCGGCGCGCTGTGACACGGGCATGTGCACCGTCTCGCCCAGCTGATACACGAAGGGGCTGGAAAGCTGAGCGCCTCCGGGGACGGAGAGCATCCCAATGGCGGCGGGCAGCAGCATCATGATGGTCCTTTCCGACGTGAAGACTTCCTGAAAGGCCAGCACCAGCTTGTCCAGAATACCGTAATGTTTCATGAGGCAGCTCAGGATGCCGATCTGAAGGATGACCGAAATGGTCTTCATTGTATTCGTTGACAATAGGATGGACGTGAAGTTGCTGGCGACGGTTCCCGCGCCCTGCCCGGCCAGGACCGACATGATGGCCCCCGTGAGCAGCAGAATCACGCCGTGCCAGAGCCTGGTCCTGTTGGAGGCGTAGATCAGGAAGGCAAAGGCGGCGGCCATGGCGATGAGTTCTCTGACCATCCCTTTACCTGACCGGTTCTTCGAAATCCAGAGTCATGGAGCCGTCCTCTTTGACGACGCAGGGAACGCCCACTTTGTGGGATTGTCTTACCTCTTCGAAAAGAGGCTCGGTGTCGCGCAGCTTCAGAAATTCCTTCAACGTGGAGATGCCGCCGCAGATGTCGCGGTAGTCCACGGCGATGCGGTGTTCTTCGTAGAGGCGGAGGGCTTCCACGGTGTCGGGGCAGTGGGTGGTGCCATAGACGGTCAGTTTCATGTTCTCCTTTATTCCCGTTTCGAGGTACTTTGCGACGACGTCGGGAGGGACGAGGCAGCCGCCCGTAGCCCAGGCGACGTGCGTGGCCTGGCCCATGACGCGTTCCAGGCCGCGGAGCTGGACGTAGCCTTCCAGGTCGCCGCTGCGGATCAGAGCCGCGTAGGCGGCGCAGGACGACGGTTCGATGAAGATATTTTCGGTCTTCATGAGGGCGCGCATCAGGTCGTAGAGCTTGTAGTCCTGGATGGTGGCGTCGCCGCTCAGGAGAGGCTCCATGACCCGGCCGACGAAGGCCGACGGGCGGCTGACGGCCAGGCCGTCGGCTTCGGTCTTTCCGCTGATGCCGAAGTCCTGGACGCAGACCTGATCGTGAAGGCCCGAGGCAAGCCCAGCCAGCATGCAGCAGGCCTGCGTCGGTTCGGTGAAGAAGCAGTGCACGTTATCGCCGTAGATCTGCTTGAGGCCGTAAGCCACGCCGCCGGGAGCGCCGCCCACGCCGCAGGGCAGGTAGACGAAAAGGGGGTGCTGGGCGTCCACGACGACCGAGTGGACGGCGAGTTGTTCCTGCAGGCGCTTCCCGGCCACGGCGTAGCCTAAAAAGAGGTTGAGGGAGTTCTCGTCGTCCACGAAGTAGCTCATGGGATCGGCGTTGGAATCGGCGCGTCCCCGTTCCACCGCCGCGCCGTAGTCGCCGCTGTACTCCTTGACCTCGGCGCCCTTGCGGCGCAGCAGGTCCTTCTTCCACTGGCGCGCGTCGGCGGACATGTGGACGATCACATGGAAGCCCAGCTGGGCGCTCATGATGCCGATGCTCAGCCCCAGGTTGCCCGTGGAACCCACCTGCACCTTGCAGCGGCTGAAAAATTCCCTGAACTTCGGCTCGGCGAGCACGCTGTAGTCGTCGGTTTCTTTCAGCAGCCCCGCGCCGATGGCCAGGTCCTCGGCGTGCTTGAGCACTTCGTAGATCCCGCCGCGCGCCTTGATGGAGCCGGCGATGGGCAAATGGCTGTCTTTTTTCAGGAACAGCCGCCCCTGTATTTTCGCGTCATAGCGCTGGTTCAGGAAGGCCTTCATCGCGCAGGTCTCCGCCAGTTCCGACTCGATGATGCCCCTGGTTTCCCGCGTCTCGGGGAAAACTTTGGCGATGTAGGGCGCGAAGCGCTCAAGGCGGGCGCGGGCGTCCTCGATCTGTTCCAGCGGCACGGCCTTTTCCACGGCGGAGAAGGGACGCTGTTTGCCGTTGAGCCAGAGCGTTTCTCTGAGAGCTGCCGCGTCGGCCAGGGCAGGGACTGATTTTACCAGTTCTGCGATCTGTGCTTTCATGTTTATGTCTCCTTATTTTATCGAAATAGTCGCCTATGTATCGCGTTCCGTAAAAAGGGGAAGCTGTTCTTTTTCACCGTTCAAAGCTTTCAGCGCCAGGCGTTTCAGGCCTGCGGGCATGGGCAGTTTTTTCAGGTCTTCAGCGCTCCGGCGGCAGGTTCCGGCGGCGTCTGGCAGAGGGGTTTCGCCGCGCCACAGTTTGACGCGGACCTGCCACTGGGTGAACTTCAAAGTCTCCTCCAGGCCCGACGCACGGCAGGGGGCCATTGCGCCCAGTCCGGCGCGCAGCCGTTCAAAGCAGCTTTCGGCGGATTCGTCCGGCTCGCCGACAAGCCAGGGGATCTCGTAAAAACCGGCCCAGAGCCCGCCCGCGGGGCGAAGGCGCAGGGTCCAGCCGTCTTTTTCACCGCCCGCCAGAAGCGCCGCGCCCCAGCGGCGTTTGACCTTGGAGCGCGCCTCCGACACGGGGCGCTGGCCCTGGGTGCCCGCGGCGAAGGCGGCGCAGAGATCCGAGACGGGGCAGCTTTCGCAGTGGAAGGCGGGCGCGCAGTGAGTCGCACCAAGCTCCATGAAGGCCTGGGTCAGAATGTGCGGCCTGCCGAGCCGAAGGGTCTGAAGAACCTGGGCTTCCACAATGTCGGCGCCCTTCTTTTTGGCCGGATCGTCGGCCAGGTCCAAAAGCCGGGAGAAAACCCGCCGCACGTTGCCGTCCACGGCGGGGACGGGCAGGTCGAAGGCGATGCTGCACAGGGCGCCGGTGGTGTAGGGCCCCAGCCCGGGCAGCCGCGACAGCAGTTCCCTGTCGGGCGGCAGCCCATCCAGCCCCATGGATTTCAGAGTCTGCGCCGTCTTTAAAAGGTTTCGCGCCCGGCTGTAGTAGCCCAGCCCCTGCCAGAGGCCGATCACTTCCTCTTCCGACGCCTCCGCCAGCGACGCCAGAGTGGGAAAACGCTCCATCCATCGGACGTAAAAGCCCTTGACCCGCTCCACCTGAGTCTGCTGGAGCATAGCCTCCGACACCAGGACGCCGTAGGGGCTGCGGTCTTTTCGCCAGGGCAGGTCGCGGCAGTTGGCGCGATACCATTCGGTGAGCTTCGACGCGAGAAGCTCGTGAAAATGTTCATTCAGCGTCGGAAAAATGGACCTCACTCCCTTTCGTGCTTTCAGCAATCATAACACAAACCGCCGGCGGACTGTAGGGCGAGTTTCAGCCGAAGGGGTTCGAACAGCAAAAAGCCTCCGGCGCGCGAACCGTTAAGATTCGGCGCAGGAGGTTTTTTTCGCAGCGGCCTGCGGCTATTTTACTTTACGCGGGACTCCGAAGCGCCTTTCAGCACGAAGGCGGCGATCAGGGCCGTCAGGGGCGCTACGGTGACGAGGCCGAAGCTGCCGACCACGGTGTGGAACAGTTCCGAGGACACGTAGCTGTTGTTCAGGATCACCGGCAGCGGCACGCCCTGGGCGATGAAGGTCATCATCATGGTGATGGAGCTGCCCGAGTAGGCCAGAAGCAGCGTGGTAGTCATGGTGCCTATCACGGCCCGGCCGACGCCCAGGCCGGAACGGAGCAGCTTCCAGCGCGGCAGCTGAGGCTGGTGGCGCAGCACTTCCTCCATGGCCGTGGCAATATCCATGGAGAGGTCCATCACGGCGCCCGACGACGCGAGAAAGACACTGGCCAGGAAGATGCGCCTGAGGTTCAGGTTGAGAAATCCGCTGTAGAGCAGCGTCTCTGCGAAGGGACGCACGGCTCCGTTGATGTGGAAGGGCGACGCGAAGAGCGACGCCAGCCCGTAGGTCAGCAGCAGCCCTGCCAGAGTCCCCAGCAGCGCCGCATGGCCCCTCGCCGTGACGCCCGCCACAAGATAGATGATGGCCACGGACAGCACGGTGGTCAGAAGCAGGGCCACCAGCACGGGGTCGTAGCCCTTCAGCAGGCAAGGAAACAGTATTTTCCACAGACCCAGAGCGGAAAAGACGAAGGACAGAAGCGCCTGAAAACCCGTAAATCCCCCGTAGACCACCAGAAGCAGCATAAACGCCGTCAGCAGGGCTTTTTCGACGGACAGGCGCTCATAGTCGGGAACGCGGACGTCGGTAATTTTGCCTTCCACTTCGGTGATGGAGACTAGGGCCCCGTCGCCGGGCTGGAAGATCCTGTCCAGTTCCATTTTCCCCACCAGGTAGTTCGTGGCCTCCAGGACCTCGCCTTGACGAGGCCCTTCCAGGACTTCGGTCTCCACGGTCTGTGACCCGCTTTTGACCATGCCGAAGGTGCGGACCAGCGAGTTGTCCACGCTTCTGACGATGCCGCTCACGTGTGCGGAGTTCTGGTTGACCCTCTTTTCAAAGCCTGTCGGAAGGAAATAGAGGAGCAGGCATCCCAGGAGCACCAACGCCGAAAAGAGAAGGTCCGAACGCTTGGCGCCGCCGAAGAACCAGGCGCGCATATGGCTTAAAAGAGACATAAGAGCAACTTCCTTTCAAAGGTCGGTCACTGCCGCGGCGCCGTTCTCGAAAAAAGGCCGATCTTCCTCAGAGGGATGGGAGATCGGCCTGCGGCGCGGTGTGCGGGAGTGTAATTTTTTATAGAAAGGGCGGCGTATGGCATCAGAACCGCCCTTGGGGCCAGGGGCCGTTTTAAACATGCCCGGCCTTGCGGAGCTCCGCTTCGTGAACCTCGCCCAGCCTGTTTCGCCTGTGGGCGTTCTGATACTCTTTCGCATTCAACATGCCTGATATCGAGCTGAAAGTCAAAGGTTTTCAACGCAAAGGCTGAACAGAAAGGGCGCAAAGGGCGCAAAGGAAAAACAAAACCTAAATTATTAATTAAAAAAACTAATTAATATGATGGTATTTTATGTATTTCGCTTGATTTTTCGGTTCTAAAAGTCTTTCAAGGTTTTCCTTTGCGAACCTTTGCGCCCTTTGCGTTGAAATCTTTTGACGTGGCTCTTCAATTTAATATTAAGCGCGTCAATGGGAAATTAGTATGAAGCCGGCTAACCTGCCGCTGCGAAGCGGCGGTTCGGCAGCCGGCAGGGAGGCTCGCGCCGGTTTTCTTTTAAAGCCCCATGATGCCGCGGGTCTTGGTGAAGATGTCGCAGTCGTCGTAGTAGCCGTTGAACTGCTCCTGCCCCACTCCGATGGCGCTGACGGGAACCGGCACGCCCGTGTGGGCGTAGGTGGTCCAGCCGATGCCGGCATGGCGGTTCAGCGTCTGCGTGACGGAGATGCTGAAGGGCTCGTAGCCGCCGAACTGGAGGTAGTACTCGGCTTTTTTCTGGTCGGCGCGCTTGTCCGATTCCTTCATGGACTCGGCGTAGGCGTTCTTCAGCTCTTCGACCTCGTAGTCCGCCAGCGCCATCACGCCCGCCTTGGGGTCGGTGCTGAGGCCGAACTGGGCGGTGACGGCCTCCATGGCTTTTTCAAAGGGAACCTGATTTTTTCTCCACTCCGCGATGGTCCTGTCGAAGACGTCGTAGGACATTTTCTGGCTGGAAAGGACGTTGAAGTTGGTGCTGTACTTGGTTCCCGCGAAGCCGATAGTCAGGCCGCCCGTCTCGTGGTCGGCGGTGACGATAACCAGCGTTTCGCCGGGGTGCTTTTTATAGAAGTCAAGGGCCACTTTCACGGCGTCGTCGAAGGCCAGAGTGTCGCGGATCGACGCGAGCGCGTCGTTGGCGTGGCAGGCCCAGTCGATCTTGCCGCCTTCGATCATCATGAAGAAACCCTTGGGGTTGTCCAGAAGCTCGATTCCCTTGGCGGTGAAGTCCGCCAGAGAGATGCCGCGGGCGGCTTCCTCGGTGTCCAGGTCGTAGGGCATGGCTTCCGACGCGTCGAGCACGGGGTTGATCGCCAGCACCTTGCCGTCGGCTCCGGCTTTCAGGCCGGCAAACTCCTCTTTGGTGCGCGTGACCTTGTAGCCCTGTTCGTTCAGGATCTCGTAGATGCTCTTTTGACCGCCCTTTTTGCCGTTGGGCTTCAGGAAGCCGCCGCCGGCGAAGTATTCAAAGCCGCTTTTGGGGATCTGCAGGGCGATCTCGTAGTAGTTCTTGCGGCTGGGCTCGTTGGCGTAAAAGACCGCGGGCGTGGCGTGTTCGATGGAGACCGACGAGACGATACCCACCTTCATGCCCTTTTCGTGAGCCATGGCGGCGATGGATTTATAGGGCGTCGCTCCCGACGGGTCCATGGCGATGACGCCGTCGCGGGTCTTGTAGCCGGTGGCGATGGCCGTTCCTGCGGAGGCCGAATCGGGGATGTAGGAGTCTATGGCGTAGGTGGTGCTGACTCCCTGGGCGGGAAGGCTGTTCATGTACAGTGGCTTGACCTCGGGCACTTCCTTGGAGCGTTCTCTGTTCGCCTGATAGATCTCGGCGGCGCTGCGCTGCGTCATGGCCATGCCGTCGCCGATCAGAAGGAAGACATATTTTGCGTCCGCCGCGAGAGCGATGGAAGCTGCGGCGACGACGATGCTGATTCCCAGGATGAAACGAGAACAGGACCTCTTAAGCGTTGTGATAGACATAATTTGAAATCTCCTCATGAATGGATTGTGGCAGCCTTTGTTTCGCTGCACACTGGGAATCATAGTTTTTTAGAGTCAAGAAAGAGGTACGGAAATGTGGCGGCTCTGTTACAGTTTCATCATCTTTGGGCGGTAAAAAGTTGTAACATAACCGTAATGATCCTGTCGCCTGCGCTTCACCTTTTTCTTCCACAATGGACAGACTAGGGGCTTTTCACACTGTCGGCCGGAAAAAGGCCTTCGACGCTTTTGACGGTCTCTGCTAGAATGGAAGAAAAGGGCGCGAACAATCCGGCCGCCGAACGGCAGGAAAAGACCGAAGGAAAGGATGAGGAACGGTGGAACTTCTAAATTGCGGGACGCCGGCGGCTCTTCCTGTGGAGCAAAGCCTGAAAGGCCTGAGCGAGAGGACACTGCGGCTTTTGACGATGGCGAAAAACACGCTGGGGCGCGCGGTCTGGGCTCTGTGCGAGCAGAATTCCGAGGCGGCGCGCCAGGTTCTTCAGGATGAAGATTCCATAAATGAGCTGACTGACCGGATCAATCAGGACTGTTTGAATTTTATCGAGGCCTTTCATCCCTCGGGGAGAGAACTTCGCTTCGCGACGTCGGTTATGCAGATGATCCGCGATCTGGAACGCATCGGCGACTACGGCAGAAACATCGCCCGCGAGGCCTTCCAGTTGCTTGGGTGCGAACGCTTCGGCCCGCCGGCGGCCCTTTTGGCGATGGCCCGGCTGGTGGAGCAGATGCTCGACCTTTGCGCCTTCGCTCTGAACAGCGGACAGGCGGAGCCGGTCCTGAAGGTGTTCCCTCTTGACGACCGAGTGGACGATCTTCAGGATCAGGCCAGCCGTGAGTTTTTGGCTCTTATAGCGGAACAGCCCAGCCGCCTGGCCTGGCTCTGGCGGCTGCTGGGAGTGGCGCGGGCTCTGGAGCGCGGGGGAGATCGGGCGACGAACGTCGCAGAACAGGTCTATTATATTTGCAGCGGAACGCGGACGCAGGGCTCGCAGTGGCGCCGTCCGCGCCCCGTATGCGGGAGAGGCGCCTGATGGGAATGAACGGACAGAGAATACTTATCGTGGAAGATGAAGAACCAATTGTGGAGATCCTCTCCCAGGCGCTGAAAAGAAGCGGCTATGAGGTGAGCAGCGCCATGGACGGCGACGAGGGATTAGCGCGAGCCTGCGCGGAGCTTCCCGATCTGGTCCTGCTGGATCTCATGCTCCCCATGATGGACGGCTGGGAGGTCTGCCGGCGCCTGAAAGCCAACGCGGCGACGGCGGCCATCCCGGTGATCATGCTGACGGCGCGGCGTGATGAGCGCGACGCCATCGAAGGTCTGTCCATCGGCGCCGACGATTACGTCAGAAAACCCTTTTCACTGAACGAGCTGATGGCCCGTATCGCCGCCCGGCTCCGACCCGCGGCGGCCCAAGAGGAGGCGCAGCAGTGTGAAAACCTGCGGATCGATCCGGAACACGGGCTGGTATGGATCAACGGCAGCGAACTGATCCTCAGCCCCACGGAATTTCGTATCCTGGAACTTTTAGCCCGTTATCCCAACATTCCCATCAACAGGGAACGCCTGCTGAACCGCCTGTGGGGTCTTGAAGGCGGCGATTCCAGAACGCTGGACACGCATGTGTCGCGGCTGAGGCGGAAGCTGTCGGCCTTTGAAGACGCCCCGTCGATAGAGGCGCTGCGCGGCAGGGGATACAGGCTTCTCTGGAAGAGGGAATCGCTGCGATGAAGTCGCTGAAGGTCAAGTTCTTTTGCGCCATGGCCCTGCTGACGGCCATTTTGGCTGGATTGGGCTGCCGGCTTTTTGTCAGCGCCCTGAGGGATCAAATTCTTCAGGACACTGAAAAGGACCTGCGGGCGCAAGCGTTTCTTCTGTCGGAAGAACTGGGCGAGAAGGGGGCGGCGTCCTTCGCCGGGCGGGTGGAGAGGCTGCGGGAGTCATGGAAAAACCGCATTACGCTGGTTGGCCCGTCGGGCCAGGTGCTGGCCGACACGCTGAAGCAGCCCTTTGACGATCATTCCCAGCGGCCGGAGGTCCTCGCGGCCCTGAAACAGGGCGAGGGGAGCAGCCTGCGCTACAGCTCCAGCGCCCGATGCCCTTTCTTCTACAGCGCCCTGAAAGTGGTGGTGGACGGAGAGCCCTTCGTGCTGCGGCTGTCCCGTCCCGTGACGGCGCTGGCTCAGGCTGAACGGGAGGCCTCGCGGAGGTTCTTCCTTCTCTTTGGCGGCGCGGCGTTGTGCCTGATGGCGTTTCAGCTGTGGATGGTCAGGCGCTTTTTCCTGCCGCTGGAGGCTTTGGCCAGTGCCGCGGGATCTCTCGACAGCCGCGGGGACGTGCAGTTTCCGCCGATGGCCGACGCTGAGCTTCAAAGGCTCAGCGCCGCGCTGTCGTCCATGTCGGGGAAGCTGAGAGACTCGGCCGATAAAATTGAGCGGGACCGTCGGAACCTGGAAAAGCTGATCGCAGCGCTGCCCCTCGGCCTGCTTGTGGCGGAGAACGGGAAAATACTGCGCTGCAACGGCTGCGCCAGACGGTTCCTGGATCTGGACAGGCCGTCGCCTTTAGAGCCGGACAGCGTGCTGCGCCTCCCGGCGGAAGCGCAGGCGCTGTTGCAGAACCCCGAGCCCGGTATGCGCGAGTGCGCGCTGAACCTGCCGGAACGTGAGCTTTGCCTGAAACTGGAATCCTTGCCCATAGAGCAGGGCGCTCTGCTTTTGGTCCTTGATCAAAGCGAGTCCCGTCGGCTTGAGCTGGCCAAGCGCAATTTCATTGCCGACGCGGGGCACGAGTTTCAGACGCCCCTCACGGTCATCGGCATGGCCGCCGAGTTCCTGCTGGAAGACGAGAGCGACCCCGACCGCCGGAAGAACATCGAACGGATCCTGCAGCAGCAGAAACGAGTGACGGGGCTGGTGGACGACCTGCTGTACCTCTCGCGCCTGGAAGCCGGGCCGCCCGACGCGGCGCTGGAAGCCGCCGACCTCGTCCAGATCGCCAGGACGGCTCTGGCCGACGCGAAGGAACACCCTCTTCGGGGGAACATCTCCATCGCTGTAAATCTGCCCCAGCGCGCGCCCCTGAAGGCCGTTCCCGACGAACTGAAGACGGCTCTGGTGAATATCCTGGACAATGCGGTGAAGTACACCCGCGCGCGCTGGAAAGACGCTCCGGGAGGGCAGGTCAGCTTCCTTCTGGAACGGGATCCCAGTCAGCCGAACTGGCTTGTGACCGTCGAAGACAACGGCATCGGCATTCGCGCCGACCGTGCCGATTTCCTGTTTCACCGGTTTCAGCGCGGAGACTGCTCCCGCAGCCGCCAGCAGTGGGGCAGCGGCGGCTACGGCCTTGGGCTGGCCATCGCCAAGCGCATCGTGGAAAAGCACCGCGGAACCATTGCCATCCTGCCAAGGGAAGAAGGCACCGCGATCCGTATCACCCTGCCGAGGATGTGAGCCCCGGCGGCGGCCGACCGCACAACGGGTAACACTGACTGTCATGTTTGTCATTGTGCTGGGCTGGGCAGCCTATAATAAAACCAGCCTGTTCCGCTTTTGCGTTTGAAGATGATGGACCTTTGGCCAAAAAGCATGCGGGATATGAACTGAAAAGAAATGACGGTTAGGACGCAGAGCGCGTTCAACGAAATAAAAAATCATAAAAGCCTCTCTAATAAAACTAGAGGGGCTTTTCCGTTAAGGATGTTTTGAATGCTTCCAGCCGCAGGGCTTGATTCCACCTTTTGTGCTGAAACAACAAGACGCTCAACCCCTGATTTTACGGGATTGAGCGTTAATGATTGCCTACGATTGTGTCAAATGGCTACCCCGCCTGGATTCGAACCAGGATCAAGGGAACCAAAATCCCTTGTGCTGCCGTTGCACCACGGGGTAACTTAGCGAAAGAGCGAATTGACTCTTCTCGCGTGCCTATTCTAAATGAAAGTGGGCACATGTCAAGAGCCTGTTTTTAAGGAAAATCGGCTCCTTTAAGAAAAGAAGTTCCTGAAAAGCCGCCGGCCGGGCTTTTTAACCTTTTGCGGCGAGAATTCCCCGGCCTCTAAGGCGGCGGGATGAACCGCCGTTGTGTGCGCTTCATCTACAATAAAATGCTTGCCGACCGCGTTGAGCATTATAAAGTGACTGGAAAGAGCCTTCATAATACGCCAGCGCAATACAAAACAGAATTTCCCTGGCTCAAAGAAGTGGACAGCCTCGCTCTTGCTAACGCGCAGCTTCATCTGGACGCCGCCTCTGCCGCTTTCTTCCGCCGCCCT
>SFDM01000033.1 GCA_004558205.1 Pyramidobacter piscolens
AAGGAGGCGGCGCTCGATAAACGTTCCAGGTGCGAAGAAGCCTTCCCCCGGCCCAACCGGAGGCGTACGTTTGTACGGTGAGGATTGGGCCGGGGAAGGCTTCGAGCAGCTGGGACGTTTAGCGAGTGACGCCGGTAAACCGCAATTTCATCTTCAGTACATTCAATCGATATTTAAGATGCAGAAAAACGAAGAAAGACCCGAGGGAACAGAATAACCGATTCCCTCGGGTCTTTCTTCGTTTTGCTAAATCCATGCCGCTACCGCGGCGTCTCAGAGGCGTCCAGTTCGCCGGCGCGGATCATGAGGCGGCGGATGTCCACGGCGCGGCCCTCTTCGTCGTCCACGTCGATGGTCACGGCGCAGAGCCTCACGTCTTCTTCAGCGACGTCGAACTTGGCGGGCAGCCCCGTCAGAAACTTGGGCAGCACGCTCTCGTAGGTCATGCCGATGGAGCTGTGAAAAGCGCCGGTCATGCCTACGTCGGAGATGTAAGCGGTGCCGCCGGGCAGTATTTCCTCGTCGGCCGTCGGCACATGGGTGTGAGTCCCAACCAGGGCCGAGACTCGCCCGTCAAGGTAAAAGCCCATAACCCGCTTCTCCGAAGTGGCTTCGGCATGGAAGTCCACCAGAACGGGCGCGTCCTTTTCCAGAAGGGGCAGAAGCTCGTCCATGGCCTTGAAGGGGCAGTCCGTCAGAGGCATGAACACGCGGCCCTGCAGGCTGACCACGGCCAGTTTTTTACCGCCGCGGCGCAGTACCGCCACTCCCTGTCCTGGGACGCCCTTTGGATAGTTCAGCGGACGCAAGACCCGGGGTTCTTCGTCGAGAATATGAATAAAGTCTTTCTTGTCCCAGATGTGATTGCCCGAGGTGATGCCGTCCACGCCGGCGTCGAAAAAGTCCTTCATGACCTTTTCAGTCATGCCTTTGCCGGCGGCGCTGTTCTCGCCGTTGACGATCACGAAATCAAAAGGGCCGTACTGGCGCCGCAGCTCGGGCAGCATGGACAGAAAGGCCTCGCGGCCCGGCCTGCCCACGATGTCGCCGACAAACAGAATTCTCATGGGGAATTTCCTCTTACTTGGCCAGGTCTGAGGCGCGGATCTCCTTGATCGCCGTGACCTTGATCTGTCCTGGATACTTCAGCTCTTCCTCGATCTTGCGCGCGATGTCGAAGGCCAGTTTGGCGACAGCGGCTTCGTCGGGCACGTTAGGGGCTACGACGACGCGGACTTCGCGTCCGGCCTGGATCGCGAAGGCTTTGCTGACGCCCTTGATGCCGTTGGCCAGCGTCTCGAGCTTTTCAAGGCGCTTGACGTAGGCGTCGAGGCTTTCCCTGCGGGCTCCCGGACGGGCAGCGCTGATAGCGTCGGCGGCGGCGACGATCACGTCGTAGATGCTGTTCACTTCCATCTCTTCGTGATGTGAGCCGATGGCGTTGATGATCTCGGGCGTCTCGCCGTAGCGTTTCGCCAGGTCTGCGCCGATCAGGGCGTGGGGCCCTTCGACCTTGAAGTCCACGGCCTTGCCGATATCGTGAAGCAGGCCGGCGCGGCGGGCGGTCTCTTCGTTGACGCCAAGTTCGGCGGCGATGATGCCCGAAATGTGGGCCACTTCCATGCTGTGCTGCAGGGCGTTCTGGCCGTAGCTGAAACGGTAGCGCAGCTGCCCGACGATGTTGACCAGTTCGGAGTTCATCTGCTTGATGCCCAGCTCCAGAAGTGCCTGTTCGCCGGCTTCGGCAATGGATTCCTGCACGTCTTCGGTGGCCTTGGCCACGAGCTCTTCGATGCGGGCGGGGTGGATACGGCCGTCCACGACGAGCTTTTCGAGGGATAGGCGGGCGATCTCACGGCGCACGGGGTCGAAGCAGCTCAAAGTCACCGCTTCGGGCGTGTCGTCCACGATCAGGTCCACGCCGGTGGCGGTCTCGAAGGCGCGGATGTTGCGGCCTTCGCGGCCGATAATGCGGCCCTTCATCTCGTCGGTGGGCAGGGAGACCACGCTCACGGCCACTTCCGAGGAGTTCTCTACGGCGCAGCGCTGTACGGCGGTCACCACGATGTCGCGGGCCTTGCGGTTGGCTTCGCGTTTGGCCTTCTCCTCCAGCTCGATGAGGCGCTGGCCGATGGCGCGCTGGGCGCTGGCCTCCACCTCGTGAAGGAGCTGCTCGCGGGCCTGGTCGCTGGTCATTTGGGCCACCTGTTCGAGGTCGGTGATGCGTCTCTGGCAGAGCGCCTCGGCTTCCTGGATCTTCTTTTCAAGATCCTCCTGGCGGCTCTTCAGGTCCTCTTCGCGGCGGGAGATTTTCTCCATCTTCTTGTCGAGGGTCTCTTCCTTCTGCTCCAGGCGGCGCTCGGAACGCTGCAGTTCGGCGCGGCGCTCCTTGGCTTCCTTGTCCGCCTCGAGACGGAGCTTGTACACCTCGTCGCGGGCCTCGGACAGCATGTTCTTGCTGTCGCGGCTGGCGTTGGCCTGAGCTTCCCTGAGGATGCCCTCAGCCTTCCTGCGGGCGTCGGCAACCTTTCGGGCCGCCACGCTCTTGGCGATAAACATCCCTGCAAACGCGCCTCCGATTAAACCTAGAAGCGCTCCTAAAATTGAATATGCACTCATCAATAAAAGCTCCTTCTCCTTATGAAATTGTCAATGTACAAAGGGCTCCGCGGCTCCAGCCACAGGCTTTCACCGAGGATGCCCCACAGACGCGGCTCACTTTTCCGAAGGGAAAGGAGGGCCCCTGCGTCCGGATGCGGTCTATAAAAACCTATTATTCATTTTACAGTGATTACTGAAACTTAACAAGTAGAATCGAGAAAAATGGCGCGCGGAAACAGTAAAAAAATTCACCCTCTGCTCTACCGTTTCCGGCGCGAATAAATCCGCTTTTTTCAAGGATAAAGGCTCAACGGGGAAAACGACGTCTCCCAAGCCTGTTCTTTCAACGTTAATAAAGGCCTGTTTTGGAACGGGAAACTGGAATATCTCTCTAAAAAAACGACTCTTCGGGGTCTTCGTCTTCCAACTCGAGGCGAAGGTTCTCAAAGGCTTCCCTGATCGACGCGGAGCTGAAGCCGCGGCGGCGCAGGCGCCCGTCCAGTTTTTGGGGCGTCATGCCCTTCACGCCGTTCCACTGGCGCGCCAGCCTCAGCGCCCGCCCCGCCTCGTCGACTTCGCACTCTTCAAGGGCGTCGGCGATGTGCTCGCGGCTCACGCCTCTGGCGCGCAGTTCGTCGCGGATGCGTAGGACGCCCCAGTCGCGCTTTGAATCCACGAAGAGGACCGCATAGGCTTTGTCGTCGATCAGGCCCAGCGTCTCGAAACGATCCAGAAGGGGCTGGGCCGTCTCTTCCGGACAGCCCTTGTCCCTAAGGCGCACCGCGAGGTCGCGCCGCGTGCGGGGCGCGGACAGAAGCCTCATGAGTGCCGACTCCCATTTCATGCCGGCTTCCGAAGGCATGGCGAAAATGCTGTCTGAGAGAGTTTTTTTCATAGGGCTCATCCTGTTCTCACGATGTCGAGCATCCTGCCATAACGATTCAGCACGGCCTTCATCAGTTCAGGCCAGGCCGCGTAGGGATTCTCGCTTGACTTTACGAGGGCGAAGGCCTCGGCCCGCGCCGTTTCCATCACGGCACCGTCGCGGATCAGGTCGGCCACCCGGAAATCCGTCAGGCCGTGCTGCCGCACGCCGCAAAACTCGCCGGGGCCGCGCATTTTCATGTCGGCTTCGGCGATGGCGAAGCCATCAGAAAGGGAGCAGAACTGGTCGAGCCTCTGGACGCTTTCGGGGTTCTTCGGATCGGCGTAGAGGATGCACCAGGATTTATAGGGGCCGCGCCCCACCCTGCCCCGCAGCTGATGGAGCTGGGACAGGCCGAAGCGCTCGGCGCTCTCCACGACCATCACCGACGCATTGGGCACGTCCACGCCCACTTCGATGACCGTCGTGGCGGCCAGAAGGTCGGTCTCGCCGGCCGCGAAGGCAGACATGACGGATTTTTTCTCCTTCTCGGACATGCGGCCGTGGAGCATGGCCACGCGCCGGCTGGGAAAAACCGCCTTCAGCGCTTCAAAACGGGATTCCAGCGGCCCGGCGTCGAAGTTTTCGCTCTCTTCTATCAGAGGGCAGACCCAATAGACCTGGCGGCCCTGTTCCATCTCCTGATCGAGAAAGCTCTCCATGCCGGCCAGGCGGTTCTCCCGGATCCAGACAGAGCGGATCGGCAGGCGGTGCGCGGGAAGCTGGCGTATGGTGGACACCGACAGGTCTCCGTAAACCGACAGCGCCAGCGTCCTGGGGATGGGCGTGGCCGTCATGACCAGCGTGTGGGGGGCGCTCTCGCCGGCTTTGCTGTTCAGGGCCCGGCGCTGGAGCACGCCGAAACGGTGCTGTTCGTCGATGACGATCAGTCCCAGGCGTTTGAAGCTGACGGACTCCTGGATCAGGGCATGGGTGCCCACCACGAGGCGAAGGGAGCCATCGGCAAGTCCTTCGCAGACCTTTCGGCGTTCCGCCTGCGAGGAACCGCTGGTCAGAAGCCCCACTTCGACGCTCAGCGGCGCGAGCCATTTCCCCAGGGTGATGGCATGCTGCTGGGCCAGCACCGCCGTCGGGGCCATCAGAGCGGCCTGCACGCCCGAATCGAGGGCCTGCAGCAGGGCCATCAGCGCAACCACGGTCTTTCCGGAGCCCACGTCGCCCTGAAGCAGGCGATTCATGGGGACGGCACGGCGCAGGTCGGCGGATATCTCGCCCACGACGCGTTTCTGGTCGCCGGTCAGCTCGAAGGACAGGCCGGCGGCAAAGCGCTCGGTCAGGTTGGGAACCCCGTCGAGGCGGGGCGCGCTTTTCTCCAGGCAGCCCTTCCGGTGCCGGAGGGCCAGCCCCACCTGCAGCAGGAAGAACTCCTCAAAGACCAGGCGCCTGCGCGCGGCCTTGAAAGTATTCTCGTCGGTGGGCTGGTGCATCTGTCTCACCGCGTCGGCGGCGTCGATAAATCCGAACTTTTCTTTCAGAGCCGACGGCAGGATTTCGGGGATCGAGGCGGGCAGCTTCTCCAGCACCGAGTCGATCACGCGGCGCAGCCACTTTTCGTTCAGCCCCGCCGTCGCCGAGTAGACCGGCACGATGCGGCCCGTGCTGCGGCTGTCGGAGCCGTCGAGGATCTCGAATTCGGGGTTGAGCAGTTCCGGCGAGGGGCGCTGCGGTTCCAAACGACCGTACAGCGCCAGCTCGAGACCCTGTTTGAGGATGCTGCCCAGGCTGCGCCGATTGAACCACAGGGCCCAGGCCACGGAGGCGCCGTCGCTGAGGCAGGCGCGGGTGATGTGCATATTCCTGTTGGTGCGGGCGACCCGCTGTTCCACCGCGACGACGCGGGCCCGAAAGGACTGGGGAGGGCCGCCGGGGATCAGGTCTTTCAGCGCCACCACCTGCCGCCGGTCTTCGTAGCGGCGTGGAAAAAAGTAGATCAGGTCCTCCACCGTCTGAACGCCCAAACGCTGCAGAAGCAGCGCCCGAGCCTCGCCAATGCCGCGGATCTCCGTGACCGGCGCGTCCAGGCGGAGATGGGGGGGATTCATAGATTCCCCTTGCCGGCGTTGTCGAGAAGCATGTTGTATCGCAGTATAACCGCTTTCGCGTCGGCGACGAAATGGTCACGGGAACGGCGCAGGTCGTCCAGCTCTCTGAGCAGCTGTTCTTTTTTCGCGAGAGCGTCGGCGACGATGTTCTCGGCCTTCGCCCGCGCTTCGGCGAGGATGGCGTCGCATTCTTTCTGGGAGCAGGCCTTCAGGTCTTCGGTGCTACTTTTGGCCATCTCCAAAGCTTCCTGAAGGGATTCCTTTAAATGGAGATCCTCGGAGAGCGTGTTTTCAAGCTCGCGAATTTTCATCTGATCGGCGGCGTGCATCTCGGCATAGCGCTGCATCGAGTCCGCCACGTGATCGAGAAACTCGTCCACCTCGTCGGGAACGTAGCCGCGCAGTCCCTTGGAAAAGACCACGCTTTCCACATCCACCACTCTCATCAGGTCATTGTCATTCATCCTGGGGCTCCGCGTCCGCCTTTCCCGTCTCCTCGGGCAGCCATTCCACCACGGCGTCGCTGCGCAGCGAGATCAGCAGGCTCGTGCTCGTCACGGGAAAGAAATAGCCCTTCTTCATCTTCACGAAGGAGGCCAGCCGCTCGACAGTGATGCGCGCCACCCGCTCGTTTTCTCCGGCAAAGTCCACAAGCAGCGTCTGCCCCTCGAGCAGGCCTTCTTCGATGTCGTTCAGCATGCTCTCGATATCCTTCCTGACCAGGATCAGCGGCGACTCGCTTTCAGGGCGGCGCAGAGGCTCTACAAGGCGCTGCATGCGGTTCATGAAGGAACCTTTTCCCGCGTCTTCCGCCGGCGCGGCGCTCTCGGTGATCTCGGGGATCTCGGCGGCCTGAGCCGGCACGAAAGCCGGGGCCTCGCTTTCCGCCGCCGTTTCGGGCTGGGCGGTTCCGTCGTCCTCGGGGACGACCAGACGCTGGATCTTCTTTATATATTCCGACTGGCGCCGGCCTCTGTGGGACTCCACGACCACTTCCCCTTCATTGGCAAGCCCTAAAAACACAAGCAGTTTATTGGCCATCCACATTTCCTCCTATCGCTGTCCAAAAATCGACGTGCCCACCCGGACCTCCGTGCTGCCCTCTTCCACAGCCCACTCGAAATCGCCGCTCATGCCCATGGAAAGCACAGGCAGCTCTAGGGCAGAGGAAGCCCTCATCTTCTCGCGCAGCTCACGGGTCGCCGTGAAAGCGCCGCGCACCGCCTTCTCGTCGCCGCCCAAGGGGCCTACGGTCATCAGCCCCAGAGGCGAAAGATGGGGGCACTGGGTCCTCACAAAATCGAGAAGCGCCGGCGCGCCCTCCATGGAGATTCCCGTCTTCGACTCCTCGCCCGAACTATTGACCTCGATCAGCACCTTCGCCGACCGCCCCGTCTCCGCGCAGATCCGCTCCAGAGCCGCGGCCAGCTCTTCGCCATCCAGGCTCTCGATGACGTCAAAAAGCTCCAGCGCCTTCCGCGCCTTGTTGCGCTGCAGGTGGCCGATCAGATGCCAGCAGGCCTTCAGCTCCAGCGGAAAGGCCGGGACCTTCACCTGCCCCTCTTGCACCTTATTCTCGCCAAAATGGGACACCAGTCCCGTTTTCGCGGCTTCCACCACCATTTCAAGGGGCTTGGTCTTGCTCACCGCCACCAGCGTCACGTCGGAAACCTGACGCCCGCCTCTCTGCGCCGCGGCGGCCACCCGTCCGATCACACCCTGAATCCTCTCCGACAGCTCTTCTACCATAACTGCACCCTTCTTTCTTCAGCATCAGCGGCATGCAAAATCACGGGATTGCCATGGGACAGCCCCGTCGCCACAAAAAACATGCCATCCTTCACCGGCTTTCCAGTAATCTCACGGAAGGTCAGCTTGTCTCCTATCAGTTCAAAAACGCCATAGGCCCCGTCGCGCAGGATCACCGAGGATTCGGGAACCACAAGCCCCGAGTCTTCGGCGGCGCAGACGAAGAAGAGCGCCTCCCGCGACAGCGCCATATCCATGGGGAAATAGGGCATATCCAGCGCCACCTTGGCCTTCTGACCGCTCAGTTTAATGTACACCCGCACGTGAGCGGCCCACTTGGAGCCCTTGGATTCCTTTCTGATCATGATCGTACCGCGCTGCAGCTCCTTTTCCAGTGACTCCGTCAGGTTCAGATAAAAGATCGCGCGCGGCTTTTGAGGCATGAAGATCAGCTTCCCCATCATCAAATCGGCTCCCAGCGGCGCGAGGTTGCGCGTCCATTTCAGTTCAGGCGCTTCGGGCAGCAGCCCCGATCCCGGCCATAACCGGGAATATTCCCAGTCGTTTTCCGCTCCGTCGGTAGCCGGCACAAAATATCCGCGCTCCGGCGAAAGGACGGGCACGCTTTTTCCCCGGGACAGCACCGTGCCCAGCACGTCGCCCCGAGCCGCTACGGCCGGCTTTCCACCGTGGGCCAGCTGCACTGGGCCGCTCACGGGAGCTTTCAGCACCTTCTCACGCCAAAGCAGAACCGCCCTGACGGGCTGTTCCTCTTCATAGAAATAGGGCTGAGGCATGACCATCGGAGGCATGGCCGCTTCCTTCGTCTGCCGAAGCCACAGCGTATAGAAAAGCGCCGCGAGAGCGCAGATCACAAGGGTCATCACCGTGCGCAGCGCTTTTTTACCCCTGCTCATCGGCACGGGAATCCCGCCAGTCCCGTTCTGCCCATGCTGTTCCCGCCGTCCCATCGTCGAGCCCCCTTTATTGATTATTCGACATGAATCAGTCTATTTTACCGCAAAAAGGCAAAAACCTGTAGAGGCAACTCTCAGACAAAACCGGTTCCGTGACGCTTTCATGCTCGTTTTTCTACGAGACGGTTTCATATCGGCTACCTGGAACCGTCCCCTCGCCGCTGATTCCGCATTTTCAGAGGAAACGGCCACAGCGCTTCTTGCGCCTCCCCGCGGGCAAAGAAAGCGGGATCGCCGCAAAAAAACGCCCGCAGCCTCTGCGGCGCATTCATAATACTGCATACTAAAACTCTAAGACATGCATTGAAGCGATAATTAAAAAATGATTGCAAGTGATTTCTCAAATTTAACCATATTTTTTCAAAAAAACACTTGCAAAAATTTAAGAGTGGGTGTATAGTTCCTCACATATTCGAAGAGCCGATAAAAAATACAAAAGCAACGCGGCTTAAAATTCAAGGAGGGTACCAAAAATGGATGACGGCGTCGCGCGCCCCCAGGAAATTTTTGGAATGCACGTATTTGACAGAGAAGCGATGAAAGAGCGCCTGCCCGAGGATGTGTACAAACGGCTTCTGAACGCTGTTGAAGGCGGCGGCAAACTGGACGTTTCCATCGCCGACTACGTGGCGGCGGCCATGAAGGAATGGGCACTCTCCAAGGGCGCAACCCATTACACCCACTGGTTCCAGCCCAGGACAGAATCCACGGCGGAAAAGCACCTTGCCTTCCTGAGCCTGGACGACGCGGGCACCCCGATCCAGTCCTTCCGCGGTAAAGAGCTGATCCGCAGCGAGCCCGACGCCTCGTCCTTCCCCTCGGGCGGCATGAGAAGCACCTTCGAGGCCCGCGGATACTGCGCCTGGGATCCCTCAAGCCCCGCTTTCATCGTCTTGAGCCACAAGGGCGGCGTGCTCTGCATCCCTTCGGTGTTCCTGTCCTATGACGGAACGCCTCTGGATATGAAGACGCCTCTTCTGAAGAGCATCGACGCGATCCGCGAACGTGCCATGAAGCTGCTCAAGCTCTTCGGCAACCGTACCGTCCGCTCCGTGGACGTGACCATCGGCGCGGAACAGGAATACTTCCTGATTGAAGAGTCCAAAGCCAAGCTCCGCCCCGATATTGCCCTCTGCGGCCGTACGCTGATCGGCGCTCCTTCCCCGAAACCTCAGACCATCGAGGCCCACTACTTCGGCTCGATTCACCCTCGGGTCCTGGCCTACATGGAGGACGTGGAACGCGACATGTACCGTCTTGGACAGGTCCTTCTAACCCGTCACAACGAGGTGGCTCCCTGCCAGTTCGAGTTCGCGCCCATTCTCGCCGAGGCGAACCGCGGCTGCGACCAGAACCACATGCTCATGGAGGTTATGAAGAAGATGGCCCGCCGCCACAACTTCCGCCTGATGCTGCATGAAAAGCCTTTCAACAGCGTCAACGGCAGCGGCAAGCACCTGAACATCTCCCTGCGCGACAGCGAAGGCCGCAACCTGCTCAAATCTTCGAGCAACCCTCGCCGCAACGTGCAGTTCATCGCCTTCCTGAGTTCCTTCCTGTTCGGCATCGCGCGCCACGGCGGCCTGCTGCGCGCCTCCATCGCGTCGGCCGGCAACAGCCACCGTCTGGGCGGCCATGAAGCGCCCCCCGCCGTCATGAGCGTTTACGTGGGCGAGCTGGTCGATCAGATCCTTGAAAACATCAGGACAGGCGTCGTTCAGGACATGCCTTCGGCCAACCTGATCGATCTGGGAAGCGACCGCCTTCCCAGCGTGAAGGCCGACAACTCCGACCGCAACCGCACGTCGCCCATCGCCTTCACGGGCAACAAGTGGGAGTTCCGCGCCGTGGGCGCACCTCAGGCGCTGAGCGGCCCTTTGACGGTCTTCCTGGCCATCTGGTCCGAAGGCATTGAGCGTTTCAACACGCTTCTTGAAGAACGCATCAAGGCTGGCGCGGACGCCGGCGACGCGGCTATCGAAGTGATCCGCCAGGCCGCCACAGAAGCCGCCGCCGTCCGCTTCGAAGGCAACGGCTACGACCCCAGCTGGCCCGAAGAGGCCCGCCGCCGCGGCCTGCCTGTATGCAACACCACCGTGGAGGCTCTCGACCAGTACCTCCTGAAGGAGCACCGCGACCTGCTGACAAGCCTGGGTATCATGACTGAGCGCGAGATCGACGCCTATCACGAGATCCGCATCGAGCAGTACGTGGAAACCGTCGACACGGAAATGGCCGTGCTTCGCTCCATGATGTTCGAAGGCGTGCTTCCAGCCATCTCGAAGCAGATCGCCCGCGAGGGCGAAGCGCTGGCCGCGCTGCCCAAGAAGATGGGCGACGCTCTGTCCCCCTGGACGGAGAGCCTGGAAGGCCTGGCCGCGGTCAAGTGTTCGATCCTCTCGGAGCTCAAGAACCTGGACGCCGTGCTCAAGCAGAGCGCAGCCATGGCACCTCACGACGCCGCGGTGCTGCTGACCGAGCAGGGGCTGTCCGCCATGGAACGGATCCGTTCTCTGAGCGACCTGGCTGAACAGCAGATTGCCCGCGACCTGTGGCCCTACCCCACCTACCGCGAAATGCTCCACATCGAAACCACAAACTAGACGCGAAGAACGCTCTGACACAAAACTTACGTTTTCTCCTTTCGTGACGGCCGGCCTCCGCCTCCTCCAAAAAACAATGCGGTCCCCTCAACCGCATCCCAACCAAAAAACAACACGGCTATGTGCCGGCTGAACATTTTGTCCTCCTCAGCAAGATGACTCAGCGCAGTGTCCTCTGTAAAATGGATTCCTGCCGTCACGAGTTCTTAATAAAGCCGCCCTTCGGAACGAAGAAGGGCGGCTTTTTTATCCTTCTTCCCCCCATTTTCGGCCCTTTTATGCTATAGTATGAGGCTAATGGCAGCTTCAAATTCCAAGGAACAAAGGAGTGGATCTCGTGGAAGAATATATCCTCAGCGACGGCCACGGCAGCGCCGACAGCGGCAGCTTCAAGAATTTCTGGTTCTTCACGCTTTTCGCGGTCAGCCTTGCGGTGCCTAACCTGATTTATTCGGGAGGGACCTTTTTTCAAACGCTTCATCTGATGAAATGGGTGGTCTCTCTGGTACCCGTCGGACTGATGGCCCTCACGGCCGGCAGCAAAACCTTTCTCGACGGCCGCCAGGGGGGCCTGAAGATCGACTTCTTTGGCTGCTATTGGCTTCTCTACGTGCTTTTCATCACCCTGCAGCCGCTCTGGGTTCCGCTCCGTTCCGTTCCGGCGTGGTACCGCGAATGGTTTTTCTTTGCGGGATGCTGCGCTTTCTATCTCGTGGCCTTCTCGTTTTTTTCGGAAAAATGGCTTCGTCCCATCCTCTGGCTCGCGTCGCTGAACGCGGCGGTCAACGGCGTCATCGCCGAGTGCCAGATCCGCGATTTCGTCCAGCCTCTAGGGCCTCTGGGCATCATCATGCCCACGCCGGGACACTACATCGGCAACACGGGCCAGCAGAACATGTTTGCTCTCTGGATGGCGCTGGCGCTGTTTTCGTCGCTGTTCCTCTTCGCCCATTATGGGCGGAACTTTTCAAAGGACCTGAAAAATAAGCTGGCCATCTCGGCCAACCTGTTCTTCTACGTGATCATCGCCTGGTGCCTGATCAACTCCACCAGCCGTTCCGGCATCCTGGCCTTCTGGGTGGGCAGCATCATGATGGCGGTGATGGTCTTCTGCACCGACCGGGACAAGGGCAAGCTCCGGCGCATCGGTGTCGGCATTATCCTCTTTTTTGCGGTGCTGGGCGTCTTCATCCTGGCCGACACGGGACGCGGCTTCTCCTTCCTGGCCAAGACCCGCGACATGCTCAAAAACATCGAAGACCTGGCCGCGCGCCGGGAGATCTGGAAGACGTCCTGGGAAGTCTTCAAGATGAGCCCCTTCACCGGCGTCGGGCTGGGGCAGTACAAATGGTACTATCTGGAAGGCCAGAGGGCGGCCATGCTGCTGGACCCCACCATGCAGTGGCAGTTCACCTACTGGGCCCACAACGAGATCCTCCAGTGGTTCTGCGAGTTCGGCATCTGGGGCGGCGCTTCCCTGCTGATCGTGGGGCTCCTGTGGCTTGCCGCTTTCTGCCGATTTGTAAGCCGATACAGAGGGCGCCCGCTGCCGACGGACTTCCTCTGGGGCGCCTCTTTCCTGTTCCTGGTCTGGTTCGACGCTCTTTGGACGCGCCCCTTCCACCGTATCGAGAACTCTCTATGGATCGCTCTGGCGTTCGGCCTCTGCAACCGCTATCTCTTCTGGGGGGAAAACGGCATTTTCAGGATGAAAAAGCTGCCGTCTTCGGTCTACCGCCTGTGCGGCGCCTTCCTGATCGGCGCGTCGCTGATCGGCTGCTGGTACGGCATCGACGGCGTCCGCGGCGACCTTTACATGCGCGCCGCCGAAAGCGGAACCAACGTAGCCGCCGAAAAGGAGCGGCTGCTGACCATCGCCCGCACCAGCCCCATGGTGCAGGACCTGGCCGAGCGGGAACTGGCGCTGCTGCGGATCCGAACCGGCGAGGCGTCCAAAAACATGGAAGTAGTCGCCGACGGCCTGAACGCCCTGATCGCCGTCTTCAAGAAGCAGCCCGTGGCCCAGGATTACGCCACGCTGATGGGCTACGCCCAGCGCTCCAACATCAAGAACCTTCTGGCGTTCCTGGAACCCTATTCGCCGCCGCCCGGCAGCGGGCCGCAGAAAGCCTTCTCGGCCCCTTCGCCCACGACGGCGCCGCCGGCTGTCCCTGTCCCCGCCTACTCGGGGCCACAGTTCCTCCCGCAGCCCGGCATCATCGTCCCCATTCGTCCCCTGCCTGAACAAAAGCCCGGCGCGGTCATCACCATCACACCCTGAAAAACATGAAAATCCCTGAACTGCCAGTTTTCGCAGTTCAGGGATTTTTTGTGTTCATACTAATACCCATTGATACTATTTTGCAATAAAAACGCACAATGGGCACGGAGGGGACGACCCGAGGGGTATCCACAAAGCGAGTATAGGCAGGCCGAACAGGCCGAGATAGTCTTTAGCGACTGCATGGCCCCGGACGTTAAGTTCAGCTGTTCTATAGGTATTAGTATCAATAAAAAAAGTCTCCCACAGGAGACCCAGATGACCGTGGCACCCAGAAAGATCCTCTTACCGCTGCTTCCTTCCGGACCTGACGGGATTCGTGGTTTTCTGCCGCACGGGGCTGGGCCTCCTGTGAGAGACTTTAAGGCGACTTTTTATTTTTGCGATAGTCCATTTCAAAGAGCTGAAAGAACAACGCGGGGCAAAATACAGATTTGAAAAAAGCCCGCCTTTGAGCGGGCCTTCAAGTTCTCAAATTAATGGCGGAGGGGAGAGGATTTGAACCTCCGGTACTTTGCAGTACACTTGCCTTCCAAGCAAGCACCATCGACCACTCGGACACCCCTCCGCGCAACAGTAGAGATTTTACCATAGCATCGGGACTTTTGACAAGTGGTTTCTACGCTGTCTTTTTTTATTTAAGCGTCGAAGCTCAATAAACTCAGCATGGCAGCCCGCCAAAACGCTCGGGAATTTTATTCCGGTGTGGACCGTCTCTTCCTTTACCCCTCAGCAACGCTCCAACACAGGCCGCGCACTTCCTTCGCGCCGGCGCCGTAGAGGGCGTCGGCCGCGCGGAGCAGCGTGGTGCCGGTGGTGCAGACGTCGTCGAGCAGCAGGATCCGCTCTAGCGGCACGGGAACGCAGCTGAAGCAATTTTTGGGCATTTCCTTCCGCGCCCGCCGGACCTTCTGTTCCTTCTGGGGTTTCACAGGGACGTTCCAGGCCAGGGGCCGGATCACGGGAAATCCCGACGCTTCGGCCAATCCGCGCGCCATCCAGCTGAGGTGATCGTCGCCTTGGGGAAAGAGGATCAGCCGGTCGTGAGGCGGAATGGGCGTAATGGCCCAGGGGCCCTCCTCGTCGATCAGGGGGACCAGAGCTTTCCCCAGCGCGCGGGCCAGAGCGCCGCGAGAGCCGTACTTCGCGGCAAGCAGCACGTCGCGGGGTTTTCCCTCGTGGCGGCAAAGCGCGCTGATCTTATAACGGTTTCCATGACGTGGGCAGGGCGCGGGCCCTCCGCAGGCAAGGCAGCGCGGCAAAAGCCCTTCCGGCGCGAGGCCGCGCAAGCATTCAGGGCAGATGGCGCGGCCCAGCGCGCCGCAGACAGGGCAGCTTTCCGGGAAAAGGAGATGAGCGGCCAGTTCGGCAGCAAGAGGAAAAAGTTTCATCCCCGTCAGGGAGCGGCGGCGGCCGCCGCTCCCCTCAAGCCGGCCAGCGGCTCGGAAGGCAGTTCAAAGTCAGGCAATGATTCGTCGCCGGGGTGCATGTCCCTGTCGATGCGGATCTTCACGTTCACGGGGCCCTCGCTGTAGATGTCGCGGGCGGCGTGGATGGAGATCTTAAAGGGCGGCGGCGTCTGGCTCATGCGCTCCACGGCGTCATAAAAGTCGTTGGCTGGAATGTCGCCGACCATGCCCGTCAAGGGGTCGTTGAGGATCCCCGCCGAGGAAGCCATACGGTTCAGCTCGCGGAGCATGTAGCTGAGGAGCACTTCGCTCTGTTCGGAGCTGCGCGGCGTCCTGACGACGCGGGTCAGAAGCTCTTCATCCTGTTCAAAAACCAGGGTGCTCTCAAAGACGCGGTACACCAGGCGAAGCTTTTCACCTTCGGCGATATTGAAGGGCACCGAGGCGCGGACCACCTTCCGGCTGTCATAGGCCAGAGCGCGCCACATCACGGCCTGGAGGGAATCGGGGTCTTCCTCGATCTTCACCGCGGTAGGTTCTTCGTTGGTGCGGCGGGCCACCTGATAACGGATGCGCTCATTAAGTCGGTCGATCAGCTTTCTGATCTCCGCCTCGTCGGTGGTGCCTTCGGGGATCACTTCCTGGCCGAGCCGTTCGTCGGCAAAGGCGACGATCTTCCCCTCCTGAAGGCGTCCCAAGGTGTTTCGAAGGCGCTGTACGTCTTCCTGAAGGGAGGTGCGCTCGTCATTCAGCTTGTCCCGTTCGGCTTTAATGCCGGCAGTCTCGGTGCGAAGAGATTCTATACGCTGCTGCATGTCCGCAAGGTCTTTTTCCTTGCTGTCCAGCTTCTGCTGAGTCTCCACCACCAAAAGGGACGAGATCTGCTGCTCGTTGCGGCTGTCCTGAAGCTGGCGCGTCAGGTCGATCATCTGGCGCTGGATGTACTGCATGGAGAACAGCGTTGTGCGGACGGTTTCGGACATGACGGCCAGAATGGCGATGACGCAGAATGAGATGATCATGCCCGTCACGGCGGTAATCAGCGACGAGGTGTAGCGCGGACGGAGGTTGAAAATGGTGACGCGGCGTTTGGCGATTTTCATGCCCACTCGGTCGCCGATGTAGGACAGGGCGCCGCCCACAAAAAGCGTAAGCACGATGAGCTTCCAATTTACTTCTTGTATGAGTTCCCACAAGCTCTCTTCCATCAGCTGGCCTCCTTTCCGCAAGCGACAGAGAGTTTTTTCATGTAACGCTGATGCGCGCTCAGCACGGTTTGAATTTTCCAGGCTTCCCACAGGGGGCCGCCGTTCATGCCCGGACACTGGGCGGCCGCGGCGGCCCAAGCTTCGGGCGAAGCGAGCAGCTCGGGCCAGAAGGGCCAGGTGCGGCAGGCAATGGGGCGGCAGGGATAGACTTTGCAGCGGTTATCGCCGCGGTTCATGATGCAGCGGCCGTCCTGAGTCTCCCTGATGCTGGGAAAACGCCAGCGGTTCGTTTCGCGGCGCGCTCGGAATTCGTTCAGAGATTCGCCGAAAAGCTGAGCGATGCGCCTTTCTTCTTCAGGCAGCAGGAAGATCCCGCCGGGAGCCCCGCGGCAGCAGCGGCCGCAGCCAAGGCATTCGAAATGAAGCCCTTCGTTCCACCATGGCTGGGCGCCCCTGTCGGATTGTGAGGGTTCCTCGGGGTTCTCTAAAAATTCGCCCATGGTATCAACGCTTGGTCCTGCGGGCGGAAAAGAGAACAGCGCCCTGATTGGATTCCACGAGATGGCCGATGTTGGCTAAAGCCAAGCCGGTTCCCAAGGCCACGCACTCGGTGGGATGATCGGCCACGACGCACTTAATGCCCGTGCTTCTGGAGATCAGCTCGGGCAGCCCCCGCAGCAGCGCGCCACCGCCGGTCAGGACGATACCCTTGTCGATGATGTCGGCGGACAGTTCCGGCGGGGTCATCTCGAGCACGTTTCTGATGCCCTCCACGATGCTCTGAACGCGCTCTATGATGGCAGAGCAGACGCTGCGGCTGTTGATGTCGATCTGGCGGGGCAGTCCCTGGACCAGGTCGCGGCCCTTCAGCGTCATGTTGTTGTCCTCCCCGTCGGGCAGGCAGGAACCGATCATGATCTTGAGATTTTCCGCCATCTGCTCGCCGATCGCCAGGTTATACTGCTTGCGCAGATAGCGCATGATGCATTCGTCCAGCTTGTCGCCGCCGATGCGCAGCGACTTGGATATGACGCAGCCGCCCAGAGAGATAACGGCGATGTCGGTGGTGCCGCCGCCGATGTCGACGATCATCTTGCCGCAGGCTTCTTCGACCTGGAGCTGAGCGCCGATGGCGGCGGCCATGGGCTCCTCTATCAGGTAGGCTTCGCGGGCTCCCACTTCGACGGCCGCCTCAAGGACGGCGCGGCGCTCCACGTCGGTGGCGCCCGAAGGCACGCAGATCATGATGCGGTTGCGGAAATAGCGGTGTATGCCGCCGTTGACTTTTTTCATGAAGTAGCGAAGCATAGCTTCGGTCATGGAATAGTCGGCGATCACGCCGTCGCGGAGCGGACGCACGGAAATCACGTTGCCCGGAGTACGGCCGACCATGTTCTTCGCCTCGTAACCAACGGCTAGGATTCTTCCTGTGTCCTGGTCCACGGCGACGCATGATGGTTCTTTGAGGACGATGTCCTTGCCCTTTACGTAAATCAGCACCGTTGCCGTGCCAAGGTCAATACCTATATCATTGCCAAAAGAAAACACAGAAACTGCCTCCCCCCTGGTGTAGGGTTTTTGTCTTGGGATTAAACAGGTAAAATTTCAGGCTGCAAATACCATAAGCGCTGTCTATTGTACCTTATTTTGCTCCGGATAGCCAACCCGCCAAAAAAACAATCCCTGGGGAGGGACGGTCATCGCGGAATCGGAACGATTTCCGCCTTCAAGAAGCCCTTGAAGCCACGAAAGGGATTTTTTTCCAGCTCCAATTTGATCGAGATTGCCCACCATGATGCGTATCATGTTGGTCAAGAACGCGTCGCCGCGGACCCTGAGAATCGAAAGCCGCCCTCTCTGGACCCAGCGGACAAAGTGCATGCGCCGGATGGGGTTGTCGGGCACTTCGCCGGCACGGCAGAAGGCGCTGAAATCGTGAACGCCCTCCATCATGGCGCAGGCCAGACGGATCTGCTCCGCGTCCCACTGATCCTGTTTTTTCCACCACACATAGGGTTTCATCTGTGGATAACAAAAGGAGCCGCGCCAGATAAAATAGGCGTATTCACGCCACAGGGCGCACCGTCGGGCGTCAAAGTTCTCTTCCCGCTCCTGGACGGAAGTTACCGAAGCAGCCTCGGGCAAATGGGCGTTGATCGCCAGCAGCAGCTTTCGGGGCGTCCAGCTGCGGTTCATCGAAAAGGACGCCACCTGGCCTTTGGCGTGGACGCCAGCGTCGGTCCGTCCAGCGCCGGCGGCTTTCACGGGGCTTCCGTTGAGCAGCGTCAGCGCCTCTTCAAGGCGCTGCTGCACCGAAACGCCGTTAGGCTGAACCTGCCAGCCGCAGAACTTTCCGCCGTCATAGCTGATAACGCAGGAATAGCGGGGCATGGTCAGTTCAGCGCCTTGTTCAGAAGCGCCTGAAGGGGGATCAGCAGCGCGCAGGCGCACAAAAGAGCGGAATCGCTCAGACTCCAGCGGAAAGGCTTCATACGCGTCCTTCCCACGCCGCCTCGGTAACAGCGGGCTTCCATGGCAACGGCCAGTTCGTCGGCGCGTTGAAAGACGATCACAAAGAGGGGCACCAGCACGGGAACGAAGGCTTTCATGCGCTTGACCAGCGATCCCCGGTCAAGATCGGCGCCTCGGGCAAGCTGAGCCTTTAAAATTCGGTCGGTCTCGCCGAGCAGCGTGGGGATAAAGCGCAGAGCGATGGTCATCATCATGGCCAGCTCATGAGCGGGAAAACCGAAGCGCTTGAAGGGTGAAAACAGTTTTTCCAGGCCGTCGGACAGCGCCATGGGGCTGGTGGTCAGCGTGAGCAGGTTGGCGAAGAGGATCAGCAGCGTCAGCCGAAGGCTCATGGTCCACGCCATGGTCACGCCCTCGCGGGAGATGGAGAGGATCCCCCATTTCCAAAGGGGCGCACCGCGGGAAAAAAACAGGTTCAGCAGCGCCGTGAACAGGATCAGGAAGATCACGGTGCGTATGGAGCGCAGCAAAAAGCCGAGGCTGATCTGCGACGCAGCGGCGGCGAACCACAGCAAGGCGCACCACAGAATCCAGTCATAGGGGGCGCCGGCCATGAAGATCCCCGTCAGGATCAGCACCAGGGCGCCGATCTTGGCGCGGGGATCGAGGCGGTGAACCCAGGACTGAGACGGGATATACTGTCCGAAACTCAGATTTTCAAGAAATTTCATCGCCGTGCCACCTCCGGTGGTTGATTCCTCCTGGCCCGCAGAAGCGCCTCGGCCAGTTTGTCGGGGTCGCAGGTCAGAGGGACTTTTATGCCCCGGTCCTGCAGTTTCAGTACCAGCTGATACATCTCGGGCAGCACCAGCCCCTGGACGGGCCGCTTCCAAAGCTGGCTGGCGATCTGCTCGGGCGTCCCAAGGCCCGTGTTCTTTCCCCGTTCCAGCATGAGGATTTTATCGCTCTTCGAAAAGGCGATTTCAAGGTCGTGGGTGATCATGACGATGCCCGTGCTTTCGCGGTGAATGCGTGAAAGCAATTCCAAAAGGGCGGCGCGTCCGCGGCTGTCTAGGCCAGCGGTGGGCTCGTCGAGCACCAGATAGTCCGGAGAACTGGCCAGCACCGAAGCGATCGCCACTCGGCGCTTCTCGCCGCCCGAGAGACCGAAGGGGCTGCGGTTCAAGTAGCTGTCGTCAAGCTCGACAGCGCGCATAGACTTCTGAACCAGCGCCGCGATCTGCGCCTCGGGAACGCCCCAGTTGCGGGGAGCAAAGGAGATTTCTTCCTTTACGGTCTCCTCGAAAAGCTGCTGTTCGGGATATTGGAAGATCAGCCCCACGCGGCGGCGGATCTGACGGTAATCGGCCTTCTTTTTTTCTTTCTCGGGAACGATCGGAGTTCCATCCACGATGACGCGGCCCGAGGAAGGCCGCAGGATCGCGTTCAGGTGCTGCGCGAACGTCGACTTTCCGCTGCCCGTGTGGCCGATAATGGACGTCCAGTGTTCTCGTTCGATTGAAAGAGAAACGCCCTCCAGAGCCTTCGTCTGAAGGGCCGTATTTTCATGATAAATGTGACTGAGATTTTCTACCAGGATTGACATAGGGCGTTTCCTATCTCCTCAGCTCGCGGCTGAGTGTCTTTCGCAACCAGTCCCGCAGAAAGGAGACGTTCCTTGAGCGTCACCATCGGGGGAACTTCCAGTCCCCAGCGCGATTTCAGGTCTTTCTGGCGAAAAAGTTCTGCCGGGGAGCCCTGCCAGTCCAGACGGCCCTGGGCAAGCACCAGAATGCGGTCAGCGTCCAGAACTTCCTCGAGGCGGTGGGTGACGTGCAGGATCGTGATGCCCCGTTCATGCAAGTCCCTCAGCAGGGCGATTACCTCGCCGCGCCCTTCGGGATCAAGCATAGCCGTGGGCTCATCCAACACGATACAGGCGGAATTCATGGCCAGTGCCCCGGCGATGGCCAGGCGCTGCTTCTGACCGCCTGAAAGGGTGTATACGGCCTTGTCGGCCTTCTCCCGAAGGCCGCAGATATCGAGAGCCCTTTCGACGCGGGCTCTGATCTCGGGGGCCGGAAGGCCGAGATTCTCGGGGCCAAAGGCCACGTCGTCCTCTACGACGGTAGAGACGATCTGGTTTTCTGGGTTTTGAAACACCATCGAGATGTTTTTACGAATCTCCCATTGATTCTCCTCTGCTCTGGAATCCCGGCCCTGAATAAAACAAGCGCCCTGCATCGGAACGAGCAGGGCGTTAAGGTGTTTGGCCAGCGTTGACTTACCAGAGCCATTGCTGCCGACCAGGGCGATCCACTCGCCCTGCCGCACGTCGAAACTGACGTCCTCGAGTGCGGGTCTCCCCGTGTCGGAGTAAGAATAGCCAACACCCCTCAGGGAGATCATATGCGTATGCTCCATTACTTCAGCTCTTAGTCAACCAAAGCGATGACTGCCATCGGAGAAGCGTCTCCGACGCGGAAGCCAGTACGCACAATTCTGGTATATCCGCCCGGCCGTTCGGTGTAACGAGGAGCTACCTCGTCGAACAGCTTGTTGACGGCTTCCTTATAGTTCATGCGAGAAATAACGATGCGGCGATCGTTCAACGTGCCGCCCTTGGCGCGCGTAATCAAACGCTCCGCCACGCGGCGAACTTCCTTGGCGCGCGTGACCGTGGTCTCGATGCTTCCCTCGATGAAGAGGCTCGCAACCATGTTCGCAAGCATTGCGCGTCTGTGGCTGCCGTTACGACCGAGCTTTCTGTGGTCAACTCCATGTCTCATCTGGACTTAGTCCTCCTTGCTTGAGTTCTCTGCACTTGCTTTATCATCGGTAAGGATAATCCCGTACTTGGCCATCTTCTCTTCAATTTCACGAAGAGAGATCTTTCCGAGGTTGCGGATCTTCAGCAAGTCATCTTTACTGCGGCTGACCAGGTCGCCAATGGTATGAATTCCACCGCGGAGCAAGCAGTTCTCGCTCCTGATAGAAAGCTCCAGTTCCCTGACACCTTTGGACAGAAGAGCGTTTTCTTCTTTGCTGCCTGCCGCATCTCCGCTGCCTGCTTCGCCGGAGCCCTTGTTCTGGCCTTCGTCGTCAAACAGTTCAGTCTCGGAGGGATGAAGCTTCCGAAGCTCCTGAACAACAATGTCGAAATACTCGCGAAGAAGCTTCGCGGCTTCGGCAACTGCAAGATCTGGAACGACGACGCCATTCGAGGTGACATCCATGACGATTTTCTCATAGTCCGTTCTTTGGCCGACACGCTCGTCCCGTACTTCGTACTTGACCCGAAGGATGGGCGAATAAATAGCGTCGATCATCAGCGCGTCCACGGGTAAATAACTCGGACGCGGACGATCCACCGTGGCGTATCCCACTCCCTGCTCGACGTAAACCTCGAGAGAAAGGCTGTGGCCCTCCGCAAGCGTGCAGATGTACGCTTCCGGATCTATAAACTCGATTTCGCTGTCTTCCTGAAAATCGGCGACCGTGACCCGTCTGCCGCCTTCGACGTCCAGCTTCAGCGTGCGGTACTCGGCGCTATGAGAGCGGACAGGCACGTGCTTGAGATTCAACAGCAGTTCAATAACGTCTTCCTTCATGCCGGGGATCGTCGTGAACTCGTGCAGGGCGCCTTCAACGCGAACCGCGCTGATTGCCGCTCCCTTAATGGAGGAAAGCAGCACGCGACGAAGGGCATTGCCTATCGTCTGACCATAACCGCGTTCAAGCGGACCAATGACCAGCCTGGCGTTGGTCTTAGTGCACTCTTCGACTCGTATCTCAGGCCGCATAATCTCCAATGATCCCAACACCTTTCCATTGACTCCATAGCCCCTTCCCCCAAAGGGGGCACAGCAGGCTACGACGGTTCCTAGGCTGCGTATAAACCAACAAAATCAGGTATTAAACGCGGCGTCTCTTGGGGGGACGGCAACCGTTGTGAGGAATCGGGGTCTCATCCTTAATGGAATTGACCTGCAGACCAATTGCCTGAAGAGCGCGGATCGCCGACTCACGGCCGGGACCGGGGCCCTTGACGATCACGTCGACTTCATGAAGGCCATGATCCTGGGCTGTTTTAGCCGCCTGCTGAGATGCGATCTGAGCGGCAAAGGGGGTCGACTTGCGAGCTCCCTTAAATCCGACGTTGCCGCCCGATGCCCACGAAAGCAGGGCTCCACCCTTGTCGGTAATGCTTACAATGGTGTTGTTAAACGTAGAATAAATATGAGCTACTCCGTAGCTTATATTTTTCTTTTCCTTTTTCTTTCCTTTACGCTGCGCTGTGCTCTTAGCCACGAACGTTACCTCCCTTTATCAAGCGGTCTTTTTCTTGCCCGCAACTGGACGCGAAGGTCCCTTACGGGTACGGGCGTTCGTCTTCGTGCGCTGACCACGAACAGGAAGTCCCTGTTTGTGACGAAGTCCGCGGTAGCATCCGATATCCATAAGTCGCTTGATGTTCATGGACACCTCACGGCGAAGGTCACCTTCAACCTTATGGTTGTTCACGATCTCAGAGCGAAGAAGCTGGGCTTCTTCTTCAGTAAGATCCTTAACGCGCGTATCCGGATTTACTCCGGTCGTCTTAAGAATCTGCTGCGCTGTGCTCAGACCGATGCCATAAATGTAGGTGAGGCCGATCTCAACGCGCTTGTCGCGGGGAAGATCAACTCCTGCAATTCGAGCCATACCAGTTACCTCCTAGCTCCCTGACGCTGCTTATGACGGGGATCGCGGCTGCAAATAACGCGTACGACGCCATTCCGCCGGATCACTCGACAAAACTCACAAATTGGTTTAACCGAAGATCTCACTTTCATAGACTGTACACACTCCTCTTGGACAATCCGCTCTGACCGCCGCAACGGTTCCAGAGGCCGGACATCACTTAAATCTGTAGGTAATCCGCCCCCGCGTCAAGTCGTAGGGAGACAGCTCCACTAAAACCCTGTCGCCGGGAAGGATACGGATAAAATGCATTCTCATCTTTCCCGAAACATGGGCCAGTATCACGTGTTCATTCTCCAGCTTGACCCGGAACATCGCGTTGGGCAGGGGCTCTACCACTTCTCCGCGAGCTTCAATCACATCGTCCTTGTTTGCCATAGAACCTTACGAACCTCCTCCAGGATGCCCGGCTACTGCCAGGGAGTCAGGATCTCAGCGCCCTCAGCCGTGACGAGCACTGTCTTTTCGAAATGAGCCGCATCGGAACCGTCGGCCGTCGATACAAGCCAACCGTCCTTCCCCTCGACCAGAGCTTCGCCTCCAGCCATAATCATAGGCTCGATAGCGAGGGTCATGCCCTTCAGCAGGGTAATGCCCGTCCCGGGTCTGCCGTAGTTCAAGACTGACGGCGCTTCGTGGGGATGACGCCCAATTCCGTGTCCTGCATACTCCCTCACAACGCCATACCCTTTCGGAAGTACATAAGATTCAACGGCGTGACCAATGTCTCCCAGCGTCGCTCCGGCTTTCACCTGAGCGATCGCGCGATCCAGGCTCTCGCGTGTGACGTCGAGCAGCGCCTGTCTCTCCGGAGAAATGTCTCCGACGGCGTAGGTATAGCACGCGTCGCCGTGAAGACCCTCATAACACGCCATTACATCAACACTGACAATGTCGCCGTTCACCAGCACCCGATTGTCGCTGGGAATCCCGTGAACGACTTCGTCGTTGACCGAAGCGCATACGGAGCAGGGATAGGGCTCAGGAATACCGGGAACTACGTAGCCCTTTTCTGACGGAGTAGCTCCCGATTTCCTGATATAGTCCTCTGCAAATCGATCAATGTCGGCGGTCGTAATGCCGGGCACGACGAATTTTTTCAAACTCATCAGCAACTCGGCCACAATCGCGCCGGCACGACGCATCTTTTCAATATCCCCTGATGTTTTTAGGGAGATCATACATGCCTCTCAAGCAGAGCTTCTACGTGATTTAAAACTTTGTCGCCCGACTCTGCGGCATCCACGCGGAGCAGCAGCCCCACCTTGTCATAGTAGTCGATCAGCGGAGCGGTCTGATCGTGATAGACGGCCAGACGCTGGCGAATCACCGACTCCTTGTCGTCGTCGCGCTGATAGAGCTCGCCGCCGCAAGCGTCACAGTGATCTCCAGCCGCCGACGGCTTGAAGGCCACATGGAAGATCTTGCCGCAGCCTCGGCACATACGGCGGCCGCAAAGACGTTCCACAACCGTGTCGTCGGGAACGTCGAGCAGAATCACGCCGTCGAGCTTAATGCCCATGTCCTTCAGCAGCGCCGTCAAGGCTTCAGCCTGGGGAACCGTGCGGGGAAATCCATCGAGGATAAATCCCTTCGCGCAGTCGGCTTCGCTCAAACGGCCGCGCATCATGCCTACGATCACGTCGTCGGGAACCAGGCCGCCGGCATCCATGAAGGACTTGGCTTTCTTGCCCAGCTCCGTGCCGGCTTTGACGTTGGCGCGGAGAATATCGCCCGTGGAGATGTGAGCAACGCCATGCTTCGCTACGATCTTTTCGGCCTGGGTGCCCTTACCGGCGCCGGGAGGTCCTACGAGAATGATTCTCATCTTACAGGCCCTCTCTAGAAACGGAAGAGACCATTGGTCCCGCTCTTGCTGCGCTTGAGGATACCCTCATAGTTGCGCATGAGCAGCTGGCTCTCCACCTGCTGGACGATCTCAAGCGCCACACCGACGACGATCAGCACGGCCGTGCCGCCGAAGTAGAAGCTGGTGATCCCGAACATATTGGTCATCATGTTGGGGATCAGAGCGACCACCACGAGGAAAACCGCGCCGACCATGGTGATGCGGGAGGCGATCTTCTCAATGTAATCCGAAGTGGGCTTGCCGGGACGGATCCCGAGGATGAAGCCGCCGTTTTTCTTCATGTTCTCCGCGATCTCCGAGGGATTGAACACCATGGCGGTATAGAAGAAGGAGAAGAAAACGATCAGCACCACGTAAAGAATCGTGTAAATCCAGCTTCCCGGCGCAAAGGCGTTCGCCAGCTGAGCGGCAAAGGAGCCGCTGAACAGGCGGAGCACCGTGGAGGGGAAGATCAGAAGCGAGGAAGCGAAGATGATGGGCATCACGCCGCCCTGGTTGACTCTCAGGGGGATGAAGGTGCTCTGCCCGCCATAGACCTTATTTCCGACGACGCGCTTTGCGTACTGGACCGGGAGACGGCGCTGGCCTTCCTGAAGGAGCACGGCTCCTGCAAGAACGGCGACCATCAGTACCAGGGCCAAAATCAGCGTAACAAAGTTCATCTCGCCGGAGCTCAGCATGCCGAAGGTCTGAATGACCGCCTCGGGAAGCCGGGCCACGATACCGGCAAAGATCAGCAGTGAAATGCCGTTGCCGATGCCGTGATCGGTCATCTCTTCGCCGATCCACATGACCGCGATGGAACCGGCTACCGCCGTAATCACCGCAACCATGAAATCAAGCGACGTCCCTGCGAGAACCCCCACGCGGCGAAGCCAGAACGCCATACCGACCGCCTGCACGAACGCGAAAAGGATCGCGCCGTACCGGGTGTACTGGGCCATTTTCTTCTGTCCCTGGGGACCTTCCTTCTGCATCCTCTCAAGGACGGGGAAAATGACCACAGCCAGCTGCATGACGATGCTCGCGTTGATATAGGGGGCTACGCCAAGCGAAAACAAGCTGAACCTTCTCAGCGCGCCGCCAGCAAACAGATCCAGGAAGCCAAGTACGCCGCTTCCTTCAAAGAGGTGAGACATAGCGGCAGAGTCAATGCCGGGCGTAGGAATGTGGGCTCCCAGGCGGAAGATGAACAGCATTCCCAGCGTGAAGAGTATGCGTCTTTTGAGATCCGGAAGTTTGAATACGTCGCGGAAGGTGTCAGCCACTTTAGATCACCTCGGCAGTCCCGCCGGCGGCAGCGATTTTCTGAGCCGCTGAACCGCTGAAGGCTTCCGCCTTGATCGTAAGGGGCTTGTTGATATCTCCCTTTGCAAGGATCTTCACAGGAGCGTCCATGCTCCGCACAAGGCCGAAAGCAAAGAGCTCGTTGACGGTGACCACGGCGTTCTCCTTAAAGATCTCCGCGATGTCTCCAAGGTTGGCAATCTGATATTCCTTGGCGAAACGGCAGTTGTTGAAGCCACGCTTGGGCATGCGGCGGACCATGGGCATCTGGCCGCCTTCAAATCCGGGACGGATGCTGCTGCCTCTACGTGAGCCGTAACCCTTCGTACCTCTGCCCGCAGTTTTGCCGTTGCCGCAGCCGATGCCGCATCCAACGCGCTTGGGTTTACGCCTGGAACCAGCAGCCGGGCGCAGATCACTAAGATTCATGATTATGCCCCCTATCCTTCAATTTCGGTGCACTCAACAAGATGAGACACCTTGCGAACCATACCGCGAATCTGGGGCGTATCCTCATGGACCACCACAGAGTTCAGCTTACGCAATCCCAACGCCTTGATGGTGCGGCTCTGACGGTCAGGACGGCCGATGTCGCTTCTCTTCCATACAATACGGAGTTTGGCCATAACCTAATCCTCCTAAGCGCTCTGCTCGGGCGTCTTTTTCTTGCCGCGGAGAGCCATAATCTCGTCGCGGGTGCGCATGCCGCTCACCGCTGCGAGTGTAGCGCGGGCAATATTGATGGGATTGCTGGTACGTCCCACAACTTTGGTCATAACGTCTTTCACGCCGCCCAGCTCCATAATGGCGCGGACGACAGGGCCGGCAATAACGCCGGTACCGTCGGCAGCTGGACGCAGAAGGACTTCCGCGGAACCGAACTTGCCGATGATGGGGTGGGGAATGGTCTTGCCGTAACGCTTCATGAAGATCATTTCTTTTTTGGCGGCTTCCATTCCCTTGCGCACGGCCTCAGAAATTTCGCGAGCCTTGCCCATGCCGATGCCCACATGTCCTTCGCCGTCGCCGACGACAAGAAGAATGCTAAAGCGGAAGCGCTTTCCGCCTTTAACGGTCTTGCTGACGCGGTTAATGGCAACTACGCGCTCGATCAGCTCGGTGCCGCTCGCAGGCTGTTTTCCGTTCATTGATATCCTCCTTAGAGCTTCAAGCCGGCTTCACGGGCAGCGTCGGCAATAGCCTGAACGCGGCCGTGATATACATGACCACCGCGGTCAAAAACGACTTCGGTGATTCCTTTTTCCTTCGCACGCTCGGCAATAAGCTTGCCCAGCACCTTGGCTGCCGCCACCGTGCAATGCCCGCACTCAAGGCTCGCTGCCACAGCCTTTTCCTTCGTGGAAACGGAGAACAGCGTGTGACCGACGGTGTCGTCGATCACCTGCACGTAAATATCCCGCAGACTGCGGAAGACGGACATCCTGGGTCTCTCAGCAGTGCCGGAGATTTTACTGCGAAGACGGCGGTGCCGAAGGAGACGCATCTCATTTCTGCTTCTGGTCTTAATCATATCGGCTCACCTCGTCTTACTTGCTAGCGGTCTTGCCGGCCTTGCGAAGAATGCGCTCGCCCTTGTAGTGGATGCCCTTGCCCTTGTAAGGCTCAGGAGCACGGTACTCGCGGATGATCGCAGCAATCTGGCCGACTGCCTGTTTGTCAATGCCCTTGACTAGAATCGTCGTATTGCCGTCCACAGCGAAGGAAATTCCTGCCGGAGGAACCACTTCCACGGGATGGGAGAATCCCAGGCTCAAGTCCAGGTTCTTGCCCTTCATGGCAGCGCGGTAACCAACGCCCACAATCTCGAGGACCTTGGTATAACCTTCCGTCACGCCCACCACCATGTTGTTGATCATGGCGCGGACCATGCCGTGCGCGGCCTTGGTGGGAATCTCTTCGTTCGCCCTGAGGACATGAACGGCGCCGTCTTTCACCTCGACGGAGATGTTGTGGATGCTGTCCATGGAGAGCTCGCCGTGAGCGCCCTTAACGACGATTTTTCCCTCTTTGACTTCTACGCTGACGCCCTTTGGGAGTGTGATGGGTTTACGTCCTATTCTTGACATGATAATCCCTCACTCTTACCAGACATAGCAAATTACTTCTCCGCCAAGCCCAAGTACCCGGGCCTCAGCGTCAGTCTTCAGACCCTGAGAAGTAGAAACAATAGCTATTCCTAAGCCGCCCATAACCTTGGGCAGCTTGTCCTTGCCGACGTAAAGACGGCGGCCGGGCTTACTCATGCGGCGAAGGCCCTGAACGACGCGCTCGCGATTCGGTCCATAGTTCATGAAAACCTTGAGGGTTCCGAAAGGCTTCTTCGGGTCGTTGAGTACCTTGTAGTTGCGGATGTAACCTTCACTTTTAAGAATCTTCGCAATCCCGAGCTTCATCTTGCTGATCGGGATATCAACGCTCTCATGGTAAACCATGTTGGCGTTGCGAATTCGCGTGAGCATATCCGCAATCGGATCGTTGACGTACATGAAAGTTCCCCTTTCTCTTTAAAGCGGTGGCTTACCAGCTCGACTTGACGATTCCCGGAATTTTGCCTTCCCGGGCGAGCGAGCGGAAGCAGCAGCGGCACATGTCAAAATCTCTCATGTAGCCGTGCATACGGCCACACAGCGGGCATCTGTTATAGCCGCGTGTCGAAAACTTCGGGGTAAGCGCAGCTTTGTTTCTCAGTGCTTTTCTAGCCATTATTACCCCTCCTAGTTATGGGCGTGCGCAAAAGGCATGCCAAGCTTCGAAAGCATGACGAAAGCCTCTTCGTCGGTCTCGGCGGTGGTGACGATGGAAATGTTCATTCCGCGGATCGAAATGACCTTGTCATAGTTGATCTCGGGGAAGATCAGCTGTTCCTTCAGCCCGAGGTTGTAATTGCCGCGTCCATCGAAGGAAGTTCTCGAAACTCCCTGGAAGTCCTTGATGCGGGCAAGTGCCAGGTTCAGCAGCCTGTCGAGGAACTCCCACATGCGCGTCCCGCGCAGGGTGACGCAGCAGGCGACGGGCGATCCCTCGCGAAGCTTGAAGTTCGCGATGGACTTCCTGGCCTTCTTGATCATGGGGCGCTGTCCGCTGATCGTCGCAAGTTCGTTGACGGCGGCGTCGATGAACTTGGAATCGCTCTTCGCATCGCCGACGCCGATGTTGATAACCACCTTGACGACCTTGGGAATCCGGGTGGGATTCTTGTAGGCGAACTGCTCCATCATTGCGGGAACAGCAACGCCCTTATACTTATCCAGCATACGTACGGTCATAATTTGCCTCCTCCACTACAGCTGGTCGATGATCTCGCCGGAAACCTTCGCCACGCGAACTTTGCGGCCGTTTTCCAGGAAAGCATGACCAATGCGGGTGGGTTTGCCGGTATTGGGGCAAATCAGCATCACCTTGGAGGCGTAGATCGGCGTCTCCTTCTTGACAATGCCGCCCTGCGGATTGGCCTGAGTGGGCTTTGAATGACGCGACGCCACGCTGACTCCCTCGACAATGACCTTATTGTCCGCAGGAAGAGAGACCAGGATCTTGCCTTCCTTGCCCTTATCCTTGCCGGAGATGACCTTTACGCGGTCACCTTTTTTTAAACGCATTCTGCTCATGACGCAGCCCTCCTACACAACTTCAGGCGCCAGGGAGACGATACGCATGTACTTCTTCGCGCGCAGCTCACGGGCGACAGGGCCAAAGATACGGGTGCCTTTAGGATCGCCGTTGGCGTCGATGATAACCGCAGCGTTATCGTCGAAACGGACATAGGAACCGTCAACGCGGCGCTGCTCTTTCTTCGTGCGGACGATCACAGCCTTCACGACCTTGCCCTTTTCAATGTTGCTGTTCGGGATGGCTTCCTTGACAGCGCACACGATGACATCGCCGATCACGCCCCAACGGCGGCGGCTGCCGCCGAGGACCTGAATGCACTTCACTCGCTTCGCGCCGGTGTTATCGGCGACGTTAAGCACGGTATTCAACTGGATCATCGGTTAAACCTCCTCGACAGATCCGCCCAGAATGGGGGCTCTCTCAATGATCTTCACGAGGGTCCAGCGCTTGTTCCTGCTCATGGGACGAGTTTCGGCAATCTGGACTTTATCGCCAACGCGGCAGCTGTTCTCAGCATCATGAGCCAGGAACTTGCTGGACTTGATGATACGCTTGCCGTAGACGGGGTGCATTGCATGGCGCGTCACCATGACGGAAATAGACTTCTCCATCTTATCGCTGACGACAACGCCGACTTTCACCTTGCGGTGAGGTGTTCTTGCTTCCATCGTGCCTTACCTCCTTCCAGCGTTCACGTTCAGTCCTTGTTCCTTTTCGTGAACAATGGTAAGGACTCTCGCGATGGTCTTCTTGACCTCTCTGATTCTGCTGGTGTTTTTCAACTGTCCAACAGCGTTCTGGAAGCGCAAGTTGAAGAGCTCTTCCTTAAACTGACTGTGCTTGCTCATGAGCTCTTCAACAGTCATATCACGCAGACTCTTGGCGTCCATAACTATTCACCATCCAAACTATCGCGGGTCACAAGCCGCACTTTAATAGGAAGCTTATGTGAAGCCGTGCGGAAAGCTTCCTCCGCGACGTCGCGGGGAACTCCGCCAAGCTCGAACAAAATGCGGCCCTTACGAACTGCGGACACCCAATATTCAGGAGCGCCCTTACCTTTTCCCATTCGGGTTTCAAGAGGCTTCTTCGTATAGGGCACATCAGGGAAAATGCGGATCCAGGCTTTGCCGCCCTTACGCATCTTACGGTTGATGGCAACACGCGTAGCTTCAATCTGACGAGCCGTGATGTAGGCACATTCCAGCGCCTGCAGGCCGAACTCACCGAAAGCTACGTAAGTTCCGCCCTTCGCTTCGCCCACGAGGCAGTCGCGATGAGGCTTACGGAACTTCGTTCTCTTGGGCATCAACATTTAGGCTCGCCCTCCTTCCTTTTTGTTTCCTTTGCTGCGGACAGGCTTAGGAGCCACGGTGTTGATGGCCTTCTCGTCGCGGTAGATCCAGCACTTGACGCCGATCGTACCGTACATGGTGACAGCCTTGATATAACCGTAGTCCACATCGGCGCGCAGCGTCGACAGGGGGAGACGTCCTTCGTTATACCACTCCGTGCGGGCAATTTCCGCGCCGCCGAGACGTCCTGAACATTGAACTTTAATGCCGAGGCCGCCCGACTTCATCGTGCGGAACATAGCCTGCTTCATGGCGCGGCGGAAGCTGACGCGGCGCTCAAGAGACGAAGCGATGCCTTCGGCGACGAGCTGAGCGTCCACGTCAGGATTTTTGATCTCCTGAACGTTCAGCATCACGCGGGTGCCGGTCAAAGCCTGAAGCTCGTCTTTAATCTTGGCGATCTCGGAGCCCTGCTTGCCGATCACCACGCCGGGGCGGGCGCTCCACAGAGTGAAACGCACAACTTTACCCACGCGCTCGATCTCGACGCGCGAAATGCCGGCGTTCTCCCAGCGTTTTTTAACCCACGCGCGCAGTTTGATATCCTCGTGAAGGTTTTTCACATAGGTCTTACCAGACGCGAACCACTTGGATTCCCAGTCACGAATGACACCGATACGATAACCGATCGGATGAACTTTCTGACCCATAAGTCATTCCTCCTTATTCGGCAACCGTCACAGTGATGTGACTGGTACGATGTACATAGGCATGAGCGCGTCCCATGGACACAGGACGGAAACGCTTCATGCTGGGGCCCTGATCAGCCTTGGCTTCGACGACCTTCAGCTTTTCAACATCCATGCCGAAGTTGAACTCAGCGTTGGCAACGGCGCTCTTGAGCACCTTTTCCACAAGCCTTGCGGCTTTCTTGGGAGAATAGCGGAGCACCATCATGGCGTCTCCTACTTTCTTTCCACGGATCAAAGGCAGCACCTGACGGACTTTGTAAGGTGAAATACGGACTGACTTGGCGATAGCATAAGCCTGCACGTTAAAACCTCCTTACTTTCCCGCAGGGCCCGAAGCTCTGCGCTCCTGGCCGGCGTGACCGCCGAATCTGCGCGTGGGCGCAAATTCTCCGAGTTTATGACCAACCATATTCTCGCTGACATAGACAGGAATATGAGTGCGGCCGTTATGAACGGCGATTGTGTGACCAATCATCGGAGGAACGACCATGGAAGCGCGTGACCAGGTCTTCAGAACCTTCTTGCCTCCGGTTTCGTTCAACTCCTCGACCCTCTTGAGGAGTCTCGCCTCGACGTAGGGTCCTTTTTTAGCAGAACGTGCCATATTTTGTCCTCCTTACCCTACTACTTGGCATAGCGGCGTCTGACGATGAACTTGTCAGAAGGTTTATGCTTACGAGTACGATATCCCTTCGCAGGCGTACCCCACGGTGAACAAGGGTGATGATGCGATTTTGTGGTACCCTCGCCGCCGCCCATGGGGTGGTCGCAGGGGTTCTGAATCATAGCGCGGATACGGCCCTTGCGTCCAAGCCAGCGGGTCTTTCCCGCCTTGCCGTAGGAGACGTTTTCGTGATCGATGTTGCCAACCTGACCGATAGTCGCCATGCACTGCAGGAGGAAGAGACGAAGCTCGCCGCTGGGCATGCGGACGTAAGCGTATTTGCCTTCCTTCGCCATAAGCTGAGCGGAAGTTCCGGCCGAACGGACCAGTTTCGCGCCGCGTCCGGGCTCAAGCTCGATGTTGTGGATCGTGGTGCCCACGGGAATGTCGGCGAACTTCATGGCATTGCCGGGACGGATGTCGGCGCCGGCGCCAGTCATGACCTTATCGCCCACTCCAAGCTGATCGGGGCAGATGATGTAGCGCTTCTCGCCGTCCGCGTAGAAAATCAGCGCAAGACGGGCCGAACGGTTAGGATCGTACTCGATCGCGGCAACGCGGCCAGGAACGCCGACTTTATCGCGCTTAAAATCAACGATGCGCAGTCTGCGGATGTGACCGCCGCCGATGAAACGCATAGTTCTGCGGCCAAGGTTGTTGCGGCCGCCGCTTTTCTTCTTTCTTCCCGCAAGCAGTGAGCGCTCGGGCTTATCTTTTGTGATATCCGCCGTGCTCAGGACGGTCATATGGCGTCTACTGGCTGTGTAGGGATTGAATTCTTTAATTGCCATTCTCAAACATCCTCCAATCGCTACGCGCCGGCGCCTTCGAAGAACTGGATGCGTTCTCCGTCAGCCAGTGTGATGATGGCTTTCTTCCAAGCGCGGCTCTTTCCAAGAAAGGCTCCCATACGCTTCGGTTTGGAATGAACCTTGATGGTGTGAACGCTGGTGACTTTTACCTTGAAGACCACCTCGACGGCTTTGCGGATCTCGATCTTGTTGGCCATCGGATGAACTTCAAAGGTGTACTTGTTCATTTCCATCAAGCGGCTGCTTTTTTCAGTAACCACGGGACGGACGATGATATCGTGAGCCATGAGTTTCATCGAGCGTACACCTCCTCAAGCTTTGCAAGAACCGCCGGCGTCGTCACGATGTAATCGTGATGAACCAGGTCCAGAACGTTGATGCTGTCAACGTGAAGAACCTTGGCTCCAGGGATGTTGCTGGCGGACTTAAACACGTTTTCATCTCTGTGGTCAAGCATGATAAGAACCTTCTTGGCGTTCAGAGCGTCGATGAAGCTCTTCATCTTCTTTGTGGAAGGAGCTTCGAGATTGAAAGCCTCGACGGCGCACATACCCTGCTTTTCCACTCTCATGGAGAGAGCGCTGCGAATCGCAAGGGCGCGAACCTTCTTATTGACCTTCAGATAATAACTCCGGGGCTTGGGGCCGTGAACTACGCCGCCACCGACCCAGATGGGCGAACGGCTGCTGCCCGCACGGGCGCGGCCGGTATGCTTCTGGCGCCAGGGCTTCTTACCGCCGCCTCTGACTTCTCCGCGCATCTTGGTGCATGCGGTGCCCTGCCTGGCGTTGGCCAACTGGGCCACCACCACCTGGTGCATGGCAGAAACGTGAACAGGAGCCCCGAAGACTGCGTCTGAAAGCTGCTGCTCTCCGACGACTTCTCCGTTGATATTCATTATCTTGATAACAGGCATATCATTGATCCTCCTTCGGTCTCCGTCTAGCCCTGCTTATGGATCAAGACGAGACCGTTCTTAGCGCCGGGAACGGCGCCTTTGACGAGAAGGAGGTTGTTCTCCTTGTCAACCGCGACGACGGTCAAATTCTTGATGGTAACCCGCTCGTTTCCCAGCTGTCCGGGCATTGTTTTGCCCTTGAAAACGCGGCTGGGATAGCTGCTGGCGCCGCTGGAGCAGGGTTTACGATGTGAAACGGACACACCGTGACTCGCCTGAAGGCCGCCAAAGTTCCAGCGCTTCATAACACCGGCAAATCCCTTGCCCTTGCTCATACCAGTCACGTTGACGGATTCACCCGCGGCAAAGGCCGTAACGTCCACAGACTGTCCGACGGAGTAATCCGCAGGGTTGTTCAGACGAAATTCGCGGAGCCAACGGCAGGGCGTTACGCCAGAACGCTCAAAGGTCCCCTTCATCGGCTTCGTAACTTTGTGGGGCTTACGCTCGCCAAAACCCAGGAGAACGGCACTGTAACCATTCTTCTCAGGAGTGCGGACATCCACTACGGGGCAGGGACCAGCGGCGATAACCGTCACGGCAACAGCGCGACCGGCCTCATCGTATACTCGGGTCATCCCCAGTTTCTGTCCAAGAATTCCAAGACTCATATAACACACACTCTCCTTTGCTCAGAGCTTCCCCTCCCGGCAGGTCGGGGAAGATTCAGCTATAGCTCAGAGCTTCCCGCCTTTAGAGCTTGATCTGGATATCCACACCAGAGGGAAGATTCAGCTGCATTAAAGCTTCCATTGTTTTCTGCGTCGGATTAACGATGTCGATCAGACGCTTGTGGGTCCTCATTTCAAAGTGCTCGCGCGCGTCTTTGTTGACGTGGGGAGACTTCAGAACGCAATACTTGTTGATTTCAGTAGGAAGCGGAATGGGGCCCGCTACCTTAGCTCCGCTGCGCTCAGCCGTCTCGGCAATCTGACTGGCCGACGCATCAAGAACGCGATAGTCAAAGGCTTTCAGACGGATTCTAATTCTCTTCGACACGCCGATACCCCCCGCTTACTCGAGGATCTCGGTGACGACGCCGGCGCCGACGGTATGGCCGCCTTCGCGGATAGCGAAGCGAAGTCCCTGGTCCATGGCGATCGGGCAGATAAGG
>SFDM01000034.1 GCA_004558205.1 Pyramidobacter piscolens
TTTGTATTTTCTTGCCTGTTGGCCCTTGACAAAAAACACAGTATCTTTGCGTTGAAATCTTTTGACGCAGCTCTTCGATTTGATATTAAGCACGTCAATAGGGAATTAGCATCAGCTGAACCAGACGAGCTCTTCACCAGCAGCCGGAATAAAAGAAGGCGTCCAGGGGACCCTGTCGGGGTTATCTGGACGCCTTCTTTTATGCGTAAACTATCGGGCCCGCGTTTTAGCGCGGACGCGGCTTACTTTTTCTCGGGACGGGTGATGCTGACCTTGGGCAGGTCGGGGAATTTGGCGGTTTTGGTGTCCACGATCTCCATGACCGCAGCGGTCACGTCAAGCTCGGGCGCGCAGAACATGATCTGCTGGCGGTTCAGGATCAGCTCCACGTCGCTGTTCTTTTCCTTCCAGGCGTCGATGGCTTCCACAACCACCTTGCGGACCACGGCGTCGGCGGCCTGCTGCTCCACGTTCATCTGCTGCTGAAGCAGGTTGCGGGCCTGGGCGATGGCGTTCTGCGCCTCGGGGCTGGCCACGCTGTTCTTGTACAGGTCGACCACGTCGTCAAGACCTTTTTTCAGAGTGCCCTGCACGGCGTTCAGGTGCTCACGGGCCGCCGCGGCCGGCTTGGATTCCGCAAAAACACGAGCTACGTCTACGACACAAATTTTCATAAAAAAACCCCCTCGGAAGAGATGATCGTGCAAAATGAATTAACTAAATCTATTATATATCAAAGGGAGTAAAAAGAACAGCTGAAAATGAACGAAAACGGCCTCGAATTTATGATTCGAAAAAACGGCTCGCCCCGGCCTTTCCTGTGGTATGATTAAAACCGTAATCGAGGAAAGGGCGGGAAGCGGCGCCCGCTCGCCCGGACGCGGCGATTCCTCGCGCTTTGAATGGGGGAAATGGAATGATCGAGGTTAATCGGGACTCGTTATCGGTGTTTGTGACGGCCCATCTGAGAGAACAGATTTTTTTGCGCAGAAGCTACAGTCCCGGCGACTACATCCGCGAGCTTGACCTTTCGGCGGAGCTGGGCGTCAGCCGGGGGCCCATCCGCGACGCCATTAAAAACCTGGCGGCGGAAGGGGTGTTGGTGATCTCGCCCTGGAAAGGGGCGCAGGTGACGTCCCTGACTGCCGCGGAACGCGAGGATATCCGGGGGCTCTGCGGCGTCCTGGAGGACCGTCTGGCCGCGCTGCTGCGGCAGAAAGGCGCGCCAGACGCCGCGGCCGCGGGGGAACTCCAGTCCCTGGCCGGCGAGATGAAGCGCCTGAGCGGCATGGACTCGCTGGAAGCGCGGGAACAGCTGGCGGAACTGGAAGGCCGTTTTCACGACCGCCTTTTTCAGCTGGCGGGCCGCCCTTGGACGGAAAAGGCCCTGCGCGGCGCCTATTCCCAGCGCGCCCTGGCGCGCCTGAACCTCAGCAAAAAAGCGGCCGCCGAGGAAACCGCCCAAAGCTGTCTGGCCTTGCTGGAAAAAATCCAGCGGCCCTGATAGGAGCCGCCGCTGAGAGCTTTTCAGAAAGCGCCGCGGCCCGGAGGCCGGCTTGATACTACTGTGCGATAAAAACGCAAAATGGGCATGGAGGAGCCGGCCCGGGGGGTAACCACCAAGCGAGCATGGGCAGGCCGAAGGCCGAGATAGTTTTTAGCGACTCGATGCCCCAGGCCCGGCTCCGGTCTCCAATTAATACTAATTCTCCATTGACGTGCTTAATATCAAATCAAAAAGCCAGGTCAAAAGATTTCAACACATAGGGCGCAAAGGTTCGCAAAGGAAAACCTTGAAAGACTTTTGGAACCGCAAATTCTAGCAAAATACATAAATTACCATCACACTAATTCGTTTTTTAATTAATAATTCAGGTTTTATTTTTCCTTTGCGCCCTTTGCGTTGAAATCCTTTGACTTTGATCTTCAGTCTGGCATTAAGCACGTTGAATGCCAATTGGTATAAGCTGTTCAGCTTCGAAAGAGCATTAGCATGAAATCTTTTATGCAGCCTATAGACGAAAACGAGAGCGGGCAGCCCTTTTCAGGCTGCCCGCTCTCGTTTTGAGGAGGGATCCCGCGGGACGCCCATCGGGGAGGGCATCCGTGCGGGTAAGGAAGCTTTTGCCGTTCTTGGACGGGAAGCCGGCGCGTTACAGCTGCCACTTGAAGGTCATGCCGACGCCCCAGTCGTTCTGATGGCTGCTCAGCTTGCCGCTCAGGTTCAGGGAAGCCGTGAAGTTCTTCCGTCTGGCCTCGAACTTGGCCTCCGCGGCGATGCTGTTCTCGTCGGCCAGGGCGCTCAGCACGTTCACCGACGAGCTGTAGCCGCTGGGCTTGACCGCGCGCGTCACTTCCACGTCGCCGGCGGCGCGGATGTAGGAGAACTCCAGGGTCTGTTTGTACTTCCAGCCCTTAGCGCTGGGCTCGGAGAACTTCCAGTCGAAGCGCACGCCCAGAGGGAACTGCCACTGGTTGTACTCGTATGCGTCAAAGTGAGTTCCGGCCTTGCCGGGATCGCTCAGCGTGTAGTCGTCAGTGCGGTAGTGGCTGAACCTCGCGCCAAAGAAGGGGCCCACGGACAGCCTGCCCTTGGAGGGCAGGTTGTAGACGGCCTTGACGCCGGCGGAGACCAGCGACGAGTGCACGTTGTCGGCGGAGCCGGCCAGGTAGTCATAGTCGCTCTTGTAGGCCGTGTATCCCAGGTCGCCGTAGAAGTCCCACGAGCCGCGGGTCAGGCGGCCGTAGACCAGCGCGCCGTAGAAGTCGCTGTCCAGGTTGTCGCCGCTGCTGCTGCCGTTGCCCTTGGTGCTGGAACGGCCGATGTGGATCGCGAAGCCCAGGGTGTCGTTCTCGCGGACCGTGTCGCGTCCGATCACGATGCCGTAGGCGTCGGTCTGGTAATCCTGATAGCTCGAGCCAGAAGCGAGGCCGTCCACGCGGGACATGCTGCGCCACGTGTTGGCCCACAGGTACTTCTCGGGCTTGGGCATTTCAGGCAGGTATCCCGCCCTCAGCGTCGCCGCGGTGCTCAGGTGGTCGCCGATGAGACCCGTCACATGATCGGTGACCTGGCCGGAGATGACGCCGTTGGTCACGTCGCTGCCGGGAACCGTGGGGGTGCCGGGGTCCACGGGGCCATTGGCCGTGATATGCAGCACCAGGTCCTTCCCGCCGCCCTGGTTCTCGACGCTCACGTAAACGTTCCGGTCCGTGGCGTCGTAGCCCGTCAGGTTCAGCGTGCTGCCCAGGCTGTTCCAGCCGTTGGCAGTGATGCTGCTGAAGTTGTCAAGCAGCGTCCAGCTGCCCGTCGCGCCGGAGGTGATGCCGCTGATGGTCAGCACGGCGCCGCCCTCTAAGGTGGCCGAAGCGCTGCCCTGGCCGCCCAGCATGTAGCTGCCGCTCGCCCAGTTCGACAGGTCGAAATAGCTGTTCGAACCGCTGTAGGCGTTAAAGGAGCCGGCCACGCTGTAGCTGTTCCTGTCCAGGGTGAAGCTCGAGCCGCCGTTCAGCGACAGGGAGTTCATGGAGCCGGAACCGCCCGTCAGCTTCAGGCTGCCGTCGATGTTCAGGTCGCCGCCCTTGATGTCGGCCACGGTCAGGGAGCTGCCGGCGCCCACGTAGGCCTGGGCGTGGCTGTTGATCTCCTTCGCCGCGAGCTCCAGATCCTTCATGATCAGGTCGGAGCCCTGGGTCACCGTCAGCTGATCCTCGATGCCCACATGGATGTTGAAAGTGCCGTCGCCGCCCGTGGCGAGCAGCTTGTTGGCCGTGAGGCCGCGCTCCGTGCCGCCATTCGAGACGTAGGTGTAATCGCCCGACGTCAGGTAGACGCGGTTCGCCGCGATCTCGTCGGTCAGGTAGACCGTCTTGTTGGCCGCGCCGCGGCCGTTGAAGGTCACGCTGTCGCCGTTCCTGAAGTAGGTGGTCACATCGCTGCTGTTGAAGTACCAGCCGCGGTCCCTGTTCGCGTCGATGGAGCTGTGGACGTCCATGTTGGTCCACTCCGAAGTCTGGCTGTCCTTCCGGTCGGCCCAGACCAGGTCCTTGGTGTGGCCTTCGGCGGGAACATCGGGGTCGTTCGGGGAGTTGGGGCCTTCGGGGCCGTTGGGGTCGTCGGGGTTCTGGTCGTCGTGGTTGACGCGGTCGTGGACGTAGAGCACGAAGTCGCGGTTGGCCCCGTCGGCCTCGGCGGCCGTGTAGGCGTCCCAGCCCTTGCCGACCAGCTGGGCCGTGCTGTGGTTCTCGATCTTCAGCGTGGTATCCAGAGCGTTCCAGCCGTCGCCGTCAATGCGCGCAAAGTCGTCCAGGATGGTCCAGCGGCCCGTGGAATCCACGCCGCTCACGTTCAGCACCGCGCCCGTCGCCAGGTTGGCCGAGGCGCTGCCGCTGCCGTTGAATTTAGGCTCGTTGATGACGGAAACAAACGTCGAAGAACCGTCCTGAGCCGCAAAGCCCTGCTTCACGCCATAGCCTTCGTTGTCGATGGAAAGGGCGCCCTTCAGCGTCAGCGTTTCCATGTCGCCCGAGCCGCCGGCCAGGGTCAGGGAGCCGCCGCTGCCCACGGTCACAGTGCCGCCCGCGATATCCGCGACGGTCACCGTGCCTTCCACGTCGGCCAGGTTTTTCAGGGTCAAGTCGGCGAAGGCCAGCGAGGCGTCGTCCTGCACGAAGAGATTGTCGCTGACAGTCACCGCGTTGTCGAAGACCGAATTGGTGGAACCCGCGCTGATCTCCTTCGCGGTCAGGCTGTCGCCGGTATAGTGATAATCGGCGCCGCCGATCAGCACCCTGCCCGCGTTGACGTCGCCCGACAGGGTCACGTCGGGGTTGTCGCTGCCGCGTTCGTTAAACCACACGTCCGCGCCGTCGGTGAAGTAATGTGTCGTGGTGTCCGCAGGATCGTTGTTGATAAACCAGTTGCGGTCGCGGTCCGTAGTCCACAGGTTGCCCAAGGCGTTGGTTCTATCGGCCCAGACCAGATCGACGGTCTTCCGGCTCACTTCGATGACCAACTCGCTGTCGTTATTCTGCTTCTTGAGATCCACGTTCAGCAAGTAGCGCTCGTCGGTGATCGAAGAATCCAGCGCGTAATCCAGCGTGGCGCTGTCCACGCCCGCGCCGCCGTTCCAGCCCCAGCCGCCGTTGCCGCCGTCGAAGGCGATACCTTCGGCGAAGCCGCTCAGGATGGTATTGGTCCCTATCTTCAAAGGCGTGTCGATGCTCAGCGCCGCACCGGAAGCGATATTCGCAACGGCGCTCGAACCTCCGTCGAAGGCGAAGCTGCCGCCCGTCAGGGCCGTGCCGGCGCCGATGACCGTCAGCGAACCATCATTGGCGTTCAGCGACGCGCTGACGCCGTAGCCGTTGGAGTTCACGTTGAAACGGGACTGATCGTTCAGCGTCAGGCTGTTCACGCTGCCCGAGGCACCGCCGAGGGTCAAAGTCCCCCGGTCCACGGTCACGGCTTCGCCGCCGATCTTTTCGACGGCCAAAGAACCGCCGTCCTTGACCGCCGCCGCGTTGGCGATGGTCAGGTTTTTAAAGGCAAAGTCCGAGGCCTCGCCGTTGGAATTGGCTCCCACAACCAGGTCCCCCGCGGTGACCACGTTGTTCCAGACGCCGTCGCCGCCGTTGCCGAGAATTTCCGCGGCAACGATGGAATTCCCGCTGAAATTGTAGCTCGCCGCGTCCATAGAGACGGTCCCCGCGTGGATTTCGTCGGAGACGGCCACGTTCGGGTTGTCCTGGCCGCGGTTGTTGAAGGTCACGCTGTCGCCGCTCTTGAAATAGGTGGTCACGTCGCTGCTGTTGAAGTACCAGCCGCGGTCCTGCGCGCCGATGGAGGCCTTGCCGTCCATGTCGGTCCAGAGGCTGGTGCCGCTGTCGCCGCTGCTGGCCCAGACCAGGTCGCGGGTGTTGCCGTTTTCGTCAGGCTCGCTGCCGGGGCCGGTGCGGTCGATCACGTGAAGCACCAAGTCCGTGCCACCCGATTCAACCGCCGTGTAGGCGTCCCAGCCCTTGCCAATCAGCTTGCCCGTGGTCAGAGCGCCTTCGCTGTCGTTGAGCTTCAGCGTTGTGTCAAGCGCGTTCCAGCCGTCGCCCGTGATGCCCTTACTGGCGAAGTTATCCAGGATGGTCCAGTCGCCCGCGGCGTCCACGCCGCTCACGTTCAGCACCGCGCCGCTGGCCAGGTTGGCCGAGGCGCTGCCGCTGCCGCCAAATTCGGGCTGGATCCCCGTGCCCACGGTCACGTTGGTGTTGGAGCTGCTGCCGGCCTCGAAACTTTCAGTGACGCCGTAGCCCGAGTTGCCGATGGTCAGAGTGCCGTCCACGGAGACCGCGTCCATGAAGCCCGCGCCGCCGTTCAGCGTCATGGTTCCCTGCACGCCGAAGTCGCCGCTGGCCACGTTCGTAACGGTCAGTTCCGTTCCGGCGGCCACGGTCGCCACGTCGGTCACGGTCAGGTTGTCAAAGCTCAGAGCGCCAGCCGCGAGGTTCAGACTGCCCGTGGTCACGTTCACGTCGAAGACGCTGCTGCCCTTCTCGTTGGCGATGGTGACGGCGTGGATCTGGTCGTTATCGCGGTCGCCGGTGGCGCTGACGAAGCGGTAGTCGTCGGAGATGGTCACCAGGTCGGGATGCATGTCGCCCGAGACCCTGACGGGGTTGTTGTCCTCGCCGCGCCCGTTGAAGGCCACGCTGTCGCCGTTTTTGAAGTAGGTGACTTCGTTGGTTTCGTCATAATACCAGTTCCTGTCGCCGCCGCTGGTGGTCCACAGGTCATGGTTCGACGCGCCGTCAGAGGCGTCGGAGCTGTTGGCCCAGACCAGGTTCACGCTGTGGTACTGCACGTTCAGGACCAGGTTCTTGTTGGCCGTCCCCGCCTGATCTTCCAGCCCCACGTCGATGCTGACGCGGAAGCTGTCAGGGGCGAGTCCGCCGGCAAGTTCGAGCAACAGCGATGAGTCCGTGCCGTCGTAGATCGTCTTGGAGCCGGCATTGCCGTCCCAGCCCCAAGCGTTGCCTTCGCCGGTCTTGCTGATGTCAGTGAAGTTGCCCAGAAGGATCGTGCGGCCCACGTTGACGCCCGTCAGGGTCAGCGTCGCGCCGCCCGTCAGGGTGGCCGAAGCGCTGCCGCTGCCGTAGATCATGCTGTTGCTGGCGCTGGCCGCTGTTCCTGCCGCCGCGGGGCTGTAGCTCGCGACATTGGCGATGGTGTCCGTTCCCTGCGCGGCAGAGAACCCCGTCGCGCCGCTTACGCCGTAGCCCGCGTTCTCGATGGTCAGGCTGCCGTCGCTCAGCGCCAGGGAGCGCATGATACCCGCACCGCCGCCCAGCGTCAGGTCGCCGGAAGTGACGGCCACGTCGAGGCCCGAGATCGCCTTGATCACCCCCCGGGCGCCGGAGAGAAAGGTCAAGCTGCTGCCAAAATTCTCCGTCTCGACGATATTGGCGATAGTCGCGCTCTTCGTCACCGTCAGAACGTGTTTGTCCATGGACAGCACGCCGTTGCTGATCGCCAGCGTCTCGACGGTCAAGCCGCCGCCGCGCAGCGTGCCGTTGGTCACGTCGAGGGATTTCAGCGTGTTTTCGAGAGCGCTAAACTGCATGGCGCCGTCGCTGTAAAGCGAAGCCACGCTGTCGTGGGCGTCCATGCCGCCCGCGGTGATGTTGAGCAGCCCCTTGTCGTACACAGAAAGGACCGCGCCGCTGAAGTCGGCCGAAGCGGTGTTCAGAGAACTGCCGCCGTAGACGTCCACGCTCTTCGTCGCGCTGGTTCCGCCCAGCACGGTGGCGGTGGAAGTATCCTTCACGATGATGTTTCCATCGGAAGTCATATTGCCATCCACATCCAGCGAGCTGCCACTATACACGTAAATTCCCGTGGAGGCCTTCATGTCGCCGCTCACGTTAGCGTCACTGTTTCCGGTGATAAAAACATAGCCTGTTGAGGATGTCATATCCTTGCTGACGTTCGCAACACTGCCGCCACTAACAATAATATCGCTGGTGGCTATCATGCCGCCGCCCACAATGGCAGAGGAACCGCCGCCCAAGCTGATCTTACCGCCGTTACTGATCATGTTGCCGTCCACATCAGCGGAAGACGCGCTCAGTGAAATATCGCCGCTGATGCTGGTCATATTGCCGCCCACCGTAGCGAAGGACCCCGCTTGCACATAAATAGAATTACCATTGCTGACCATATCTCTGCTCACGCTGGCGGAGGCCTTGTCGTTCAGGAAAATATAGCCGCCATTGCTGGTCATATTACCGCCCACCGTAGCGGAGGCGTTTTCAGCTATGTAAATATAGCCGTTGGCAGCCGTCATATCACCCTTCACGTCGGCGGAGGAAGAGCCATAGACCGTGACGTTGGTACCGGCCGTCATGCTGCCCCTCACATTCGCGGCAGAACTGACTTGCACCGCCAGCGAGCCATCGCTGGTGAGATTGTTCATCTCAGCCGAAGAATTGTTGTACACCATTACGTGATCCTTGGCATAGACGTCGCCCTGCACCTTGAGGGCGCTGCCCACCTGGACGTCAAAACCGACGTCGGAAGAAAGCGATCCGCCCACGTCCAGGCTGCTGCCGTTGCTTACGGCATAATTATGACTGGTTGTGAAGCTGCCGGCGACAGAAACGTGCGAATCATGAGCAATAGCGCCGTCTGAAGTTGAACTGGGCGACAAAGACGTCACGGTCACGCTGCCTTTGATATCCGCGTCAGTGTTGGTAATGTTCAGGCCATTGCCAGCGGAAAGGTCGCCCGACACCGACACGTCGCTGCTCGCCATATTTATTCTGCCGCCAGCAAGCATGTCGCCGCTGAGAACCTTTACATCGCTGCCCTCTATTACAAGAGCGCCGTCGCTGGAAAGGGCTTTATCCGCCACGGTGACCGTGGAATTCTCAATCCACGCTCCCTGTTTGGCAAAAATGCCCTGTCCCACCGTAAGGTCTGAACTCACAACATTCAGAACGGTGGCTTCCACATGCTGGCCCACAGATGCCTTTGGAGCATTGTCAAAGCTTACCAAATATCCCTTGACATATTCATCCACAGAGACCCTTCCGGCCAGCTGGACATGAATGTCGGCGGAAACAAAGCCCTTCACCGTGAGAGCGCTGTCGGCGCCCTCGAAGATAAGAGAGGAGCCCTGAAGGTCGCCGCTCAGGATCACGGCGCTGTTGAAGGCGTTCAAAGCAGAGACAGCCAGACCGGTGTCCAAGTCAAGGGACGAACCGTTGGTCATGCTGACCTTCGCACCGGACGCAAGGTTCAGGCTGCCATCTCTTACGAGAACCGAGCCCTGATCCATGGACAGGTGACGGGCCTTCACCACGCCTGTGCCGCTAACGGACAGAAGCTGGCCGTCGTTGACGGTCAGAGTTCCGTCTTTCGCGCCGTCGGCGTTACCCACGTTGAAAGCGCTCTGACTGCCGACGTTCACGGAGCCGCTGCTCACGTTCACGCCGCCGTTCACAGTCACGCTGCCGCTGACCACGTCCACGGAACCGCCGGTAACGGCCATGATGCTGGCGCTCTCGAAGGAGCCGCCCTTCGTGACTTTCAGCTGGCCGCCCTCGTCGACGCTGACCACCGCGGGAGCCGCCGCGCCGTGCTTGACGCTGCCGCCCTCTACGTTAAAGACCATCGTAGCGTTGAGGTCATCGCCAAGCTCCTTAATTTTCTCCTCGCTGGCGAGGTAGAGCGTGCCGTTTTTGATGACCGTAGTATGGTAGCCCTGTTCACCAAGAGTCACGTCGGAAAGGGCGTTGACGGTGTTGAAGTTATAGAAGCCGTTGATGGAACCGGCATAGAGGTTCAGATTGGTGTTCGCGATGGAGCCCCTATCGCCCTCTCCGTTTCCAGTGCCGTAAACGTCGCCGGAGACGATGCCGCCTTTCAGGTTAATGGTGGTTGTGGCGCCATCGCCTTCCAGTTTGGCCGTGCTGCCTGCGCCGGCGTAGCCGCCGCCGTAGACGATGCCCGTAATGGTTGAGCCGGTGTTCAGGTTGATTTCTGTCGTGCCGCCGGTGATGTTGGCGGTGCCGCCATTCACGGCGTAGCCGCCGCCGTAAACGTCGCCGAAAATTACGGAGCCCGAGGAGATGTTCAGCGTAGAGCTGGTTACGCTGGAACTGCTGTTCGTGCCGTCAGCGTAGCCGCCGCCGTAAATGCTGTTGTCGACATTGGTGCCCTCTTCGATGCTCAGAGTGACCCGATTGACGGCGGCTTTGCCGCCGCTGAGGGCCTGGCTGCCGCCGTAAATGGAACCGGCAATCTCCGCGCCCTGGCTGCCGCTCTTGGAGATGAGGAGCGTAATATCGTCAATGCCACTCGACGCGTTCGCGCCGCTGACCCGGTCGCCGCCGAAGACGCTGCCGCCGATGGTCCCGCTCTTGGTGGTGAGGCTGATCGATCCGGCAGAGCCAAGGGCTTTCGCGCTGTTACCGGTGGCGGAGACGTTGCTGCCGCCGTAAAAGCTGCCCGTAACGGTGCCGCCGGTAACGGATATATCGACGCTGCCGATATCGCTGGAAGCCATGCCCGTGCCGGTCGCCATGACTTTACTGCCGCCGAAGACGTCGTTGTGGATCTTGCCGTTTTCGACGGACATCACCGTGCCGCCGATAGAACTCCGCGCGGCGCCGGCAGAGGCGGAGATATCGCTGCCGCTGTAAATGTCGCGGCTGACGGTGCTGCCTTTCATAACCAGGCTGCTCGTGCCGGCGACGTTGCCCGTTGAGGTAGTCCTGTCGTCGGAGTTCACGACTTTCGCGCCGCCAAAGGCGTCGTAGGAGACCACGGGAGGATTGTAGTTTTGCGTGTTTTCCTTCACGGAAGTAACGACCACCGTCGAATTGCCGTTCACAACGCTGGTTCCGCCGTTGTAGGCGTAGCCCGCGCCGTACATATACTGGGAGTTGGAGTTGTTTTCGAGGGTGACCTTGGAGTCGGTTAACACCGTAGCCTTCGCGCCGGTTCCTAGGGCCGCGCCCGCGCCGAAGAGCCTGTTGACGCTCGTGTCGCCGCTGACAGGATAGCTCAGAGAGTTGCTGCCCAGCGTTACGTCAGTACTGCCGACAGAAACCAATCCGTTTTTCGCCTGACCTCCGCTGTAGATATGGTCCTCAATTTTTATGGGGCTAGGCCACTTTCCCGTCTCACTGTCGTATTTAACGCTATTGTATACACTAAGTTTTACAACGCCATCAACGCTGGAATTCGTGCCGAGAAGTTGAAATTTTTCGATATAGTCGCCGGCGTTGCCTTTGGTGTCTACCAAATCGACCTTCAGGTCGCCGCTGACATGGGCATTCTCGCCCATAATCGTAATAGTATCAAGTAACTGCCCTCCGATGTTGGCAGACACGTTTCCGGCGACCTTTGATTGATCCGACAAAATAGTTAACGTTTTTATCGAAGACCCAAAATAATCTGAGTTGGCCCCGCCCATGGTTATGACCAGACTGTCGCCGGAAACATTGACCCCGTTAAGAACCGAATTTTTCCCCAGAACTGTATAGGTCTCTTTCAAAAAAAGTTCATTACCATTTTTTGTAATATTATAGTTGGCGATATCCACATTCAACCAGTTATCAACAGTAGCATTATTTCTTATGAGCTGATCGGGGCCTGCATTGCTGGAGCCCGCCGAGAAATAAGCAGGCAAAACGCTGGAGCTGCCATAGTCCTGCCAGCCCTTATAAGTACCGCTGACAGCATCCGAACCAGAAACGCCGATATTGACAGTCAAGCCTCGGGTAATATAAGCCGCGCCCGCCGGAGCCGCTCCCATCAGCGCCATGCCCAGCGCGATTGCCGCCGCCTGGGCGCTCTTGCTTGTCTTTCCCGTATATTTTTTGTTCTTTGCCATAAAAAACCTCTCCCCTCAGTTAAAAAAGAAATCGGAAGCCAGCAGCGTTTTCCCAATTTCCTGCGGCAGAAGAGAGATAAATAAAAGAGCCCCCGATTCGTCTCCCCACTGCACAAAATTACCGGCTGAAAATAAAAGCATCCGCGAATTCCCATTCACAGATGCTGCAGCTGGCAATCCTGACGGCGAGAAAACCATCGAGGACCCTGTAGCTTTGCGTCACGACCTTACGGCCGTTTTGCCCATGCTATTTTTTTGTTCGGAAGGACACGCTCCCGCCCTCCGAGCCTGACGCGCGCGATTCCACATCCTGCGTTTTTCAAAAAAACTTCACGTGAAAATGCCGCTCATTCAGATATGCAAATTTTAAAACGCTTCCGGATTTCCGTCAATATCTAAACTCCTATCACGGCATATAGGCGAAATCGACAGAACCTATATAGCGCATAAGGCATATTTATGACTGTTTCTCCAAAAAGGATGACCAGAACGCTCAATGTTTTTCAACGGGTATATTCTACGACATTTTTTGCCGGCGTCAATACTTAACTGTATTTATCATATTTGCAAAACATCTGCAAAACGTCGCGATTTTTGGGCGAGCCCGAAGCTCCAGTCCCTTTCCGGCGAAGCGTCCATAATCCGGAGCTCTCAGGGCCAGTCCTCAATGGGAGATGATCTTGTCCAGGAATTCTTTCGCGCGGTCCGACCGAGGGTTGGAAAAAAACTGCTGCGGCGTGATGAGCTCCAGAATTTCGCCGTCGGCCATAAAAGCGAACGGTGAAAGTCTAATCCCATTCGCATTTAATACTAATTCTCCATTTACGCGCTTAACATCAAATCGAAGAGCCACGTCAAAAGATTTCAACGTAAAGGGCGCAAAGGTTCGCAAAGGAAAACCTTGAAAGGCTTTTAGAACCGCAAAATCAAGCGAAATTTATAACTTTCCATCACGTTAATTCGTTTTTTAGTTAATAATTTAGGTTTTGTTTTTCCTTTGCGCCCTTTCTCTTCAGCCTTTGCGTTGAAATCTTTTGACCCGGCTCCTCGGTCCGACATGAAGCGCGTTCAACGCGAATCCGCGTAACCTATAAAGAGAAGAGGAGAAAGGCCCGCCTTCACGCCGGCGGGCCTTTCTCCTCTTTAATATATGGTTATTTTTCAGGATTTTTAAGCTTTCAGGCGTCCCTGTTCGTCAAAGTTCTTCAAAGAGTCGGCCACGACCTTGCTCAGGCCGATCAGGGCCAGCAGGTTGGGGAAGACCATGATGCCGTTGAAGAAGTCGGCAAGTTCCCAGACGAGGTCGAGCTTCAGGACCGAGCCGAGCACCACGAAGAGCATGACGATCACGCGGTAGGGGGTCAGGCCCTTGACGCCGAAGAGGTACTTGATGTTCTGCTCGCCGAAGAAGTACCAGCCGATGATCGTGGAGAAGGCGAAGAAGAACATGCAGATGGCCACGAAGGGAAGCCCCCACTGGCCGAGGCCGGCGGTGAAGGCGTTCTGGGTCAGGGTGATACCGCTGGCCTTGGTCTTGATCGCGCCGGTGACAAAGATGACGAAGGCCGTCATGTTCAGCACCAGGAAGGTGTCGATAAAGACGCCCATGATCGCCACGAAGCCCTGTTCCGCGGGATGTTTGACCTTGGCGATGGCGTGGGCGTGGGGCGTGGAGCCCATGCCGGCTTCGTTGGAGAAGAGGCCGCGCGCGACGCCATAGCGGATGGCGTCCTTCATGCTCGCGCCGATCAGGCCGCCTGTGGCGGCCGCGGGATTGAAAGCGCCTTCGAAGATCATCTTGAAGGCAGGCAGAAGCTCAGAGGAAAATTTCACCAGGATATAGGCGCCGCCGAGCAGGTAGAGGCCGGCCATCAGAGGCACGATCTTCTCGGTGACGGAGGCGATGCGGCCCAGGCCGCCGAAGAACACGAAGCCGCCGATGGCCGCGACGATGACGCCCACAAGCAGGCGGTTCACACCGAAGGCGTTGTTGAAAGCGTCGGCGATAGAGTTGGACTGCACCATGTTGCCGATGAAGCCCAGGGCGATAATGAGAGCCACAGAGAAGAACCCGGCCAGGAACTTGCTTCCCAGCCCCTTGGAGATGTAGTAGGCGGGGCCGCCCACCACGTGTCCCTGATCGTCCTGCCCCTTGTAGGTCTGGGCCAGAACGGCCTCGGCGAAGATGGTAGCCATGCCGCAGAAAGCGGCGATCCACATCCAGAAGATGGCTCCCGGACCGCCGATGGCGATGGCCGTGGCCGCGCCCGCCAGGTTGCCCGTGCCGACCTGGGCCGCGATGGCGGTGGCCAGGGCCTGGAAGGAGCTCATGCCGTCCTTGCCGGCGCGCTCGCCGAACAGGGTCAGCTCGCCGAAAGTATGTTTAACCGCCGCGCCGAACTTGCGGATCTGCACGAAGTTCAGCCGAAGCGTGAAATAAAGTCCCGTGCCGCAGAGAAGGGGGATCAAGCAATAAAGTCCCCAGATAAAACCGTTCGCCTTTACAACCAGAGCTGTCAATTCATCCATCATAAAGTCCTCCTCACAATAATCGCATTCCCTTTTTTTACAGAAAAAAGCCCTTGCTTCCGCAACCACCGCCGCCTCTCCCAGGCATCCATCCTTTCAAGAGAGGAGAAAAGCCCGCGGGCAGGCGGACTTGTCCCCTCCATTTTGTATGTTTTCTAAAACTTGATTAAGCTTTCAGGCGTCCCTGATCGTCAAAATCTTTCAGGGAGCTGGCTACGATCTTACTCAAACCGATCAGGGCGAGCAGGTTGGGGAAGACCATGATGCCGTTGAAGAAGTCGGCCAGTTCCCAGACGAGGTCAAGCTTCAGAGTCGAACCGAGAACGACGAAGCCCATGACGATGATGCGGTAGGGAGTCAGGCCTTTGACGCCGAAGAGGTACTTGATGTTCTGTTCGCCGAAGAAGTACCAGCCGATGATCGTGGAGAAGGCGAAGAAGAACAGGCAGATGGCCACAAAAGGAAGTCCCCACTGGCCAAGGCCTGTGGTGAAAGCGTTCTGGGTCAGGGTGATGCCGCTGGTCTTGGTCTGGATCGCGCCGGTGACCAGAATGACGAAAGCCGTCATGTTCAGCACCAGGAAGGTGTCAATGAAAACGCTGGCAATGGCGACGCAGCCCTGCTCGACGGGATGCTTGACCTTGGCCACGGCGTGGGCGTGAGGCGTGGAGCCCATGCCGGCTTCGTTGGAGAAAAGGCCGCGGGCAACGCCGTAGCGGATGGCGTCCTTCATGGTCGCGCCGATCAGGCCGCCCGTGGCGGCCGCGGGGTTGAAAGCGCCTTCGAAGATCATCTTGAGGGCGGGCAGAAGCTGAGAAGAGAATTTCACGAGGATGTACGCGCCGCCAATCAGGTAAAAAGCGGCCATCAGAGGCACCAGCTTCTCCGTGATGGAGGCGATGCGGCCCACGCCGCCGAAGAACACGAAACCGCAGATCGCCGCGACGACGATGCCCACCACAAGACGGTTCACGCCGAAAGCGTTGCTGAAGGCGTCGGCGATGGAGTTGGACTGCACCATGTTGCCGATAAATCCGAGAGCGATAATGAGAGCCACAGAGAAGAACCCGGCCAGGAATTTGCTTCCCAGCCCCTTGGAAATGTAGTAGGCAGGGCCGCCCACCACACCGCCCTGTTCGTCCTGCGTTTTAAAAGTCTGAGCGAGAACGGCTTCGGCAAAGATGGTCGCCATGCCGCAGAACGCGGCCAGCCACATCCAGAAGATCGCTCCGGGACCGCCGATGGCGATGGCCGTAGCCGCGCCGGCGAGGTTCCCCGTGCCGACCTGGGCCGCGATGGCGGTGGCGAGAGCCTGGAAGGAGCTCATGCCGTCCTTGCCGGCGCGCTCGCCGAACAGGCGGACGCCGCCGAAGGTCTGCTTCATCGCCCGGCCGAATTTGCGGATCTGCACAAAGTTCAGGCGAAGCGTGAAATAGAGGCCTGTGCCGCAGAGAAGCGGAATCAGGCAGTAGAGTCCCCAAATAAAACCGTTCGCCTTTACAACAAGAGCCGTTAATTGATCCATAACTGTTTCCTCCTCGATTAGGTCGCATTCTGCGCCATCCCTCGCATACGCCTAATCCGCCCGTCTCGGAACCGTCCTATCCGCTCCTTTCAAAACTCCCATAAATAAAAAACTTTCTCAAAACGCTCCAGAGGCTTGAGGCGCCCTCTGAATTGCCCTTATTATGTGCCATGTTTCACAACTCAGCAAGGGCAAACAAACAGAGAAAAAACGGGCTCGCAGCCGCTAAATTACGCCATTTATAATTACTTTTACAAAAACTTAATACTATTTATGAACGTCAGTTATCAACCTTCGTGAATCAGCGCGCCGCAAGGCCTTGCCCTTCATAAATCACTCATTTTCTGAATGGTAAACATTCGCTCTTTTAATGTTTGCCTTTTACGGGACGTTTCCACGTGAAAACCAGGGGTAAAAGATTGGCACATCAAGGTTCACAGCGGAAACGCGGAGCTGATACTGCCTTTTGGTTAATAGTACTCATTCCCCATCAACGTGCTTAATATCAAATCGAAGAGCCACGTCATAAGATTTCAACGCAAAGGGCGCAAAGGTTCACAAAGGAAAAACTTGAAAGATTTTCAGAACCGAAAAATCAATCAAAATACATAAATTATCATCATACTAATTCGTTTTTTAATTAATAATTTAGGTTTTGTTTTTCCTTTGCGACCTTTGCGCCCTTTCTGTTCAGCCTTTGCGTTGAAATCCTTTGACTTTGATCTTCGGTCTGTTATTAAGTACGTTGAATGCGAATTGGTATTAGTATAAATTAGGTCTTGTCTTTCCTTTGCGTCCTGTGCGTCCGCGTTCAAATCTTTTGACCTTGGCTGTTTATAAGACGATGAAAAAAGGAGAACCCACGTGATTCAGCGAGTTCTCCCGGCAATTCTTGATCTATTTACGATGGAAGGGCACTGTTCTACGTGGAACATTTTCGCCGGAGCGGACGCCGTTCCTTTAGCGGGAGGCGGCGCGCAGGCAGTTTTTTTCGTCCTGGTCCAGCTCGCGGCCGATGACCGGGTCAAGCCGCGTGAAGCGGTATTTCAGAAGCAGCTGGACAAAAGGCTGCCAGCGGCGGGGATCGCCGGCGAAGCGCCCGAGGCGGCGGGAGCCGTCGGGGACACAGGGCCGCGCCAGGATAGCGTCCAGGTCCTCCCCCAACGCGTCGAAGACGTCCTCCGGCGTCCTGAAAGGAACGGCGGCCAGAAGGCGGCCTCCGGCGCGAAGCTCTTCGGCGCGCCCTTCGGGAGTCTTGCGCGCGCGGCTCCAGCGCGCCATGGCCTTCGTCAGCTCAGAACTGCGCTCCAGAGAACACCAGAACTCCCCTTCGCGCTCGATCAGCGCCAGGCAGAGCCCCCTCTCCCCCATCTCCCGTTCCAGCGTCCGCCAGGGAACGGACAGGCGGCGCACAGGGCCCTCCGCGACCATATCGGCGTTCCAGCCCAGCGCCAGAGGGATGAACTCCACGCGGCCGCGGGCCTCGAGCATGGCGCGGGCAAAGTCGGGGTCCGTATGCCAGTCGGGCAGGAACCACCGGGGCGCCGGAGAGTTGACGATGACCAGCACTGCCGTTTTCACGCCCTCGCCGGCCATGCGCGCCAGATGGCGCACGTGGCGGCAGGCGCGGTCCGACGGCGCGTCGGGGAAATAGGCGCCGCCGCCGGCGAAAAGCGTGCAGCACTTAACCTCCACGTACAGGTCTCGCGCGTCCTCGCTGAGAAGCAAGTCAAAGCGGCTGTCGCCCACGGGAATTTCGCGGCGCTTGACCAAAGCCTTCTCGTGCCCGGGCAGAAGCCCAGCGCGGACGATGGCCGCGGCCAGGTCGTTGGCACGGTGGGTGTGCAGGGGCACAGTCTCCCCGTTCTCGCGGCGCACGCCCAAAACGGTGTAGTCCGTGGACGCGAAGGAAGGCGTCAGCAGAAGTTCCGCGCCGGGATAGATCAGTTCCCACAGCCGCCCCGGGTTGGGAAGGTAGCATTTCGCCTCCTGCCCGTCCACCAGGGCCGACGCCACAAAGCGGTTGGGGCGCGACAGGACCGTGCCGGAGACCAAGGGGCCTCTGCGGGGCATCTTATAGAGAGGTTTCGCCGCGCCGGCGCTTTGAGGCAGCGTCTCTCCGGCTGCGTCGGCGGCGCATCCCGCCTCAGTCAGCAAGTTCCATCTCCAGAGGCGTCCGAAGCTTCTGGTGCTTGCAGACCGGCACGCCGAACCGGGCGCCCAGCTTGCGGGCCAGGTCCTTATAGCAGCCTTTCAGCTTGTCGTGCATGACCACGGCTGAAATACCGCCCTCGATGGCTTCTGCGGCGGCCGCGGCGCGCTCCGCCCCGCTTTCGTCCTCATAATGGCCCGACACCAGCCACTGGTTCGCCAGGATATGGGTGACGCCGAAGGCCCCGTCGCCCCACTCCGTCAGCGCGGCTTCGGCGAAGCTGGGCTCGAAGTGGACGCCGCCAATGCACAGCAGGTTGTGCACTTTTTTGCCGTCGTCCTCGAAGACTTCCGTCAGAGCACGGGCCAGGGCGGTGCAGGGCACGGGGTCGCTCCAGCTGGATTCGTCGCTTCCGACCTCCACGTCCATCATGGTCACGGGGAAACGGGTCAGAAGGCTGGGATCGCCGTGGCCGTCGTGAACGCCCGACCAGTGCGTGGCCTCGGTGCTCACGTGATAGCCCTCGAGGCCCAGCTCGGCTCTATGACGGTCAAAGGCCTTCAGGAGGTTCCGCATCAGCCGGGGTTTCGCCGCGCCGAAGACGCCCGAGTTCACGTCGCCCAGCGAGTGTACTGTCAGAACGTTGGCAGGCGCATTGGCGCCCGCGTGCCAGGTGACCATGCCGGACACGTCGAAATCGCTGAAGCGCTGGTTCATCTCGGGCAGATATCGGGGATAGTCGAGGCACAGCGACGTCCTGGTGGGGACAAAGTAGAACTGGTCGCCCCGGGCGTCGGTGTGCTTCATCACTTCGAGGCCGTCAAACTGGAAGCCGGCGCTCTCGTTCAGCTTTCCCTCGGCCTTCAGGACGTCCCATACGATGGGCGCCACATGGACCGCCGCTGGGTCGGGGGACTGGGTGCAGAAAAAGTAAACTGCCCTTTTTGCCATGCTCACAACTCTCCTTTAGCCGCGCGGAAAAAAGCGCGGTGAAAAAAATGGCCGAAGACGTCACGCCTCCGGCCATGCCATTATTATGGAAAAGTGCGGGAAGGGGGCTTCCTACTTCGCGTTTTTGTCCAGCCAGGCCTTGACGAGGATCGACATGGCGGCCACGCCCTTGGGCAGCACGTCTTCATCGATGGTGAACTTGGAGTTGTGGTGGGGGTAGTTCATGTTCTTCTCTTCGCTGCCGGTGCCGAGGAACATGAACACGCCGGGAACCTTCTCCTGATAGAACGCGAAGTCCTCGGCGCCCATGGTGGGGACGCACTCGTACACGTCGTCGCCGAAGACGCCCTTCAGCGTGTCGATGGCGAAGCCCGCCAGGTCCTTGTCGTTGACAGTGGGAGCCACCATCCAGTTGTAGGTGAACTGGGCCTCGCAGCGCATGGCCTTGCAGACGTCCACGGCGATCTCCTCCATGCGCGCGGCCAGGTGCTTGCGCACCTCGGCGGTCAGGGCGCGGGTGGTGCCCAGCATGCGGGCCGTCTCGGGAATGGCGTTGAAGATCGTGCCCGCTTCAACCTTGCAGACCGACAGCACCGCCGACTGGAGAGGGTCGATCTCGCGGCTGATAATGGTCTGCCAGGCGTTGGCGACGGCCATGGCGGCCATCACGGGGTCGTGGGACAGGTGAGGCATGGAGCCGTGGCTGCCGTGGCCCTTGACGACCAGCTCGAAGCCGTCGCAGGAAGCCATCAGGGGACCGCGGGTGGTGGCGATTTTTCCGTCGGGAGTGGGCTGCCAGATGTGCTGGCCGAAGATGGCGTCCACGCCGTCAAGACAGCCGTCGTTGATCTTGTCCAAAGCGCCGTCGCAGACTTCTTCAGCGTGCTGGAAGATCAGGCGCACCTTGCCGGGAAGCTCGTCCTTCATGCCGGCCAGCAGCGTGGCCGCGCCGAGGAGCATGGAAGCGTGGGCATCGTGGCCGCAGGCGTGCATGGCGCCCTCGTTGACCGATTTAAAGGGCACGTCCAGCGTTTCGGCCACGTGCAGCGCGTCGATATCGCCGCGCAGAGCAACGCGGGGGCCCGCCTTGTCCTCGTTCAGGTCGGCGATGATGGAGATCTTCGCGTCGTCGGCACAGTCCTTCTTGCCGGGATGTCCCTTTGTTCCGACTTTTACCGTATATCCCAGATCAGTCAGGATCTTGGCGATCTTGGCCGTGGTCTGAACTTCGTGGTTCGAGAGTTCCGGGTTCTGATGGAAATCGCGGCGCCAGGCGACAATCTGCCCCTTCAGATCGTTCGCCTTTTTAATGATGTTTTCATACATTGTAAGACCTCCAAAAAAGAATGATGGGAAAGAACTTAATTATTCTATCACAGATAGTCCGTCTCATGTCCATTTATTTCCCCAAGAAAAAACGACAAAAAACCTTCCATAATAAAAATTTCAGGAGCGCGTTCCCCCGTCCTGTAGTACAATAGGCGCGTACAGGGCAGACTTCGATCCCCGCAGGCCGCCCTTGCCCAAAGAATACGAACGAGGTGGATCGCATATGATAAAAAAATATATTCTCACAGCGTTGATGTGGACCTTTCTTCTGAGCGGCGCAGGACGCTGCCTCTCCACTCCCGTGGATCCGCCCCGCGACCCCGCGGCCGCTGGGGAAACCGAGAAGGGCCTTACGGCGTGGTTCAGCGGCAAAACCGCCGAGGCGGAGCGAATTTTTTCGGAATTGGCCAAGCGTCAGGTCAAAAATCCGATCCCCTACCACGCCCTGGCCGTGCTGCTGACCGACCGGAAAAGGGATTACGCCCGCGCCGCCGAGCTTTACAGCCTTCACGAAAGCCTCGCGGCGGAAGGCCGCCCCGCCTACGCGGCGGCGATGCCTCTGATTCAGAAACACGCGGCAAGCGGGAACGTACAGGCCCAGTTCCTCTGGGGACGCGCCATGCTGTGGGGCTTGGGAGGCCGCATCGACCGCGTCCAGGCCATGCTCCAGCTGCGCCGCGCCTCCGACGGTGGCTACGCCCAGGCCCAACGCGAGTTCGCGCTGATGTACGAAAACGGCCTCGGCGTGGTCAAGGATCCCGCTCAGGCCGCCCGGCTCTACAGGAAAGCGGCCGACCAGGGCGACGCCTACGCGCTGAAAAACCTTGCCGTCCTCTGCCTCAACGGGACAGGCGTCCCCAAGGACGCGAAAGAAGCCGCCGCCCTGCTGGACAGGGCCGTCGGCGCGGGGCTTCCCGAGGCGATGCTGCTCTTAGGCGAGCTGTACCACCGGGGCCAGGGCGTGGAAAAGGACCTGCCCGCGGCCGCGGAATGGTACAGGAAGGCAGCCGGCGCCGGCAGTTCGGCGGCCATGCGGAACCTCGCCTGGATGTACGAGAGCGGCGAAGGTTTTCCCAAGGACATGGCCAAAGCTGTGGAGTGGTACACAAAAAGCGCCCGCCACGGCAACCCCAGCGCCCAGCTCCGCCTCGGCGCGCTTTATTACGCGGGAGAAGCGGTGAAGCAAGACCTGCCCGAGGCCTTCAGGCTTTTCAAACTGTCGGCCGATCAGGGCAATATCGGCGCGTGGTACAACGTAGGCTGGCTCTACAAGACCGGCGAAGGCGTCGCGCAGGATTACGCCGAAGCGAAAAAATGGTTTGAGCGCGCGGCCAGGGCCGGCAGCGAAAAGGGCCAGTTCGCGCTGGGCATCATCTACACCAACGGCGAAGGCGTGGACGAAAACCTGGAAGAAGCTTATTACTGGTTCAGCCTCGCCAAGCTGAGAGGCAACCCCGACGCCCAGCGCGGCCTCGATTTCATCGACAAGAAGATCGCCGGCGACGTCAAGGCCCGCGCCGTGAAACGGGCGCAGGAAAGCTTTGAGCGAGCGGGCAGGCGTTGAAAACTCTATCTTTAAGGGAGCGTGAAGGAAAATGAATATCCGGTATATCATCTGCTGCGGCGTGCTTCTCTGCGCCGGAATCATCCTCGGAGTAGCACAGAAGTTCTATCGCGAAAAGGACAGCTCCAGAGCCATGAAGTTCGGTTTTTACGGCGTGCTTTTGATCACCTTGACCATCCTCTACTACAACATGACCAAATAACAGAAACAGCGGGGCGCGGCCGGAAAAAATTTTCGGCCGCGCCCCGCTGCTTTGTCCGCTGTCAGGGGCACCCCAGAAGCGTTATACTAATTCCCCATCAACGTGCTTAATATAAAATTGAAAAAACACGTCAAAAGATTTTAACGCGAAGGGCGCAAAGGAAAAACTTGAAAGACTTTTAAAACCGAAAAATTAATCAAAACACATGAATTCCTATCACCCTAATTCGTTTTTTGGTTAATAATTTAGGTCTTGTTTTTCCTTTGCGTCCTTTCTGTTCAGCCTTTGCGTTGAAATCCTTTGACTTTGATCTTCGGTCCTATATTAAGCACGTTGATGGAGTAGTATTAGTCTCTCTGACAGAGCTCAAGCAGGACTCCGCCGGTCGCCTTGGGGTGCAGGAAGGCGATCTTCGCGCCGCCCGCGCCCAGGCGGGGCTTCTCGTCGATCAGGCGGACGCCCTTTTCCTTCAGCTCGGCCAGCGCCGCCTCAAGGTTCTCCACGCGGATGGCCATGTGATGGATGCCCTCGCCCTTCTTCTCGATAAACTTGGATACGGGGCTCTCCTCGCTGGTGCCCTCGAGAAGCTCGATCTCCGTGTCCTTGATGGGCAGGAAGGCGGTCTTCACCTTCTGGTCGGCCACTTCCTCCACGCCGTGACACTTCACGCCCAGCATGCCCTCCCAGAACTTGAGCGCTTCGTCGATGCTTTTTACCGCTACGCCAATGTGATCCACTACGTCAATGTTCATCGTAAATTTCTCCTCTCAAATTTCATGTTATTGCATTGACTATATCATAACAGAAATTGAGAAAAACGAAAAGAGCCAAAGAAGGGCGGACAGCCTCGGGGAAAGCCGCCCGCCCTCTGGAAAGAGAGGCTGCCGGAAGAAAACCTTCGGGGGAATCTTCTCCCGGCTTTGGAAAAGTGGTGCGCCGGAAGAGAACCTTCAGAGAGATTCCTCCCGGCTTTGAAAAAAGTACATCTATGCGCACACCGGAAAGCGGGTTGTCAGAGCTGCCACTTGAAGGTCAGCCCGACGCCCCAGTCTCTCTGGTTGTCGCTAAGTCTGCCGCTCAGGTTCAACGAGCCCGTGAAGTTCTTCCTCCGAGTCTCGAACCGAGCCTCCGCCGCGAAGCTGTTCTCGTCGGTCAGCGCGCTCAGCACGTTCACCGACGAGCCGTAGCCGCTGGGACGCACGCCGCGCGTCACCTCCACGTCGCCCGCCGAGCGGATGTAGGACAGCTCCAGCGTCTGGCGATGCTGCCACCCCCGCGCGTCGGGGGCCGAGAACTTCCAGTCGAAGCGCAGCCCCAGGGGGAACTGCCACTGGTTGTACTCGTAGCCGTCCACCTGGTCGCCGCCGCTCAGCCTGTAGCCGTCGCTGCGGTAGTGGTTGAACCGGGCGCCGATGAAGGGGCCGAAGGCGAATTTATCGCTGTCCGCGGCGCGGCAGAAGGCTTTGGCTCCGACCGAGAGCAGCGACGACGAATGGATACGCTGCCGCCGCTCACAGCGAGAGATCCCTTTTCCACGTAGATGGCGCCGCCGGCGACAACTCCAGCTGAGGCTTCTGCGTAGTTATCGAAAAAGGAGACGGCCTCGCCTGGATGGATATAAGAATTTTCTGTGAAAGCTCCATGAAGCCCCGTCACATGTTGGCCCTGATACTCGGCCGCCGCGGCCTGCGAAGCCGCCGCGAAAAGCAGGAACGCCGAGAGCTTGAGTGCCGCTGAATTTCTGTTGTGGTCCCTCTTATTTTTTGTCATTGTGTGCAACCTCCCGAATAGGTACTGCGGAATCCCCAGGGATTCCTGTCGTTCCTTCCGGCAGCGTACCTGTCAGCAAAAAAATCCCCGGCTGACCCGGCAGAGCCGCCAACTTCGTACGACGAAGGCCTGGAAAAAAGCCCCTTTCTCCTTCGTGCAGCTGGCTGTCCCGTGCTTCGACCGGCGAAGGAGCCTATAGCTTTGCGCGGCGGGCCGTGAAGGCCCGCCGCGCCTTTGATGTGGCGCCTATTCTTTTGTGCGTTCCGCTCTGAAAGGGGCTCTCGCTCCATAAAAAAAAAGGACCTTCTTTCCACCGCAGCCACCCCGCAAACGGAAAACTCCCATTTTTCAGGAGTTCTTTTTCCGCGTGCAGCTGGCTGTCCCCGGAGAAGAGGACCCTCTAGCTTTGCGTGGCGAAATGGACCTTCGCCGTGCCTTTTACGCTTCCCTATTCCATTCTCTCGCTTTTCTTAACTTCTGCGAGGAGTAGAGAATAGAAGGGGGTTTTTGTCAAGATGTTTTTCCTCGTTTCACAAAAACTTTATCCATATATATCTGATCCGCCCGAAAAAAATGAAAGAACCGCGCGGGGCGCCGCTTTGCACTGGGCGGCGAACCGCCCTTCAAGGCGGCTGTTTTCGGCTTGGCCGCCCTGAAGGGGACCTTCCCGCGCCGGCCCTCGGCGAAATATGGCCCGGCGCCCGGCGTTTGCGCCCGCCGCCGGCCTTTAATACGAACTCTCCACTGACATGCTTAATATCAAACCGAAGAGCCGCGTCAAGAGATTTCAACGCAAAGGGCGCAAAGGTTCGCAAAGGAAAAACTTGAAAGACTTTTAAAACCGAAAATTTAATAAAAATACATGAATTCTTATCACTCTAATTCATTTTTTTAGTTAATAATTTAGGTCTTGTTTTTCCTTTGCGTCCTTTGCGCCCTTTCTGTTCAGCCTTTGCGTTAAAATCCTGTGACTTTGATCTTCAGTCCTGCATTAAGCACGTTGAATGCGAATTGTATAAAAACGACCCTGGGGCTTCACGCGAATTTTCGCGCGCGATAAAATGAAAAACTAATTTTAGGGCGGAAGGGCTGCGGCCTTTCCGGAAATAGGCTTTTTTACGGTCTTGCGCCGCGGCGAGGCTTCGGGTAAAATCATACATGATCGGAAGGATTAATCTGATCCTTCTTCATCGATCTATCCAACTTCATCGGTCTATCCAACTTAAGGAGGTTGTTTCATGGAAAAGATTGCGGTTACTCAACACGCTGTCCACGATCTGATCGCGCGCCGCTGGAGCCCTCGGGCTTTTGACCCTTCCAGGACGCCTTCGCGGGAAATGGCGCTTTCCATGCTGGAGGCGGCGCGCTGGGCGCCTTCGGCCTATAACGAGCAGCCCTGGCGTTTTATCGCGGCTCTGCGCGGCGACCGGGAGGGCTACGAGCGGCTTCTGGAATGCCTGGTTCCCCAAAACGCGGCTTGGGCGCGCGACGCGGGCCTGCTGGTCGTGGCGCTGTACAGCGAGACTTTTGCGCTGAACGGCAAGCCGAACCGCTGGGCGGCTCACGACCTGGGGCTGGCGGTGGAAAACCTCCTTCTTCAGGCCACCGGCCTCGGACTGTTCGCCCATCCGATGGCGGGGTTCTCGCCCGAGAAGGTGCGCGAACTCTGCGCGGTCCCCGAGGGAGTGACGCCGCTGGTGATGATCGCCGTGGGTTATCCGGCGGAGCCTGGCAAAATCCCCGAGGCGCTGAGGGAAGGCGAACTGGCCGAAAGGACGCGCCGCCCCCTGGCTTTGACGGCCTTCAACGGCCGCTGGGGCGCGGGGCTGGATTCGTAAAAAGCCTTCCGCAAGGCTGTTATGTCCGGGGCAAAAGATTGGAACGCTAATGGCCGCGATAGCTCGCGAAGAAAAAGGGAAAACTGGATCAACAGGCCCCAAGCTGACGCCGCCACACTGCGCGGCCGCGGCGGACCCTGCCATTCTGAAGGTCTTTAAGTTTTTCCTCTGCGTCCCTTCGCGCTGATACTAATGGCCCATCCAAAGATTAAAGTCAAAGGATTTCAACGCAAAGATACTGAACAGAAAGGGCGCAAAGGAAAAACAAGACCTAATTTATTAACAAAAAAACGAATGAGTGTGATGTATATATTTTGATTGATTTTGCGGTTCTAAAAATCTTTCAAGGTTTTCCTTTGCGAACCTTTGCGCCTTTTGCGTTGAAATCTTTTGACGCGGCTCTTCGATTTGACATTAAGCACGTCAATAGGGAATTAGCATGAAATTGTTCGGCCTGGCTTTTCAGAAAAGCCCAGCGCCCGTTCCCAGCCAGGAGAAAAGCTTTTGTCCGAAGATCAGGGCGATGGCGGTCCCCAGCGCGAGGAAGGGGGCCAGCGGGAGGACGTCGCCGCGCCGGACTCGGCCAAGCACGAGCAGGACGAGGGCGGCCGCACCGCCAGCGATGAAACCGGCGTACAGCGTCAGCAGCGTCAGTTTCCACCCCATCAGCGCACCGAGGCCGGCCATCATACTGGCGTCGCCCCAGCCCATGCTGCCGCGGGTGAGGAGGATGATCAGGGCGAGGGGGGTCCACCCCGCGCCGGCACCGAGGGAGATTTCGAGAAGCATCAGCCTGGCGCCGAAAAAGGAGCGCAGCGCGAAGGCCACGCCAAAGGACACGAGCACCGCGGCATCGTAGATATAGCCGTCGGCCATGTCGGTCAGCGCGTGGAACAGAGCTAGCCACAGCGAGGAAAGGGCCAGCGCCGCGCCCGGAAAATGTGGGTACTGCGGAAGCACCGCGGCGGACAGCAGCGCCGCCAGGGCCGAGCACAGCGCCAAGGCCCTGGGGCCTGCCAGCCATGCAACTGGGGGCTGTTCGTTCAGGACGCGGCGGGCGCCGAGGCACAGCAACGCGCCGGCGGCGGCTCCAAGCGCCGCTCCGGCGCACGTCAGGAGAACTGTCATCGGCTCACCTCCCATACAGGAATTCATACTATTTATCGGCAGAAGCGCCGAATGCCTTGGGGGGCCGGCCTGAGGGGAGATCGGGGCCGCCAGCGGCGCGGGACCGCCGACGCGGTCCAAGTATTGTCCGAAGCGGAACCGATTTCCCTGAGGCCGGCCAGGATGTTCGTTTGGCTGCTTATTTGAAAATCAGTATCACTCAACGTTGAGGGCTTTTTTTGACGTCCGGGCCCGGCTTCGTGTTCACGGGACACGGCGCCGGGCGGAAGGGGCGCCGCCAACGTGCGCGCCAACTTGCAAAGGAGGAACTATCCATGAAAAAGCGTATTTTGATTTCCGCCGATTTAAGCCAATTCGCCCTTTCGGTGGTGGCTTACGGCTGCCATATGGCCAAGCTGCTGGACGCGGAAGCCACCATCATTCACTCCATTCCCAACGTCGCGGCGTGGAAAAAATTCAACTCTTCGGTGCCGCCGGGGCTTGAAAAGGATATAGAGGAGGCGGCCCGCGCCAAGTTCGCCCAGTTCATCAAGGAAGCGAACGCCAAGGAGCCGGGGGCTGCGGACCGCGTCAGAGACGTGGTCATCGTCACGGGAAACCCGACGGAAACCGTGGCCCGCTATGCCAACGAGAAGAATTTCGACTTGATCATCGTGGGCTACAGGGGCCAGAGCACTATCGAACGGCTCTTGATCGGAAGCACCGCTTCCAGCATTGCCCGTTACGCCAGCGGCTCTGTGCTGATCTACCGCCCCGGCGACTGCAACATCTAAGCGACGGCCGTTTTCTCCCCAGCGTTTTTAGAAAAAGCCTTCCCTTTCGAAACGAGGGAAGGCTTTTGTGTTTCCTTCCTTATACTATTTATCAGCTGGAGCGCCAAATACCTTGGAGGGGACGGCCTAAGGGAGATCGGGGCCGCAAGCGGCGCAGGACCGCCAACGCGGTCCGAGTATGTCCGAAGCGGAACCGATTTTCCTCAGACCGGACCGAAGATCAAAGTCAAAGGATTTCAACGCAAAGATACTGAACAGAAAGGGCGCAAAGGACGCAAAGGAAAAACAAAACCTAATTTATTAACTAAAAAACGAATTAACATGATGGAAATTTATAAATTTCGCTTGACCTTGCAGTTCTAAAAGTCTTCCAAGGTTTTCCTTTGCGAACCTTTGCGTTGAAATCTTTTGACGTGGCTCTTCGATTTTATATTAAGCACGTCAATGGGAAATTAGTATTATTTGAAATAGGGAAGCAGCGCTTTGAACTCCGGCGTGCCGGCCCGGCCAAGAAGCTGGTAAACCACGGTCTCCACAGGCAGGACGGCGATTCCGGCGGCCAGCATGGAGGCGACGGCCAGGTCGTGACACGCTTTTTTCCGGCTGCCGCAGGCCTCGCCGGCCACCACGACCTGGCAGCCTTTTTTCGCCAGCTCCATGGCGGTCGTGAAAACGCAGATGTGGGTCTCCACGCCCCACAGCACGGCCCTGTTTCGCCCTATGCGCTCGAAGGCCTCGCTGAAACCTTCGGCGCCGGCGCAGGAGAAGGCCGTCTTGGGCAGCGGGGCCGCGGAGGCCATGAGCGAACGCAGCGGTTCCACCGTGCCGCCCAGCCCTTTAGGGTACTGTTCGGTGACGATCAGGGGGATATCCAGCGCCGAAGCGGCCCTCAGAAGGCGCTCCGCCGCCGCGGCAATCTGTTCCGCGCCCTCTATGGCGGGCATCAGCTTTTCCTGAAGGTCGATCATAAGGAATAGGGTGTTTTCTCGGTTCAGCGTCACGGGTTCCATAAAAAAAGCCTCCTTACAAGAATAGGGAAATAATGTGCTTCTTATTATCTCACAGAGCGGCCTTTTTCGGGATCTTCCCCATGGGCAAAATCGTTTTTTGTGGTATGCTTATTGTTAAATAATGGCCTATGCGCCTATGGAGGCAATAAGGAATGGATGAAAATTTTGCTGACGATCATTCGCCGCTGACGGCGGGCTCGCTGATGCGCAATATCCTGAATCCCGACTATCCGAAGTACATGGAGCGTCTTCTGAATCAGGTTAAGGGCTGGCTGACGAAGACTTTCCGCGTGGACGGCATCGACATGGCCTATTGGGAGGTCATGCGCGAAAATCCCGACGCGCTTTTCAGCGAGCTGAAATGGATTGAATCAAAAGTGGCGCTGCTCCCGGCCGCCGAGCCGCCTCAGCCTCACGCCGAAGCGGTGGTGCTCTATCTGGGCGAGGTGGACATCTATGAATCGATGCGCCTCGCCGTGGATTACAGCCTGATTTTTTCAAAGGGAAACTGCCGCCGCATCTGGGTTATCACGGACTGCTGGATTCCCAGCGACATCATGGGCTACAAGGACCACATCAAGGCCATGACGGAAAACGGGATCACGCTGCGCTTTCTCATCATCACCCCCTGGGGCTGGATTGAACTGCCTCTGGCGTCTCTGGGCGAGGCGCCCTTACCGCCCGGCGAAAACGGCCGGCCGCGCCGACGCCGCGGGGATGAGGGCGATTAAATCACAAAAAAGTTGAAATGTCGATTGACTTCATGGGCATCTTGCAGTACAATGCCCGTCGTGTCCGGGGTGTAGCGCAGTCTGGTTAGCGTGCCTCGTTCGGGACGAGGAGGTCGGAGGTTCGAATCCTCTCACCCCGACCATACTGGACGCACAGTCCCGGCTTTATGCCGGGACTTTTTTGTCTGTGCCCGCAGCCGGTTTCTTGACTAATTCTGACTAATGGGATAGAATGTTCTCGTGGGGAGTGACGACGATGGAAGGGATGCAGAAGGATAAAACGGTGGCGGTCAACCGCAAGGCGCGCCATGATTATTTCATCGTCGATACGATCGAGTGCGGGATCGTCCTGATGGGCACGGAGATTAAATCGGTGCGCGACGGCAAGGTCAACCTGAAGGACGGCTACGCGAAGATAGAGAAGGGCGAGTTGTGGCTGATGAACGTCCATATCTCCCCTTACGAAAAGGCGAGCTGGTATCAGCACGATCCCCGCCAGAACAGGAAGCTGCTGCTTCACAAGGCGGAGCTCAGGAAGCTGGGTTCCAAGATCAAGGAAAAGGGTTTTACTCTTGTGCCGCTCTCCATGTACCTCAAGGGCGGGCGGCTGGCGAAGGTAGCTCTGGGCGTCGCCCAGGGCAAGACCGCGCACGACAAGAGGGACACCATCATAGAGCGGGACGCCAAGCGTTCCATGGCGCGCGAAATGCGCAACAGAACACAGGATTGAAGTACGCGTAAAAAAGTTGTCCTCATATATGGGGGCGATCGGTTTCGACTGGTATGGCGGAAGTCTGGGAGCAGGCCGAGCGACGGGCGTTACCCGTCACACAAAAGAAACGACAACAATTACGCACTGGCTGCTTAATTAAGCAACCGCCCAAACGAGAGGGAGCGCTCGCAGTATCGCAAGGGTTAATCAGAGCGGGCATCGTATAGGCATTGGAACGTATAGGAACGGCGGCTGTTCTGTCGGTTACAGCCCCGTCCCTGCGAAGTAAAGAGACCGACTAAACCTGTAGCCGCCCATTCATACACGTCATGTCAGGACCGGAGTTCGATTCTCCGCGCCTCCACCATAACAACAAATCAATAGGACTCGCAGATAGACAAAGCCGGACAGTGTCCGGCTTTTTTTTGTTGTGAAATAAAAACCCCCGGCTATGCCGGGGGTTCATAGAGCTTACGCTCTCGAGACAGAGTTTTTGCTTTTTATCCGAAATCACGCCGACAGATTAATACTTATTCGCATTCAACGTGCTTAATGCCGGACCGAAGATCAAAGTCAAAGGATTTCAACGCAAAGGCTGAACAGAAAGGGCGCAAAGGAAAAACAAGACCTCAATTATTAACAAAAAAAACAAATTAGCATGATGGTGATTTATATATTTTAATTGACTTTGCGGTTCTAAAAGCCTTTCAAGGTTTTCCTTTGCGACCTTTGCGTTAAAATCTTTTGACGTGGCTCTTCGATTTGATATTAAGCATGTTAATGAGAAATCAGTATAAGATAGAGCTGGCTGACAACCGCGTCTAGCAAAATCTAAAGGAGTGATCAAGGATGGCGGAAAATGCCAATGCAACTTTAGCACGGACAACATGGAACTGCAAATACAGCATAGTGTTGCCGATTGCAGGTTCTATCCTGTTTCTTTTTCTATTTCCTCAGCGCGTTCAACGTATCCAGAGCGCCGCCGAGTTTGCCGCCCAGTGTTGCGCCGAAGCCGCGCATGCTGTGCTCGTATTCAAGCAGCTGCTCTTTAATCGCCAGATGCTTTTTTCCCACATAGCCCACAAGCGCGCCCGTGCTGCCGATGATCCTGTGGCAGGGCAGAAAGAGGGGCCAGGGATTGAGGCGCATGGCCTGTCCCACGGCGCGGGCGGCTCCGGGCGAACCGCAGAGCTCGGCCATCTTTCCATAGGACAGGGTGTCGCCCTGCAGCACCCGCGAGAGCTGCTTGTAAACCTTTTCGAAAAAAGGCGAGACGGGACGCGGCGTCACCAGAGTCAAATCATAATCCCGCCCGTTCCAGAAAGAATCCCAGGCGCTGCTGAGCCATTCCGGAAGGACGTCTCCGCGCGGACAGGCGTCGGTATAGCTGACGGCCATAAGTCCGCGGTCGCACCATTCCAGCCACCAGCGCCCGATAGGCCCGTTCACGACACAGTGGCCCGTCGGCGCCGCATGGCACATCACTATTTTAATCGTCATTTTACCCCCACCCCAAAAGCTTACCACCATAATCTTGAAATTATCAAAAGCGTCCCGACCAGCGTAACGATAACGGAGTGAACTTCGCTTTTTCTCAGAATGGAAATGTCATAGGGCCCCCTCAGGTTTTTCAGCTGAAAACTGTAGGCGCTCTTTGGGAAAAAGGCTCCCACTTTTTTCTTGTAATCGAGGTATTCTTTTCCAAAGGACGCCTCTAAAAAGGCCTCTTCGTGAGGGACGATCAGCAGATTATACAGGATAAAAAAGGTGACAAGAAAGATCAACACCGCGAGGTTACCCGCAATCCAGGCCCAGCCAAGGCCAAGAAGCCCGTTGGCCGCGTAGAGAGGGTTCCTCATCAACGCGTAGGGGCCCCAGGTCGTCAGCCTGCGCGCTTTCACCTGCTCGCCCCGATAGAGCGTGATGCAGCCCACGCCCCAAAAGCGCAGCAGCTGCCCCAACAGCACCAGCGGCAGTCCCGCGGCGATCCTGCCCGGCACGGGGCAGGCCGTCGCGAGGATCGCGACAAAAAGAACGGTCCAGACGCCGCCGCGATATTTAAAGGCAAGCGTCCGCAATCGATGTACGGGATTACCGCTCATATCTCACTGTCCTCGCCCGAGGCGGCGTCCTGCTCGCCGCTGATAATCCTTTCAGCGGTTCCCCAGCCGATCAGCCGGATCGCCACGATACAGCCCATGAAAATCGCCAGGTATTCCGTGAAGAAACGCCAGAGCACCGTCATGATCCCCGCCATGTTCCAGGGGACGAGAAGGCTGAAGACGGCGGCACCGCCGCCCTCCGCGACGCCGCTGGCGCCGGGGGTGGGTACGAAGTAGAGGATGAACATGAACACGCCCTGGGCAAGAATGGCCTGGCAATAGTCCACGGCCATCCCGACGGCGTGAATCAGCATAGGCAGCACCGAGAACAGCGAAAGAAGATGGAACACGGAGAGGATCGCAGCGCACAGGAAATACCTGAACCCGGGGCCCATCATGTGCTTCACGTTTTCAGAATAGCTGTCGATCTCTGAGCAGATCCTGCGGTAGACGAGGTGTACGCGGAGGTTTTTCAGGCATTTGAACTTCTTCAGAGACAGAATGGCCCTCGCGGCGAAACGCTTGATCACCTGCGGCTTGGTCACGCTGAGGATGAAGGCGGACCACATAATCACCGACAGGACACCGACATAAATGAACACGCCCTTCACAAGGAAGTGGCTTTTCACCAGTTCGGGCTCGAGGAAAAAGGCCGTGGGAGCGGCGATGCTCAGCAGGAAGGTGCTGAACAGGGTGCGTATCAGCGTGATCGCGATGCCCGATCCGACGGGAATTCCTGATTTATACAGCACATAGACCTGAAAGGGGCCTCCGCCGACCTGCATCGGCGTCAGGGCGCAGCCGAAATAATGCAGCCACGTCAACACGAGCCCCCGCCCAAAGGGAATGGAATACCCCATGGCTTTGGCGGTCATGCAGAAGCGCGAGGCGTCGCAGGACCAGGCCAGGAACACCAGCGCCAGAATGTACACGAGATAGATCTTCTTCGCGTGAAGAATGGTCCGCACTGCGCTTTTATCGATGCTCGTCGCGACGATCAGTGCGCTGACTCCCAACGTAAGAAACAGGAATAGCGCCAGTCCTTTTCTCAAGCTCATTATTCATCCTCCCCAGCGTCTTCCGAAAGAGCGCTTTCGTTTTTATCCTCAAACCAATCTCTCAGATCCTTGATCTGTTCCAAATAGCGCGCCAAGGCCCTCTTTTTCCAGTCGCTTTCATGCCAGGCCTGGGCTTCGGCGTAACGGCCTTCGGCCAGGTATGCCGCGAAAAAGCTGATCTCCTTTTTCAGCGGCGCCACCTCGGGAAGCTGGCCGTCATACTCCGGATAGGCGTCGCGAATCCCTTCAAAGACCTCTTCCTGCCAATTCAGGCAGTCCCGCACTTCGTCCAGCATCGAAGGTTCGTAGCTGCGCGAACTGTCAAGAATGGTCTGCAGCTCTCTGAAAACCGTCAGCAGCGACTCCTTCACTTCGTCAAGAATTTCAAGCCCCAACCCCCAAGGCGTGTTTGTGTGGACTTCAACGTCGATCTCGTCGGGTACGCTCAGGATATCCTTATCGTCGAGCGATTCGCCGTCGGAAAGCATATCCACAATGACACGGTCGTCGGAGGCCACCTTTTCACGCAGCGCTTCCAGCAGTTCTTCGCGCGATAACGAATCCATGTGCGGAAACGTCCATTCTGCTCCATCAATTAAAAATCTCATGCTTACCTCCCCATGGTCGTCAAGGCTGTAAATTACTGATAATTCTAGCACATACTCCTAGGAAAGAGCGAGTTACAATCAAAACTTTTATGATAAAATTCATCCGTTCCTTTTTTGGGGAAGGAGAGTTTATTCTATGAGACCATCAAATAACGCGGAAAAGGGCGAACCTCTCCGCATCAGCGGCAAAATTCGCAAACTGGCGGGCAAAGCCATTTACAGCTACGACATGATCACGCCTGGAGACAGGATCGCCGTGGGCGTTTCCGGAGGGAAGGACAGCCTGCTGCTGCTCCACCTGCTGAAATACATGCAGGCCTACAGTCCCGTGAAATACGACCTGCAGGCGTGCTGCGTGGACATGACCGCCGGCGGCTGGAACACGGAGCCGCTTCAAAAACTGTGCGACTCCTTGCAGGTGCCTCTTCATATCGTGCCCTACGCGATCGAGAAGATTATCGACGAGCGTCAGGAACGTTCGCCCTGCAGCTTCTGCGCGAATATGCGCCGGGGCATCCTCAACACGATCACGAAAAAGGTGGGCTGCAACAAACTGGCTCTGGGGCACAATCTGGACGACAGCGTGGAGACCACGCTGATGAACCTGCTGCGAAACGGGCGCTTCCGCTGCTACCAGCCCAAGCTGTGGCACGACCGCGCGGAGATCTGGGTCATCCGCCCGCTGATCTACCTGTCGGAGTACCAGATCCAGCGCGAGATCGACCGGCTGGGCGTGCGCACGGCCCAATACTGCTGCAAATTCGGCGCCGACACGGAACGTTCGCGCACAAAGCACATCATCGAGACGCTCAAGGCGTCGTTCCCCAACATCAAGACCAGCGTCGTCCACGCCCTGGAAAACCACGCCGACGACGACTGCTGGCAAAAAATGCCCCAGCGTTACTTCAAAATGTACGGGCTACAAGAAAATTCTGAAGAATAAATTGCGGTTTACCGGCGTCACTCGCTAAACGTCCCAGCTGCTCGAACCCTTCCCCGGCCCAATCCTCACCGTACAAACGTACGCCTCCGGTTGGGCCGGGGGAAGGCTTCTTCGCACCTGGAACGTTTATCGAGCG
>SFDM01000006.1 GCA_004558205.1 Pyramidobacter piscolens
TTTCTATTGAACTGCTGAGCGTTATTTGGCCTTTATTTGGGGTTTACTTTGCGATCCTCTGCGTGACCTTTGCGCCCATTGCGATTCAATCTTTTGCCCCCGCCTTTGCCCCTGCTTTTGAACCGGCTTTTACGCCAGCAGTGCAAGGAGGCGGCGCTCGATAAACGTTCCAGGTGCGAAGAAGCCTTCCCCCGGCCCAACCAGAGGCGTACGTTTGTACGGTGAGGATTGGGCCGGGGAAGGGTTCGAGCAGCTGGGACGTTTAGCGAGTGACACCGGTAAATGGCAATTTTAGCTCTAAGCGCGAAAGAGCCCGAAGGCACGCCTTCGGGCTCTTTTGTTATTCCAGGATGGTTGCGTTAATCTCTGAAACCGCGTTCCTCGCGGGTTCCGGGGATCAGGTTGTCCAAGATGCAGGCCGAGATGCCCGCCACAGCCATGGACGTCTTGCCGAGAGCCCAGAGGATCTGTCCGGGGACGCCCCAGGCGAAGAACAGGGCCTGCTGCTTGTTGACCCAGGCAGGAAGGCCCAGGGCCATCAGGAACGCGAAGCCAACGATCATCACATTGCGCTGGAGGTACATGTCGGCGCGCAGAAGAGCCTGGATGCCCAGAGCGCCGATGCAGCCGAACAGCGCGATATAGCAGCCGCCGATGATAGGCGAAGGAATGGTGGCCACCAGCGCGCCCAGCTTGCCCACCATGCTCATGCCGATCAGCAGGATCGCGCCCACGCGCACCACCCAGCGGGAGGCCACGCCGGTCAGGCCGATCAGGCCGATGTTCTCGGTGTAGGACGTGCAGGCCACGGCGCCGGTAATTCCGCCGAACATGCAGCCCAGCCCCTCGGCGCGGATGCCGCGGCTGATCTGCTGCTCCGTAGGGTCGGGAAGGTTTGCGGCGTTGCAGACGTTGAAGTAGTCGCCGATGCTCTCAAGGATGACCGAAAAGAATCCCGCCATGATCGCGCCAAAAGCCACAAGGCTGAACTTGGGCATGCCCCAGGGCGCGAAGCCGGTGAATTGGAACCATTTGGCCGCGTTCACGTTGTCAAGGCCGATATAAACGGGATGCCCGGGCTGGAAGACGCCGGTTCTGCTGAGGACAAAACAGCCCAGCCAGACGATGACCACGCTCAGAAGCACCGAGAAGATGTTGATGAACTTGCCCTTGATGCCGAGCCCGAAAATGAAGATCAAAGCCACGACACAGAGCGACGCAGGCCAGTAGTTCGCGGCATTGAAGCTGATCGCAGTATCGGCCAGCGAGAAGCCTATAGCCATAATGGTGGTTCCCACGGTCAGAGGCCCCACGAAGCGGCGGATCTTTCCGACCAGGCCAAGCTGCCCCAAAAGCACAAGGCACACGCCGCCGGCGATCAGGGAGCCTCCCACATACTGCATGATCACTTCCGGCCCCTGAGCCGCATAAAGCCCCACGATCGTCATGATCGGAGGGATAAAGCTGAAACTAGACCCCTGAACAATAGGCAGGCCGGAGCCAAAGGAGCTGGTCTGAAGCAGCGTGCAAACGCCCATCGCAAAATAAACGCAGGAAATGAAAAAACCGATTTGCGCCTGGCTCATGCCCATCGCAGGGCCAAAGATCAGAGGGACCAGCGTGGTCGCGCCGAAGAGCGTGAGCACGTGCTGGGCACCTGCAAGCAGCAAGACAGGCAGCGAGGGGACATCGTCAACGCCATAGACAAGTTCTTTTCGAGCCATCTAAAAAACACCTCCACAAGATTTCGTGCTGGGAGGATTATAACACAGATTTGTGAAACCGGTTGCATAAATTTTGTTTTTTATTTCGTCCCATAAAACAAAAGGAGTTTCTCCTGAATCGGGGGGAAGGGGCCAGAAGCCGCACGTTCCCGCCGACGGAAGAAGAAGCTCCTTTCGCCGCTAGCGCACCCTTATAAAGACGCCCGTCGTCCCGCCGTCGTAGACGTCGGCGTCGGAGGACGTAACGTCGGAGCGCAGGCCGTTGGAAGCCGCCATGCCTTTGAGGCGTTCCCTCACGCCCGACGCAGCGGAGGCAATCTTGCAGCCCACAAACCACTGCTCTTCCAACTCGCCCGCCTTAAACTCGTACTGATCGCCCTTGAGTTTTTCGGGAGCGCTGACGTAGGCTTTCAGCTTCGAAATGTCAGGAGAGAGGACAGTTCCAAGATTGTCGGCATAATAAAGCCCGGCCGCCAGTTTCAAGCTATGGAGATCGGTCACGATGCGAGTCGCCTCGGCTTTGTCGGTGCTCGCCCCCATGGTCAGCATCATGGCGCTGGAAAGAATGCCGATGATAGCCACCACAATCAACAGTTCTATCAGCGTAAAACCTGGATCTTTCCTTTTTCCTCTCACAGAAGATCAACTCCCCTTTTCTTCAAAATCAAGCGACGGATCGGGCGACAGGCCGATGGAACTTATGCGCCCGCTTTGATAGGCGGCGTATCCCGCCGCAGCGATCATCACCGCGTTATCGGTGCAGAACATTCGGGACGGCAAAAAAGCCCGCCAGCCTTGATGTTCGGCCACGGCTTTTCTGAAAGCGCTGTTCGCAGCCACGCCGCCCGATATGGCGACGCGCCGGATACCCGTCAGCTCCACGGCACTTTCAAGGCGGGCCGCCAGGGTTCGCACGACCGTAGACTGAAAGGAAGCGCAGAAGTCCTCCAGAGGCACCTCGCCCGTCTCGCGCAGTTTTTTCACCTGGGTGATGGCCGCCGTTTTCAAGCCGCTGAAACTAAAATTCAGACCTTCCACGGAACGAAGGGACAGAGGAAACTTGAAAGCGTCGGGATTTCCCGACGCAGCCAGTTTGTCGATGACCGGCCCCCCGGGATAGGGAAGGCCCAGCACCTTGGCCACCTTGTCGAAGGCCTCCCCGGCGGCGTCGTCCTGGGTGGTTCCGAGGATTTCGTAGCTGCCTGAAGCCTTGACGAGCACAATTTCAGTGTGTCCGCCCGAGACGACCATGCACAGGAACGGAAAATCCAAGTCGGCGTGATCCACCATGTTGGCGTAGATGTGCCCCTCCAGGTGATTCACGCCAATCAGAGGCACGTTCCACACCTGGGCCAGGGCTTTCGCCGTCATGACTCCCACCAGCAGCGAGCCCATCAGCCCTGGCCCCTGGGTCACGGCGATCAGGCTGATCTGCCCTGCGGGGTCCTCCACCTTTCCCTCGGCCAGAACCTCCTTCAGCAAGGGGACGATGGCTTCAAGATGCATCCGCGACGCGTATTCCGGGACCACGCCTCCGAAAGCCGCGTGGCGTTCCGTCTGGCTGGAGATCTTCCAGCTCAGGATCGTCCGGGGGCCGTCCAGAAGCGCGATGGACGTGTCGTCACAGCTGCTCTCCACGCCGAGAGTCAGAAAAGGCGTTAGTGGGAGCATCCGTGACAGCTGCTGCACGATCCCGTACAGCCGGCCTTTCTTCTCAGGGGTTCTCCCTGTTCGTGGACCAACGCCTTTCCTCCGCATTTGGGGCAGCGCGAAGGGCGGCTCTCGGTCTTGAAACGTTCGCCGCAGACAACACACTTAAACACATGAAGCGCCATAAATCTTCACCTCTTAGGAATATTGAGCGTTACGGAAAGGTCTCCGTAACTGAATTTCAAAGTTTTGCCCGGCCGCGTCAAGGTTCTGGGAACTCCGAAAGCCAGCACGTCCTCGGTGCCTTTCGGAAGATTTCCCGTTTCCGCGGAGAGCAAGCTGGAAAGCACGTACTTTTTTTCCAGCGGCTCGTCGTTAACCTTCAGGAGCGCCGGGTCGAAGGTCCAGCGGTTGACCGCGCGATAAACCAGAATCACCAGATCGCACTTCGCTTTTGAAGCCTTATCGATATATTGGGCGTTCCAGACAATCTGTTCGGGGAAGTTGTCAGGCTGAGAATAAATCCGTCCCGCGAGAACCCTGTCGACCAACTGAAACACCAGATGCCCTTCGGCGCCGATAACCATATCGCCCAGCTGGCGGCCGCCGATCCACAGAACCGCGCAGCGCTCCTCGGTCAGTTTCTGATCGCTGACCGGAGCGGCCCACAGAGAACCGCACAACAGGACGGACAGGAGCACACAGAGAAAAGCGCCGAACCTTTTTTTCAACGAAATCACCTCTTCTTTTTTTTCAGAGCCTGGAAAATCAGCTTCCATTCCCCGCAGTGCAGTTTCAGCGTCATAGCTCCGTACAGAAGAGCACAGAGCCCTCCCACTCCGAACAGCCAGAGCCCGCGGAGCGCCAGAGAAGCCGAGGCGGGATAGGGGAGGAACCGGCGCACCGCCGCCCCCGCAAGGAGCATGGTCAGCGTGCACAGAAAAACCTTGAAGCCCCATCGCGCCGAAAAGAGCCTTAGGGGCCCCCTCATCGAACGGCGCAGCAAGCTCAGGCCCACGCAGCTGGACAGAGTGAAGGCCAAGGACCCCGCCAGAGCGATGCCTTCAAGCTTCATTGAAGAAATCAGCAGAACGCTGAAGACCAGAATCCCCGCCACGTTTGAAGCCGTCACCGCCATAGCCTGCCGCGGCAGCGACCGCGCGAAGAGCGCCCGCATCACTACGGTGGAACAAGCCATGCCGGGCAAAGCGATGGACGAATAGAAAAGCGTCGCCGAAGTTCCCCGCCATGCCTCGGCGCCAAAGGCGCCACGGAAAAACAGGAAGTGGACGATTTCCCCCGACAGGAGCATCATACCCGCTGAAACAGGCACGATGACAAACAGAGAAAAGCGCAGAGCGTCCTTCAGCGTCTCCGCAAAAGCCTCTTCCCCCAAGGAAACGCACCGTGAAAGCTCCGGCAGAACCGCCTGAGAAATCGCGATGACCACCAGCCCCAGAGGAAGCTGGATAACCCGGTTGGCGTAGTTCAGCATCGAGATGGAGCCGTCGGACAGAAAGGAGCCAAAAAGCCGCGAAAGCACCGGATTCAGCTGATTCAGCGACAACCCGGCCGCATAGGGGAGAAAAAGGCGCAGCATGCGCCGCAGTTCGGGATCTTTCCAGTCAGGAACCGCGGGCACAAGAAGCATGTTTTTTTTCTTCGCCGCCCAGACCCACTGAAAGGCAAGGTTCGCGGCGCCGCCCAGAAGAACGGCCCAGACGAGGCTTTCAATACCGAGGCTTGACGCGAACAGAACCGCCGTCATAATATAGATAGCGTTGCTGAGCGCCGGCGCGAGGGCCGGGACAAAAAAGCAGTTCATGCTGTTCAAGGCTCCCATGGCGAGAGCGGCCGCGGAAATAATCAGAAGAAAGGGAAAAAGCTGCCGCGTCAGCGAAACGGCCATGGCCGACTTTTCAGCGTCAAAACCGGGAGCGATCAGAGCAATCAGCTGCGGGCTGAAGAGGATCCCCAGAAGAACCGCCGCGCCGGCAGCCGCCGAGATGACCGTCAGCGCCTGCCGCGCCAGCCCCTCGGCCCGGCTGCGCCCGTCACGCTCCAACACCTGGGAAAAGACGGGAACGAAAGCGGCCGAGAGAGCCCCTTCCGCGAGAAGCTGACGGCCGAGATTGGCGATCGTGTAGGCGACAAAAAAGGCGTCAAGCGAGCGTCCCGCGCCAAAAAACGCCGCCGTTATCACTTCCCTCAGCAGGCCAAGAACCCTGCTTGCGAGAGTGCCCACCATCATGGTAAGGGCATTGCGGATCATATTTCCTGACTTCACGGCTGCCATAAAATCCTCCCGCCACCGAGTTAAAAGAACCCCACAAAAAAAGACTCTCTATTTTCACGCAAAGGAGCGTGTCCTCCATGGTACACACCACTGTATGGGGCATTGGAAACCCCCTGCTGAAAGACGACGCCGCCGGCCTGGAGATCATCCGCCAGCTTTCGCTCATGGAGCCGCGGGGCTTTTCCCTGCGCAGCTGCGAGCTGGCGCCGGCAAATTATCTGGCGACGCTGAAACGAGAGCGTCCCCTCAGATTTTACCTCGCCGACGCCGCCGACATGGGCCTCACGCCGGGAAACCTCCGGCGATTTCCGCTGGAACGCATCGCAGACCCATCTCTCACAAGCCACGACCTGCCGCTGAACCTGCTTCTTGAAACGGTCCTGGAAAGCGGGACGCGGTCATGGGTCGTCGCCGTCCAGCCCGAAGATACGGGCTTCGGTACGGAGCTCAGCCCCTGCGTCGCCGCCGCGGTACAGAAGGCGGCACGGCTCATCGCCGAAGGCCGGGCCGAAGATATCCCCGAACTGGAGGAGGCCTGATCCCAGCGAGGTTTTCCACCCCCTGTTCCGCTAGAAGGTAAAGGAACTGCCCAGATAATATTTCCGCGCGATCTCGCTCTCGGCCACTTCGGCAGGGGTCCCCTGCACCACTATTTCGCCGCGGTGGATCAGATAGGCCCTATCGGTGATCGCCAGCGTGTCGCGCACGTTGTGGTCTGTGATCATAATGCCGTAGCCCTTGGCTTTCAGCGCCACGATGATCTGCTGGATATCGTAGACAGCGATGGGGTCGATGCCGGCAAAGGGCTCGTCAAGCAGGATAAAATCAGGCTTGATCGCCAAAGTTCGGGCTATTTCAACGCGGCGGCGCTCGCCGCCCGAAAGGGCATAGCCCTGGACGTTGGCGAGATTGGTCAGGCCGAACTCCTCGAGAAGGCCGTCCACAATCTCAGCGCGCTGCGCCAGAGGCATATTCTGCTCTTCCAGAACAATCTCGATGTTCTCGCGAACCGAGATATTGCGAAAAACCGACGCTTCCTGCGGCAGATAGCCCACCCCCCGGCGCGCGCGCCTGTAGACGGGCAGCGAGGTGATCTTCTGATCGTCGATGCGGACGGTCCCGGAATCGGGGACAATCAACCCCACGATCATGTAAAAGCACGTGGTCTTTCCCGCGCCGTTCGGCCCAAGAAGCCCCACAACTTCGCCCATTTTGAAATCGATGTTCACGTCCACAACCACGTGGCGCTTTCTGAAACTCTTGTTCAGGCCGGTGGCCACCAACTGCTTCGCTTTCGTCATGGCTTTTTGCTCCCTGCGTTCTGGCTGCCCTTCACCCAGGCACCCTGACGCTTTCCTTTTTGCGCGCTGTTCCCGGCGGGAGCGTTTTTGCCCTTTGACACGTCGACAGTAATGCGCGGCGATCCCTGCGCTTCAAGCTTTCCCGTAGAGGGGTAGTAAATCAGGTTCCGCGCCGTAATCCGGCGTCCTTTCTGAAGAGCCCTGGCGTTGCCAGTAGCGGTCAGCGAGTCCTTTTCCCGATTATAGACCAGTCGGTCGCTCCAGATCTCGGTCACGTCGTTTTGCCCGTTGATCTGGTGGATATAGACGTCGCCCGTGCCCACGAAATGGTGAAGGCCCTGGGCGTCGTAGTCTCCCTGCATCTTTTGGCAAACGAGAAAAAGCTTCCGCTGCGAGTCTTCAAAACGGGTGACGGGAGCGGCGTAAAAATTCGGCCCCTTCAGACGGGCCAGCTCCGATATGAGCCGGCGCGTCCCAAAGACCGCGTCCACGCTGCCCGTCATCGTATAATCGCCCTCAGCGACGGAGAAGTCCGACTCCAGCCGGTCGCAGGTAAAGTCGAGCTTCTCACCCTGATGGGTGCCCCAGCCTTTGACCTTGCTCCACATGCGAGCCTTTTCCGTTTTAGAGTTCGCCTGGCCGAACTCTGAGGTGATCGTGATATCCAGCCGTTTCAAAGTCACGTTGCCCTGGACTTTAAACTCCCCGCTGACGGTATCGTAATCCATCACGTTCGCGCTCAGCTGCGTCTCCGTGGGCTCGGCCGGGAATGCCGGCGCCGCAAAGCTCAGCGCCACGGCAAGAGAAAGAAAGATCCTTTTCGAAGAGAAAAACATTCTTAATCGGAATAATCGGCGCCGTCGACGCGTTTCGTTCCCGGAGCGTTGTCCGCGCGGAAATCGGAGCGTGAGGCGATAATTTTTCTGTCAGGAAGAGGATTCCAGGAACTGCGTTTCGACGCCAGTTCCAGCACCTTTTCCGCCGTGCCCTCAGCGTTGAAGGCCTTAATAAAGCGCGACGCCCAGTATTCCGTCTCGTCGAGCACCCTGTCGACGCACTCTTTGGGCATGTCCATAATTTTCTGCCAGAAGGGAAGGTTCGCCTTCTTATAGTCGCCCGACTTGCGGCTCATTCCCTTGCCGTCGCAGTACGCGACCATTTCATCCCAGAGCGCCGTCGGAATGCCGCGGTCGGCTTCCTTGACGTAGGTCCCGTTTTCAATCACGGCGTTGCCCGTATCGGGTTCCATCTTCAATCCGAACAGCACGTTTTGGAACAGCGTCGCCACGTTGCCCTTGACGATGCCGTAGCTGCGGAACTTGGCGCACTTCTCGATATTGGTGCCTGAGATGCCGTGCTGGGCGATGGACACGCCATAAGGCTTCAGCGCCGTGGCGATCTCCAGAGTCCTCTCCAGGTTAATCCCTTCGTCCTGTCCCGCCGAATGGTCGTAGGTGCCGTGAAGGCTGCCGTTCGAGATGGCGATCAGATCGGGGAACAGTCCCCAGGAGTTCAGACCGCCGATGAAGTACAGAGCTTCCTCAACGGTGGAAAATTCGCCGGGCCCCTTGATCTCCCCCACTTCAACTTCCAGGCCGAAATAGGGCGGAATGTGCATGGCCACGTCGCGGGTGGCGCACAGGTTGTTCCAATCGTCCAGATGGGAAGCGTCGATCGCCACCGACGTCCAGCCCCGGCGCACGATGTCGCCCATCTGGGCGACCGCCTTCATCACGTCTTCTTTACCCTTGATGCCGTAGTGGTCCACGTGCATGGCGAACACCGCGCCGTGTCCCAGTTCGCCCGAATATTTAACGGCGTAGTCGGCCAAGTTCTCAAAGTTGGCGCCGCAGTAGTTGCACTCGGACTTGGCGATCTCGATAAGCACGGCGGCGTCCAGCTTCTTCGCCGCCCGAAGCACGCCCTTGGCGGTCAGAGGATGACGCGCGTTCGCGGCCAGGGCGATCGCCCCGTTTTCCTTCATCGCCTGAAAAATATCGCGCCCGCTGAAAAGCCCCACGTCCTCCGACCCCCAAAGAGCCCGTACGTTCAAAGGCCTGCGATCCAACGCCTTACGGTAAAGCTTGCTGCTGATATCCATTTCGGTGTCAGCTCCTTCATAGTTTTTTGATGGAAAAATAATTTCGCATACATCGCCATGCTCATTATAGTATCCCGGCGCCATAAGTTCAAATGCCCAGAGAAAAAAGTGCCTATTTATACGAGTTTTCTCACGGTTCGTCGCGCTGGAGAAAAATTTTTCCCGGCTCACTTAAAAATTTTCATTTTAGGGCTTGCTTTTTGGAAAAAGGCATGATATTATTCCTCTTGCTTTGCCGGAGAGGCAAAGACAAAAAAGCTTGGGGTATCGTCCAACGGCAGGACGCCTGACTCTGGATCAGGTAATTGGGGTTCGAATCCCTGTACCCCAGCCATATGCGCTCTCTTCGTCCAGTGGTCCAGGACATCGGGTTCTCAGCCCGGTAACAGGAGTTCGAATCTCCTAGAGAGTGCCATTTTTTGTACACATCTTTTTCTATTCATAGTTATATTTTTTTTACAGTCAACGCGCTCTCTTCGTCCAGTGGTCCAGGACATCGGGTTCTCAGCCCGGTAACAGGAGTTCGAATCTCCTAGAGAGTGCCAATTTTTGTATTCTCGCGCCGTTATTTTTTTGATTATTGCAGGAGGGGATTTTTATGGCATTGCCTCAGGAAGTAGTAGACCAGCAGATCAGCAACGTGGGTAAGTTCCACAAGTGGTTCGTCAGCAAGGAAATCGGCTATCTGCCAAGCATTCTTCGCGAAGGCGAAGAAATTGCCTTTCTTACAAGCGGCTATGTAAATAAAAACACCGTGCTCGTCGTCGCCACCAATTACAGGCTCATGGTCCTGGATGCCGGAATGGTTTACGGCCTCAGGCAGCAGGAGTTCCCCTACGATAAGATCAACTCCGTCACCAGCGACCGCGGTATCCTGTTCGGCAAGGTGCGGATCAGCACCGCCGGCGTGTCCGGTTTCGACGTGGTCATCAACTGGGTGCGCAAGCGGGATATCCCCCGCCTGGACGGCGCCATCTCCAGATTCACCTCCAAGGGCAAGTAGCTTCTCCTGGAAGCCGCCTGCACCGTCTGTCAAACCGCATAACCAAACTGCATAGGCGAGGCGCTTTCTCCTTCACTCCGGGGAGGAAGCGCCTTTTTTCATGGCGCAAAACAAATTCATCGATAGATTTTGCAAAAAAACTTCCACCCAATCCCCTTTCTTTGTTATACTAGGTCGAATAAAGCCGCTGAGAATGGAACGTTTTCGAGGCCTCTTTCGCGGAAAAGGCTCGGAACCAACTTTATGGGAGGTGTCATTGTGGGTACTAAATATACCAAAACGGTCAAGGGCATGAAACGCGGCAAAAACCTTTCAAGCAAGCTGCACCGTTATTTCATTTGGATTTTGCTGCTTCTCATCACCATGATTTTCGGCTCGGCCTATCTCTACTGGTCGCTGGAAAGCGCCGGAAAGGGAAGCTTTGCCGACGCCCTGTGGACCGTGGTCTTCACGCTGATCGGGCAGGGCGAATTTGCCAAAAGCCCGAACAGCATCATCGGAAAGGTCATCGTGTTCCTGCTGTCGGTGGTGGGCATCTCGCTGCTGGGCGTGGTGCTCTCAGAGGTTCTGGCCCGCGTCATGAAGTACAGCATGCGGGGAATGCTGGGGCTGAACTCCTGCAAATACGAGGGGCATACACTTCTCTGCGGCTGGAACGGACGGTCTGAACTGGTGCTGAAGGAGCTTCTCTCTTCGGGACAGAAAGTAGCCGTCATCGCCCAGCAAAAGCCTGCGGTCCTCTCGCACTACGACGCCTTTTTCATCGCCGGCGAAGCGACGAACGAGAAAATACTGAAGCAGGCGGGCATCGACCAGGCCGAGTCGGCCGTTGTCTTCGCGGAATCGACCCAGGGACTGTCGGTCAACGACATCGACTCCCGCACGGTGCTGACAGCTCTGGCCTTGGAGTCTCTGCGCCCCGAGATCTATTCCGTGATTGAGCTTCTGAACCCTAAAAATGAATGCCACGCCCGCCGCGCCCATGTGGACGACATCATTTTCTGCGACCGCATGCTCGCCAACGTGGTGGCTTCCTGCGCTTCCCAGAAGGGAATCTCGGCGTTCGTCAACGACATCCTGAGCCACTCCGACAACGGATCGGCCCTTTGCGCCAAAACGATCGACGAATCTTGGGAAGGGCGGCCCATCGGCGGCCTTTTCGAGGCGCTCCGCTCGGAAGGGTGCCTTCCCGTGGGAATCATGACGCCGGGAACCGCCACGGCCACCGAAGAGTGGATTCACGAGATCAACCCCGCTCCGCAGAAGATCATCAGCCTGCCCATGCGCGCCATCTTTATCGCGCCCAACGCAAGGTAAACAAGAAGGACCGACGGGCCGGAACCCAAACCGGTTATGATAGGGCAGACCCTCATCAGGTTACTCAAAATTAGTTTGCCGCCGAAAGCGCCCCGTGCCTTTCACGGCAAATCCAAAGACAGGTGATATATATGACAGACAGTGGAATCTGTACTTTTACCGGGCACACGATCCTGTGCGGCTGGAATGAACACGCCCAGCAGGTGCTGACCGAGCTTGAAGCCGCGGGACGGCAGGTTGCTGTGATCACCGGCAGGCGCCCCGCCGAACTGGACAACTCCAGGGCCTTTTTTGTCGCCGGTGATCCCAGCAGCGACGAGGCGTTGAAAAGGGCGGGCGTCATGAGCGCCGCGTCGGCGATCATCCTCGCAGAAAACGCGCTGACGCTGGCGCCGGACCTGGTGGACTCGCACAGCATCCTTACGGCTCTGGCAGTTGAAAGCCTCAACCGCGGCGCCTACACCATTCTGGAAGTGCTGAACCCGGACAACGCCCTGCACGCGCGGCATGCCCATGTGGACGATATTATCTTCTGCAACAAAGTCCTGGCCGAAATCGCGGCGTCCTGTTCCGGCCAGAAGGGGCTGGCCGCGGTATGGAACGACATCCTGTGCCATTCCGACAGCGGCAGCGCGCTGCGCACTGAAGAGGTCGGCGCGTCGTGGCAGGGCCGCTCCATCGGGGAACTTTTCTCGGCCAAAGAGGCTGAAGGGAAATTGCCCCTGGGATATATCAGAATTGAAGACAGCGCCGTCAGCCACTCGGTCAATCCGCCCCGGTCGGAGACGATCCGCCTGCCCATGGCGGTAGTGCTCATCTCGAGAAATCAGGAACCGGCGCAGCTTGATAGGGCTTTTCAAGGGCCTGACGCTTAGGCTCCTCCCTTTTAATAAGCCAAAAAACAAAAAAAGCGTTCGCGCATTTTCGGAGGAAAGATCCGAAATGCGCGAACGCTTCGCTTTTAATCAGGAAAAGGCCTTCCGCCGAAATACTCACGAGACCAGCACGTGCCGCGTCAATAGTCCAACATGTGTCCCATTTTGTGCTGCTTCGTCCGGAGGTAGAAGAGATCATTCACCGTCGCTGGCTCCTGAATGGGAAGGCGCTCCACGATTTCCAGACCGAAATCGGCAAGGCCGTACACTTTCTGCGGGTTGTTCGTCAGCAGCCGCAGCGTCTTCGCACCGAGATCGCGGAGGATTTGGGCCCCGATATAGTACTCGCGGAGGTCCTCCTTGAATCCCAGAGCCAGGTTGGCTTCAACGGTATCCATGCCCTTGTCCTGAAGCTCGTAGGCGCGGAGTTTATTGATCAAGCCGATGCCGCGGCCCTCCTGGCGCATGTACAGGAGGATGCCCCGCCCTTCCTTCTCGATCTGGACCATGGCCGTGGCAAACTGCTGCCCGCAGTCGCAGCGGAGCGAACCAAAGGTGTCGCCGGTCAGGCATTCCGAGTGGACGCGGCACAGGATGTTTGTGCCGTCGCCGACCTCACCTTTGACCAGCGCCACGTGATGCTCCCCATTCAGCCTGTTCACATAGCCGTAGGCCGTGAAATTGCCGTAGCGCGTGGGCATTTTCGTGACGGCCACGCAGTCCACCAACTTTTCATTCTTCTTGCGGTAATTCTGAAGCTCCGTAATCGTGATGAACTTCAGATTCCACTTGCGCGCCAGTTCGATCAGTTCTGGCGTCCGCATCATCGATCCGTCGTCGCGCATCACTTCGCAGCAAAGGCCGCATTCCTTTAAGCCGGCCAGGCGCAGCAAGTCGACCGTCGCTTCGGTATGGCCGTTGCGCTCGAGCACGCCGTTCTTGCGCGCCAGCAGCGGGAACATGTGTCCGGGGCGGCGGAAATCCTCGGGGCGCGCTCCGTCGTCCACGCACATACGGGCCGTGACGCCGCGCTCTACCGCGGAGATGCCCGTGCTCGTAGAGGTATGGTCGATGGAAACCGTGAAGGCAGTGCAGTGGTTGTCCGTGTTCTCGCTGACCATCTGAGGCACGTGGAGTTTACGCACATAATAATCGCTCATGGGCATGCAGATCAGCCCTTTGGCGTGAACCGCCATGAAATTGACGTTTTCGGTGGTCGCAAACTGGGCAGCGCAGATCATATCGCCTTCGTTCTCGCGGTTTTCATCGTCGGTGACGAGGACGATCCGGCCCTGCCGGAGTTCTTCCAGAGCTTCTTCAATGCTGTTATACTGAAACATGGTTTTGCCTCCTGATATCGCAAACTGTCGCCCAGCTCTCAAAAAGCCGGGACGCAGACTCTTCAGTGTGGTTGCAGGGTGGTTGCCGTAAAAGCGGCGCCTTTGTTCCGTCCTCTGCCCATTAAAAAACCCTGAAATGCGCCATTGGCATTTCAGGGTTCAAAAGCAAAATGAACAACGGCCGCCGGCCCTGTTCACAGGCTTCACTTCTTTCGTCCAGACTTTACTGTCGGCTTCGGAATCGCACCGAATCATGCCTTGCGGCTCGTGGGCTGTACCACCGGTAGGGATTCGCACCCTGCCCTGAAGTTGTCCTATTTAATTCTGAGTGAAAGCATACTCCTATTTTACGCTCTGTCAAGAGTGGAATGGTTATTTCAGAGAAAAATATCTCCCCGGCCAGCGCCTCTTGCCAACTGTTCCTCTGTAAGGGTATCAAAAAAAACCGCCAGTGGCGGGGTTTTCGTTATCACTCGGACTGCTCCGAACGTCATATTTTGGGCGGTAACTAGGAAATACTTTGTATAAATTATTGATATTGCTAAGATTAAACACATAAACCTTATTTTTAGGTACGATCCGGTCTTGGCGATTTTCAGATACAGCCCGTCGGAGTCAAACAAGGAATAATCGTTTTCTCTGGGGCGGGCTTTATCGATCGCGGTATTCGAGAGCACAGCTATCACCTTGGTTTAGATTTTAGGTACAGTCAAAAGCCGTTTTTCGGGTACGGTGAAAATCTAGGTACGATTTCAGGTACGAAAAATATCCGTTTTTGGCCGTTTCCGGTCGTTCTTTATCGGTGGTAATATATCAAAAAAACCCCGCCGCTGGCGGGGTTTCCGTTATCGCTCGAATTGCTCCGAACGTCATATTTTTGGTGGCGGTAACTAGATTCGAACTAGTGACGCCGCGGGTATGAGCCGCGTGCTCTAGCCAACTGAGCTATACCGCCTTTTGGTTGCGGGGAGAGGATTCGAACCTCTGACCTTCGGGTTATGAGCCCGACGAGCTACCGGACTGCTCCACCCCGCGACGTGCGCCGCTTGTTTTCCGACGACAAGGGGAATAATACCAAAACCGCCCAAAAAAAGCAAGCCCCTGTCGCGCAGAAAAAGCTATTTCCTTAGTTAATTAACGCCAATGACAACCTTCATGCCCGGTTTCACCTTTGTTTTCAGGATCGCCACATCCTCGTTTTTCAGGCGGATACAGCCCTCGGTTGCCAGAGTGCCTATGGATTCGGGCGCGTGAGTGCCGTGGATGCCGATGCCCTTCCATTTTCCCGTTTTCAGGCGGATAAACCAGGGACCGTAGGCGTTCTTGATCACGCCTTTGCCGTCCTTGAAATCATGGCTCCATGAACGGGCGTCCTGTATGGCCTGCACCGAAAAAGTCCCTTCGGGCGTGCGCATATCGCCCACCTTCTGTTTGTTCCCGCTTACCTTGCCCACAGCGACGCCCCAGGAATTGAGCACTTTATTCCCTTCCGCCAGGTAAAGCGTGAAGGCGGCCTTGTCGATGTAAATCCAGAGGCCCTTCTCCTCACTTTTTCTGACAATCTCGGGAATCTCCTCCGAGGCTTTGCTTAGGGGTGGCGCCGGGGGCTGATCCGTAGGCGAAACCTCTTCCTTGACGGCATTATTCACGCCCGTGACTCTCGCCACCGTTGAATCCTGGACTTTTTTGGAAGTCCTTTTCGGCCCGACGATCAGAGGTTTCAGCGAAGCGCCCGACACCACCGGCTTGGAAAGCCGGGGCGGCTCCTGCATTTTCCAGACCCCTATGGATACGGCGGCTATCAGCGCGGCTACCACAAGTCCCGAAAGGACGACAAAGTTGCCGCGGGATCTTTTTTTCATTTATCTTCTCCTCCAATCAACTTAGTTATTCTATTTTACACAGAGAGCTCTTTTTGTGCCATAATCAATTCTGAAACTGGGAGATCTTTCTCCGCTTTTGCATCTTTTCTGATCAGGAGGTTTTTTTGTTGAACTCATTAGCGTCATATATCGACCATACCCTCCTCAAGCCCGAGGCGACGGCCAAGCAGATCAAAGTTCTCTGCGGCGAAGCCCGGCGATGGGGATTCGCGTCGGTATGCGTCAACCCGAGATGGGTTAGGACAGCCGCTGAGGAATTGGACGGCTGCAACGTCAAGGTCTGTACAGTTATTGGATTTCCGTTGGGAACCGCGGTCACGGAAATAAAAGCCGCCGAGGCGATGCGAGCCGTAGAAGACGGCGCCGACGAACTGGACATGGTCCTGTCCATCGGCGACCTGAAATCCGGAAACTGCGGCCTGGTGGAGCGGGATATCAAAGCCGTGGCCGAAGCGGCCCAAGGGCGGCTGGTCAAGGTGATCATCGAAGCTTGCCTGCTCACCGACGATGAGAAAAAACTCGCCTGCCGCCTGGCGGTCCAGGGCGGCGCCAGTTTCGTCAAGACGTCCACAGGTTTTTCCAAGTCCGGCGCGACAGTTCAGGACGTGGAATTGATGAGGAAAGCCGTGGGGCCGCTCATCGGGGTGAAAGCCGCCGGCGGCATCCGAACCAGGGACGACGCGCTGAGGATGATCCGCGCTGGAGCGAACAGAATCGGGGCTTCAGCGGGAATTGCCATTTGTTCTGAATGAATCATCATGATTTGAAAAGGAGAAATTTCATGGAAAACATCCTATCCCCAGACCCAAATACGCTTCTTGAAAGGAGCTGCCGCGCCGAAGATCATATCAACGGCCCCGAAGGACGGTTGGATTACACCGTTACCGCCGAATATCTGCCACTTTACGATGACGACAGCCAGACCCGGGCGCTGTGCTTCTGCACGTCCTACGTCAAGAAAGGAAGCTCTGACAAAAAACGCCCCGTGACCTTCGCTTTTAACGGCAAACCAGGGACGTCGTCGCTGTATCTGCATACCGCCTGTCTGGCCCCAAAAACCCTCAGGCAGACGGGAACCGGCGTCAAAATGCCCCAGCCTCCCTTTGTGCTGAGTGACAACCCCCATACGATCCTCGACTTCACCGACCTGGTCTTCATCGATCCCGTTGGGACAGGCTTCAGCCGCGGAAGCACATGGAAGGACGCGGAACGCTACTTCGGCGTCCGCCAGGACGTGGCCGGCGTGGCGGAGTTTATCCGCGTGTGGCTCGCCCGGTATGGCCGCGGCAGCTCACCTCTATTCGTCCTCGGCGAAAGTTACGGAGGTCTGAGGGGCTGCGGGCTGGTGCTGAAGCTCCAGGACCTGAACATTCTGCCCCAGGGATTTATCGCCGTCTCCCCCGCTCTGTCCTATGGAGAGCTGAACACCACCATGCTCCTGGAGCATCATCTGGTCCATACCCTGCCAGCCATGACCGCCGCCGCGTGGTACCACAAAAAACTGGACGGGGACCTGCTGGTGCGCCCTCTCGAAGATGTTCGGGAAGAGGCCAGAAACTGGGCCACGTCGGATTATTTGACCTTCCTCTGGAAAGGCTGCGAGGCCGGCCCTGAAGAGTGCACGTCGTGCATGGAAAAACTCCGGCGCTATACAGGCCTGAAAAACGAGGACATTGAGGGCATGAACCTGAGGATTCTGCACAGGCGTTTTGCCGCCCTTCTTTTGAAGGACCAGGGAAAAGTGCTCAGCATATTCGACTCCCGCCTGACCACCAGCGGCCGAGACTACGACGGAACCGCCGACCCTCACACCTTCTCGCTGGCGGCAGCCTGCAACGCGGCCTTTTTCGACTATTTCGGCACGCGCTTCCAATTCCCCGAGAGCCATGAATACTTTGTATCCAACCAAAGAATCGTCGGCGCCAAATGGGATTTCAGCAGCGGTTACGAACAGACCTCCACGGGAACGCCGACGCGCGCCGGCGGCTATGCCAGCCTTCTGGGAGACCTGTGCAAAGCCATGCGCCGCGATCCCACGCTGAAATTTTTCACGGGAGCGGGAATCTTCGACATCCACTGCTGCCTTGACACCTCGCGCTACTGTATCAGCCACATGGACCTGCCCGAAGCGCTCCGTGAAAACATCACTTTCAAATCCTACTGGGGCGGACATATGTACTACACCAACCCAGAAGCCCACGCCACGTTCAGAGAAGACCTTAAAAGTTTTTATGACTCGGCGATCCTTCGCTAACCTCGCCAAAAGGTATACTCGCAAGAGTATACCTTTTTTTACAGCCTTCTGAAAACCCCAGGCAGTTATTACTTGATAAAGATGAATTACTCAGTTATTTTCACGATATTCCACATAGATATCATCTTTAGAGAAAATTCTTCATTGCATTTTGTATATTCACTGCTACAATAAATGTCAGCCTGATTGCGTTTTTTCAAAATGTTTCATTTTAGAAAGGAAGCGCGGAGCGTCATGAAAAACATGGTCATAGAAGAGCTTGGCAGCTTTTATGTGGGCGGCCATGAAGTCATACTGAGGGACCTGCCCCATAAAAGCTTCATTGGGCAGGGAGGGCTCCAGCAGGACTGCAACCCCAACGGTCAATTTGAGGTGGGACAGATGTACGTCCAATACGCGCGCCTCGCCGACCCCAAGGCGAAATACCCACTCCTGATGTGGCACGGCGGCGGCCTGACGGGCGTCACATGGGAAACCACGCCCGACGGCCGGCCGGGCTGGCGTTCCTGGTTCCTCCGCCACGGACACCACGTTTACGTTTCCGACTCCGTCGAGCGGGGACGCTCGTCCTGGGCGCAGTACCCTGAAATCTACCGCAGCGCGCCGGAGTTTACGACCAAAGCAGCCTGCTGGTCCAACTTCCGCATGGGCCCGTCCTTTGACGAAAACCCTGAAAAAAGAGAAACCTATCAGGGGATACAATTTCCGACGGAATGTTTCGACATCTTCGCAAAACAGATCGTTCCCCGATGGCGCAGCATGGACGACTGGGCGCAGGCGGCTTACGACGAGCTGGCAGCCGGTTTCAGCGAAGGCTGCGTCATCATGGCCCACAGCCAGGGAGCGAACTTCGCTCTTCCCGCAGCGCTGGCCAATCCCGACAAGGTGAAGGCCCTCATCCTTCTGGAACCTGCCCGGATTCCCAATCCCACGACCACCGACCTTAGGCCTCTCTCGAAAATTCCCCAGCTGATCCTCTGGGGCGATTACCTCGAAAAACCCGAGCTGGCTCCCTGGGCCCAAGCCGCCTATTACCACATCTACCCGGAGTATCGCCGGATAATGGAGCAGATGGGCGGCAGCCTTACCTGGATCGACCTGCCCCAAAGGAATATCCGCGGCAATTCTCACATGCTGATGATGGACAAAAATTCAGATGCAATAGCGCAGGTCATACAGGACTGGATGGAAGCCCAGGGCCTTATGAAGTAACGCGCCGGCCCGGCGCCGCCTTCATAACTTCAGAAGATACCGGAGCGGTTCCCTAAGAGCGTTGCCCCTGTGTCGAATATACAAGTAAAGGGAGAGATAGAAAATGTTTAAGAAGTTGTTACTGTTTTCCTTGCTGCTGCTGCCGCTCTTGCCGACCCAAGGGTTGGCGAAGGGAGACACGCTGACCGTCGGCGTGGCGATCGACGCCAAAAATCTGGATCCCCAGAACTCCGTGGATACCTATTCCTTCTCCATGATCCGGCAGATCTACGAACCGCTGGTAACGGTAGACGGAAAGACGCGCAAGCTCGTTCCCGTGCTTGCCGAAAGCTGGGAAGTTCTGAGCCCCGACACCTATCGCTTCCACCTCAAAAAGGGAGTGAAGTTCCATAACGGCGAAGAGCTGACAGCGGAAGACGTGGTCTTCTCGCTCAAGCGCGCTGCGTCGCCGGATTCAGTTTTCGCCGGTTCCAAAGGACGGTATATCGACCCCGAGGGATTCAAGATCGAGGACCGCTACACGGTGATCGTCAAGACTCGCGGCCCCTTCGGAGGCTTCCTCCAGTCCATGAAGCACCCCTACGCTTCGATCCTCAGCAAAAAAGCCGTGATGGAACTGGGCAAAAGCTATTTCCGCAATCCCGTAGGTACGGGTCCCTACAAGTTCGTCAAGTGGGTCAAAGGAGAAAACCTGCAGCTTGAAGCCTTTCAGGACTATCACGGCCAGAAGCCCAACTTCAAATACATGACCTTCCTCGTCCTTCCCGACGACAGCAGCCGCGTCATCGCCCTCGAGACAGGCAAGGCCGACATGATTTACGCCGTTCCCTACGGCGATTACGAGCGCCTGAACGGCAGCGACAAAGTCAAGGTCGTCCGCGCGCCGGGGCTGGTCCTAATTTACATGGGCATGAACACTCAGAGCCCCAAGCTCCAGGATCCGCGCGTGCGCCTCGCCATTGAATACGCGGTCAACAAGGAAGCCCTCAACGCCGTGGTCTATCAGGGGAACTCTCAGCTCGCCGCAGGGCCCCTGCTGCCGGCGTGCAGCTTCTATCCCGAAAACGCCTCGCCCTACGGCTACGACCCCGAAAAATCCAAGGTGCTGCTGAAGGAAGCGGGCGTCTCCGACCTGAAGCTCTCCCTGTGGGTGCTGAACTCCCAGGACCTCATCGACGCCGCGACGGTCATCCAGTCCATGCTCGCCAAGGTGGGCATCGCGTTGGACATCCAGGTCCTTGAAAACGGCGTCTTCAACGACAATACCCGCAGCGGGAAACAGGAGATGTTCCTCTACATGTGGGGCATGCAGACCAACCGCGACGCCGGCGTTTACTGGCAGGCCCTCTTCGCGAAAGCCGCCATCGGCACCACGAACCTCGTGCGCATGGACGATCCCGAGATCGACGCCAATATCGACCTCGCGACCAAAACCATCGACGCCGGAACGCGCGATCAGATCTTCCAGAAAATCTGGGATCGCCTGAACGCGCTCCATCCCTGGGTGTACCTGTCCATTCCCAGCGAACTTTACGGAGCGCAGAAAGAGCTGCTCGGCGTGGACGACCTCTACGACGGCAAGATCAACTACCTGGGCAATCTGAAGCGCCAGCGCTAAACATCGAAACCTAAACATCGGAACAAAAAAGGGGTTATACCTGCAAGTCTTTTCAATGGAGAAAAGATCTTCAGGTATAACCCTTTTTTGTATCTGTTATGCGGTTATTTTATTAGACTCGGTCGGCGCTTGTGGCGATGACGCGATCTCTGAGGAGTTCCAGGCGCTCCACGGGGGTGTAGGGATCAACGACACAACCGGGACCGAGGATAATGCCCTTGCCGTCCTGAAGCTTGGAAGTATCCTCCACCTCGAAGCAGACTTCGGCTTCAGTTTTGTCAAGCCACTTAGTGCCCCAGCTGAGCCCACCGACAAAGACCTTGTCACTGTACTTGCGGACTTCGTCCATGGTGGGACCGTCGTCGCGGTCATGCCAGTTGATGGCGTGCGTGGGGTAATCCACAGCAAGCTTGGAAATCATCGTATTTTTGCCGTGAATGTGGAGCGTGTTGAACCACGTGTCATTCTCCACAGCCTCCATCATCAGGCGATCATAGGGCATGACAAACTCATCATGCTCAGCGTCGGTCAGGTAGTTGTAGGAAGACATCTGGGTCGCGACAAAGAAGCCGTCCACGCCAAGGGCGCAGCAAGCCTTCATGAACTGGATCTTGGTGGCAAGGATGTTTTCAAGTCCGATATGGACACTTTCAGGATCCTCACGAAGATGCTTGGCCACCATCTCGGGGCTGCACATCTTAGCGGCGGTGGTCAGCGTGTTGAAAATAGTCATCTGAACGGGAATCCTCTCGCCACCCATCATCTCAAAGAGGATGCGCAGCCCCTCAAGGGCATAGAGGTATTCGCCTCTCGTTCCGTCTACAGAAGGAAGCTTTCTCCAATCACTGGCCTCTTTGATGATCGGAGCGTGCAGAACAGGGGCAAGGTTGTAGCCGGGGAAAACGTCCAGTTCCACACCAAAGTCGATAGTCTCATACATGCCGTAGGGCGTAAGCTTGATGAAGTCAAGATCATAATGTTTCTGGTCAGTAAGCGCTAGCTCGGCCAGGCGGCGGGGATGGCGGTCGCGGTTCGGGTTGTGCTGCCAATGGCTGTAGGGAAGGCGATCGGTAGCTTCAAAAGCAAGGACTTTCTGAATACGCTGTTTGTGAGTCAGTTTGTGCATGGTAGTTCCTCCTTAGAATAGTTGTGTTCCTTAAACAGATTTTCCAAAAGGTCATTTTTCAATGACTCCCCTATAACGCAAAGGCGGCCTGAACAATCAGGTTCTGCATCCGTAATCTGCAACTCACCCGGCACATAATTCATCAGCTTCCAGCGATCATCTCCCTTAAATATACCTTTGGCGCGTATGATCTTTCCATAACGGCCTGAATCAAATTTATTCGCAAGGCTCCCTAAAAAATCCTGATTGAAACTGCGAGACACCTGCAAGCTCCAGCTTTGAAAGGGTAGTTCTTCGTGAGAATGCCCGCCTACACAGCCCTTTCTGCCGCAGCTGCAATGAGCTCCGTACTCTTCGAGAAATCTGCGGGTAAGCGCGCCCAGCGAACCGCCCTGGACAAACTCCAGAATTTTTCGCGCGCTGATCTGATCCCATGGCGTAGTCAGCACTGGCGTGTCAGGAAAAGAATTTCGCAGGCTCTGCAGGACCCTCTCAGTTTCTTCTTCGGAAACTCGCTCCATACGGTTTAAAACGATGGTTTTAGCGTATTTGAGCTGATCCAAATAGATCGCTCCATAGGCCCGCAGGTATTCTTCATAGCGGGATACATCCAGCGTTACCAGGCAGATGTTCAGGTCAGCGGGCATGGCGTACATGCAAAGCGATGCAATGTCCGACAGTTTGCCCACACCCGACGGCTCAATGATAATCCGGTCGGGGGCTAGATCCCTGATGATCTGCTTCAGCGTAAAGTTAAAATCGTCACGCAACGTGCAGCAGATGCAACCTGAATTAATCTCCCGTATCTCCAGGGCCGCTCCGGCAAAGGACTTACCGTCGATGCCCGCCTCGCCAAATTCATTTTCAACGAGAACCACTTTCTCCGACGGATCTACAGCTGATAGAAGTTTTTTGATGAGCGTCGTCTTCCCTGCTCCAAGAAAGCCCGAGATGATGTCTATTTTTGTTTTTTGCGACATGCTCCTACCTCCGTTGGCCTTATGAATTCCACATGCTCTGCTATCACACCATCATTTTCTTGACAAAACCGGCACGGGGGGGACGAGAGACAGAACTTTCTTCACCGCATCTGGATTATCGTGCGATAACAGCCGACACAGATTATCACAGGCAAGGCACATATGCTCGTGCAGGAGCACTGTCGCTTCTATCGCGTCTTTGAGGCCGCAGGCTCTCAAAATTTCGGAATGATCGACGATGGACTGGCCTCGCGCCGCCTCCGTGCTGAGAAAAATCCTGATATAGCGGTCAACCTTTGCGTACTGTGAAGCTATGATCTCAAGCAACCTCGGTTTGCCGCCAATCATGTAAAGCTCACGGTGAAATTCCCAGTTAGCGTCCATGAGCTGATCTCTGGAATCCACTTCCTGCTGTGCGTTTTGCAACATTTTTTCCAGACGGCGCACGTCCGCCTCAGTAATGGCCGCAATAGTGTACTTCAAAGCCAGGGACTCCATCGCATAGCGAACCTCAAAGATCTCCATAAGCTCTTCGATGGAGAGGCTTGCAACTTGTGCGCCCTTAAAGGGGATGAATTTCACAAGTCCTTCACTGGAAAGCTGTATCAGAGCTTCCCTAACAGGTATACGGCTTGCCTTATAGGCCGCCGCCAGTTCGTCCTGCCGCAAAGGCATTCCGCTCGGATACTCTCCAGCCAGTATTTTGCCGCGCAGAGCCGTATATATTTGCTCAACCACGGTCGCTTTCTTATTTTCAGCCATCCCAAACTCCCTCGCTTTCAGAAACCTCCTCTCGAAGTAATTCACATTTTATACAATGTTGTCGAGAATTGCAAGAGGCTTTTTTATCCTTAAAAATATTTTTCAGTAAAAACTAAGTTTCACGCATCAAGTCAATTGCGAATCCAAATAAAAATTCTACTATCAAAAACATTAATTACAAGAATTAACGCACCTCATATCTATAAAAGACTTTATCCATCTTCACAACTTATGATGAAAAACTCTTTATCTCGCTTTTTATTTCAAGCCCCAGCAAACACAAAAATTGTATAAACTTATCTTACCGCTCTTTTCCACTCCCAGAAATTCAGAACAAATAAAAACAGCCGAGCAGCTCAAACACAAACAGGGCTATGCGCCCAAGAGTCTCTCTTTGTGGAAAAAAACATTAACACACACCCCTGAGTTTTTATTTCCCGTTCATTTCCAGCACAGTCTGCACGAAAAATCCGGCACCTAAGGGCAGCGCGGCTTCGTCAAAGACAAAACGGTTGTTGTGGAACAACGGAGGTTGTTCCCCCTCTTTCCAGATACCGAGGCGAGCAAAGGCCGAGGCGGGGACTTTTTCAGCATAGCGCGAATAGTCTTCAGACCCCATGCGAGGCGACGCCATGACGCCCACGCCTTGCACTCCCAACAGCCGCTCCGCTGCACGGCGCGCAACCTGTACCGTCGCCGGGTCATTGACCAGAGGCGGTACCCCGTAGGTATATTGAAGCTCGTGAGTGCAGTTATACCCCGCAACGATGCCCGAAATCATCTTGTCCATCATGCTTTCGATGTTGTTTCGCAGTTTGGGATTCTGACATCGTACGGAGCCGCCGAAGCTCACGTCACCGGGGATGACGTTCTTCGCTGTTCCGCCGTGAATCGTGCAAATCGAGAGGACCACTGAATCAACGGCGTCAGTCTGGCGCGTGATGAGTCCCTGAAGGGCCATAACGCAGTTTGCGGCGGCAAGCAGAGGATCAGCGCCACTTTTATGAGGATAGGCCCCATGCCCACCCACTCCTTTGACGGTTACCGTGAAAAAATCCGACGATGCCATAGAAGGCCCCTCACGAAAAGCGATCACTCCGGTATGAAACTCGCCAATGCCGTGTAGCCCCAGCATCACGTCCACATGGGGATTTTCAAGACAGCCCAGTGAAATCATGAGTTCAGAACCGCCAAGAGTTTCCTCGGCCGGCTGAAAAATCAGCTTGACCACGCCGCAGAAACGATCGCGAAGCTCTACCAACATCTTCGCAGCCCCCAGAAGCATGGCCGTATGGCAGTCATGACCGCAGGCGTGCATGACACCCGGCACTTCTGAAATATCGGCCAACCCCGTCTCTTCCTGAATGGGCATGGCATCCATATCGGCTCTCAATCCTATGACTTTGCCTTCCCCGCTCTTTAGTCCGCGGATAATTCCAACTACTCCCACTTTCGTATCCAGTTCCTGAAATTCCGTTCCCATTTTCGCCAGCTCAGAGCGCACAAAAGAAGCTGTCTCAAACTCGTACATGCCCAGTTCAGGATGGCGGTGAATTCTGCGTTTACACTCCACGATGTATTCTTTGATCGACTGCGCTTTCCGATAAATTTCCGATTCCATTTTTTTCCTCCGGTTTTTTAAAATCATTTTTACAAACGACAACGACTCACATTGTATAAAAACAGCAATTACACATCATTCTCATTTTATACAATACTCACCAAGAACACAAGTCTGCAAGCATCACAAGCTAACTATACTCAAACTTTAATTAGAATTATCAAAATTAAAATTCCACCCTCCCTGCGTTTTAAAATAGGCATAGCGTCAGATTTTTACCTTTATGCGACTCAAAAATACAGTACATTTTGGCAAGACACCTCCAAATTATTCATTAATCAGCAAATTTCACTTGTGAAACACGGAACTTTTATTACTGCACATTAAGTTTTGTAGCTTTTTATCATCAGATTAAAAATTGCGATTTGTATATTTCATGATAAAATAACAGCATGAAGGCGGATACAATTTTCACAAATGCCTACGGGCTTTCTGCGGTTTAGTCTGATTAATGGGGAGTCATCGGGCACAACCGCACGAAACTCATGAACCACAAAACTACAGTCATAGAAGGGAGCACTTGTTATGAACAAAAAAGCACTTGTATTCTGTCTGGCGCTTGTTATGGCCTTCTCCACCACGGCCCTAGCCGAGCCGCGCGGTGAAACTCTCCGCGTGGGCGTCTCCATTGATGCAAAGAACTTCGATCCTCATAACTCGGTAGACACCTTTTCATATTCGATGCAAAAACAGATATACCAACCGCTCTTCACTGTGGACGGCAAGACCCGCAAACTTCAGCCCATCCTCGCCGAAAGCGTGGAAAGGCTTGATCCTTCCACTTACAAGTTTCACCTCCGCAGGGGCGTAAAGTTCCATAACGGCGAGGAATTCACTGCTGATGACGTGGTCTTCTCGCTGACTCGCGTGGCTGACCCCACCCGCTCCGTGTTCGCCAAATCCATGGGCATTTTGATCGACACCAAAGGTTTTGAGATTATCGACAAGTACACGGTGATCGTCCGCACCAACGGCCCCGTGGGCGGTTGGCTCGATTCCATGAAGCACCCCTACGCTGGCATGCTCAACCGCAAGGCCGTCGAAGAGGCCGGGAAAGACTATTTCCGCAAACCCGTGGGAACAGGCCCTTATAAGTTCGTCAGCTGGAACAAGGGCGAAAAAGTGGAGATGGAAGCCTTTAAGGATTATTGGGGCGAGAAACCCTACGCGAAGAGAATAACTTTCGTGGTCCTTCCCGACGACAGCAGCAGAATCATCGCCCTCGAGACGGGAAAAGTGGACATGATCTACGCCGTTCCTCCCTCAGATTTCAGCCGCCTGATGGACAGCAAGACCGAGAAAGTGGTAAAAACTCCTGGACTGGTGCTCCTCCACATCGCTATGAACACCCACAACCCCAAGCTCTCAGACCCACGAGTGCGCCGCGCCATTGAATACGGCATCAATAAAGAGGTCTACAACCAAGTCGTATACGAGGGCAACGCCATTGTTCCTCTTGGACCACTGCCCACCGCCTCATCATTCTTCCCCGATAACGCCAAGGCCTGGCCTTACGATCCCGAGAAGGCAAAACAGCTTCTGAAGGAAGCCGGCGTCATAGATTTGGAGCTGAATCTATGGGTCATGAACGCTTCGGACCGAATCAACGGCGCCACAGTTATCCAGAACATGTTGGCCCAGATCGGCGTCAAGGTCAACGTTACGGTGTACGAGAACGCCGTCATCAACGACCTGGTCCGCGAAGGAAAGCACGACATGTACATGGCTACATGGGGAATGCAGAACTCCCGCGACGCCGGCACCTTCTGGCAGTTCCAGTTCGCAAAGTCTTCGATCGCTTCCACCAACACCGCTCGCTATGACGACGATCTGACGGACAACCTGCTCAGACAAGCAAACCAATGCATCGATGAAAAACAGCGCAACGAGCTGTTCATGCAAATCTGGGATCGCATCAATGAGCTTCATCCATGGGTCTACCTGTCTCACGCCGAAGAGCTGAACGGAGCACAAAAGGACCTGATCGGCCTTGAAGACCTCTATGACGGCAAGATAAACTATCTCGGCAACCTCCATTATCCTGAACAGAAACGCCTCAGCTTCTGAAGAGATTTTACGGTAAAAGCATAAAAGAGCGGCGCTGAAGGGCTCGCCCCCTCCGGCGCCGCAGACTCCCCTTCGCAACACACGCTAAAAAGGACCCATGAACAAAAGCAAATCCCGGCTACGGCTATTTCCGCTCAGGGAAGCACTTCGCATGATATACAATTTTTCTTAAAAATGCAAGGCAAAGAATACTATATTCCATCAATATCAAAACGAAAACCCCGAGCATGCAAAAAAGAATACTTCCGTTCCAGGTCATGGAGATCATGAAGCATAATCTGAAAATCTACATTAATTACAAATTAGAGTCGTAAAAAAAACAACAATAACGCAAAAAATAGCTACTTTTAAAGTTTAAAGTTAATAAAAGAACTTTTCCCCTCTTCTTTTGCCTCTTTCTTCCCCGTCGAAAAACTGATTATTTCCCCGGAGTGCTAGTTGCACTTTGCATATCTTCTGCTAGAATCAAGCCGTGAAATGGGATACTCTCTTTCACGGAGGATCCGACGACCTTTCTGCCGTTTTGCTCGACAGCGATGTGATAGGGGGAGCCCATCCAGTAAGGCCGCATGAAATGAGCTCGCAAGATCCTAAAAATATTGTCAGAAGAAAGGGGCACTTGTAATGAACAAAAAAGCACTCGCACTCTGCCTGGCGCTCGTCATGGCGATTCCCTTCGCCGCAGCCGCCGCACCCCGCGGCGAAGAACTCCGCGTGGGCGTATCCATCGACGCGAAGAACTTCGACCCTCAGAATTCGGTGGACACCTTCTCCTATTCGATGCAGAAACAGATTTACGAACCTCTCTTTACCGTGGACGGAAAGACCCGCCAGCTTGTGCCGGTCCTCGCCGAAAGCGTGGAAATGCTCGACCCGTCGACCTACAAGTTCCACCTTCGCAAGGGCGTGAAGTTCCACAACGGCGAGGAATTCACCGCCGACGACGTGGTCTTCTCCCTGACCAGAGTGACCGACAAGAGCCGCTCCGTGTTCGCTAAATCCAAGGGCGTCTGGATTGATCCCAAGGGTTTCGAGGTCATCGACAAGTACACAGTGATCGTCCGCACAAACGGCCCCGTCGGCGGTTGGCTTGGCTCCATGAAGCACCCCTACGCCACCATACTGAACCGCAAGGCCGTCGAGGCGGCAGGCAAGGACTATTTCCGCCAGCCTGTCGGAACCGGCCCCTACAAGTTCGTCAGCTGGACCAAGGGCGAGAAGGTCGAATTTGAAGCCTTCGCGGACTACTGGGGAGAAAAGCCCTACGCCAAGAAAATGACTTTCGTGGTCCTTCCCGACGACAGCAGCCGCGTTATCGCTCTTGAAACCGGCAAGGTGGACATGATCTATGCCGTTCCTCCCGCCGATTTCGACCGTCTCCAGGACAGCGACAGGGTGAAAGTGGTCAAGGCCCCCGGCCTCGTGCTCCTCCACCTCGCCATGAACGTCCACAGCCCCAAGCTCAGCGATCCCCGCGTGCGCCTCGCCATTGAATACGGCATCAACAAGGAAGCCTACAACCAGGTCGTTTACGGCGGCAACGCCATCGTCCCCAAAGGCCCGCTTCCCACGGCCTGCTCTTTCTTCCCCGCCGACGCTAAGGCCTGGCCCTATGACCCCGAAAAGGCCAAACAGCTCCTGAAGGAAGCCGGCGTCAAGGACCTGGAGCTGAACCTCTGGGTCATGAACGCTTCGGACCGAATCAACGGCGCCACGGTCATCCAGAACATGCTTGCCCAGATCGGCATCAAGGTCAAGGTCACCGTCTACGAGAACGCCGTCATCAACGACAAGGTCCGCGAGGGCAACCACGATATGTACCTGGCTACCTGGGGAATGCAGACGAACCGCGACGCCGGCATCTACTGGCAGTCCCAGTTCACCAAGTCTTCAATCGCTTCGACCAACTCCGCCCGCTACGACGACGATCTGACGGACAAGCTGATCGACGAGGCCACCAAATGCACCGACGAAAAGCAGCGCGACGAGCTGTTCATGCAGATCTGGAACCGCATTAACGAGCTCCATCCCTGGGTTTACATGTCCCACGCCGAAGAGCTGAACGGAGGCCAGAAAGACCTGGTCGGCCTTGAAGACCTCTATGACGGCAAGGTGAACTATCTTGGCAACGTGCACTATCCGGAGCAGAAGCGCCTTTAAAGGGAGTTTCCCGCAAAGGCTCTGAAAAAAGCGGCGCCGGAGGCCCTATTTTCCCCGGCGCCGCGGCGTCATCATCTCAAGAGGACTCCCCCTCATCGCACTCATAGAATTGTTCCCTGAACAAAACCAAATTGAGAAAAAGGAGATGCTCCTGTGCTCAAGTATGCATTGCGAAGAATTTTACAGCTGATCCCAATCATTCTCAGCGTGATGTTCATCCTGTTCACGCTGCTTTATTTCACTCCCGGCGATCCCGCCCGCATCGCTCTGGGAGAGGAAGCCACGCCAGAAGCGGTGGCCTCCTTCCGTGAGGAACATGGTTTGGACGCGCCGTTTTTTGTTCAGTTCGGACGTTATGTCTATAACGCCGTGGTCCACTTCGACCTGGGCTATTCCTACTCGATGAAGAGCTCCGTCTCCATGGAACTGGCCATCAGAATTCCCACGACCATGAAGCTGGCTTTTTCAGCGGTCCTGTTCAGCACCCTGATAGGGCTGCCTCTCGGCATTATCTGCGCCATACGTCAGTATTCGATTCTGGACAGCGTAGTCACCCTTTTTACGCTGCTCGGAGTATCTATGCCCACCTTCTGGACGGGGCTGCTGCTGATCCTCGCCTTCTCAGTCAACCTCGGCTGGCTGCCCTCCATGGGCTTCGACACGCTGAGCGAAATGGTCCTGCCCGTGGTCACGCTTTCAGGCTCGTCCACGGCGCTCTTTGCCCGCATGACCCGCTCGAGCATGCTTGAAGTCATTAAATCGGACTATATCAGGACCGCCCGGGCCAAAGGACAAATAGAGCGGGTCGTCATTTGGAAGCACGCTCTGCCCAACGCCATGATCCCCATCATGACCATCGTCAGCATGCAGTTCGGAGTCCTGCTCGGCGGCTCCATCGTCACGGAAGCCATCTTCTCCATTTCCGGCGTGGGACGGCTTATGCTGGAAGCCATCAAGATGAGAGACTACCCGATCATCCAAGGCGGCGTCCTGTTCATTTCCATCGCTTTCAGCTTCATCAACCTGGCGGTCGACCTCTTGTACGCGGTCGTCGATCCCCGCATTCACGTCAAGTAAGGAGGCGCCGACGCTATGTCTGAAAACAATTCAATGCTGAAATACACGCTTATACGCCTGCGCCGAAACTACCTGGCCCTCTTCGGGCTTTTCATCCTGCTGGTTCTGATCTTCACGGCCATTTTCGCCGAACACCTGGCTCCCTTCGGCTACGCCGAACAGGACTACATGATGATCCGCAAGGCGCCGACGGCCCTGCACCTCCTCGGCACCGATGAATTCGGCCGCGACATTCTGAGCCGCCTGATCTACGGTTCCAGGATCTCCCTGCAGGTCGGCCTGATCGCCGTTTCCATCTCTTTGATCGTGGGCGGCCTGATCGGCGCGATTTCCGGCTACTTCGGCGGCAGGCTGGGCGCTTTCCTGATGCGCCTCATGGACATCCAGCTGGCGATCCCCACCATTTTGATGGCCATCGTGATTTCCTCGGTTCTCGGGCCTGGATTGGTCAACCTGATGGTGGCCGTGGGCATCACGTCGATTCCGAAGTTCGCCCGGCTTACCCGCGCCTCAGTGCTTTCGGTCAAGGACATGGAATTCATCGAAGCCGCCCGCGCCATGGGTGCGTCCCATACGCGCATCATCTGTCTCTACATCCTTCCCAACTGTGCGGCGCCGCTCATCGTCCAGTCCACTCTGAGCGTGGCCAACGCGATCCTGTTCGCGGCGACGCTGAGCTTCCTCGGCCTGGGCATCCAGCCTCCCTACCCCGAGTGGGGCGGAATGCTGTCCGCGGCGCGTCCCTATCTGAGAAACAGCGCCTACATGAGCATTTTCCCCGGACTGGCTATCATGTTCACAATCCTGGCGCTGAACTTCCTCGGCGACGGCCTTCGCGACGCTCTGGACCCCAAACAGAAGAGATAGGTGACTACTATGACCGATAAAAAAGATTTACTCCTCGACATTAAAAACCTTTCTGTGCAGTTCAACACCGACTCGGGCATCGTCAAAGCCGTAAACCACCTGAACCTTTCCCTTGAACGCGGCAAGGCCCTGGGCTTCGTCGGCGAGACGGGCGCCGGCAAGACGACCACCGCCCTGGCGATCCTCCAGCTGATCCAGTCGCCTCCCGGCGAGATTACCAGCGGCGAGATCCTCTACAACGGGCAGGACGTCCGCAAAATGACCGAGGCGGAGAAGCGCCGCGTCCGCGGCGGAGAAATCGCCATGATTTTCCAGGATCCCATGACGTCGCTGAACCCCATCATGACCGTGGAGGAACAGATCATGGAAATGGTGTCCCTGCACTCCCACCTGAAGGGCTCGGAAGCCCGCGAACGCGCTCATGAGATGCTGCGCCTCGTGGGGATCCGTCCCGAGCGCGCCGGCGATTACCCCCACCAGTTCTCCGGCGGCATGCGTCAGCGTGTGGGCATCGCCATCGCCCTGGCCTGCAAGCCTCAGCTTCTGATCGCCGACGAGCCTACCACGGCGCTGGACGTGACGATCCAGGCTCAGGTCCTCGAACTGATCAAGGAGCTGCAGAGCAAAGTCCGCACATCCATGCTGCTGATCACCCATGATCTCGGCATCGTAGCCGAAACCTGTGACGACGTGGCGATCATGTACGCGGGGCACCTGGTGGAGTACGCCGACATCAACTCGCTCTACAACCATCCCATGCACCCCTACACGCAGGGGCTTTTCAACGCCGTTCCCGACCTTGAAAGTCCGCTCGGCGGAAAACTTGCCGTCATCCCTGGACTTCCGCCCGACCCCACGAACCTCCCCTCAGGATGCAGTTTCTCGCCGCGCTGTCCCTATGCGCAGCCAATCTGCCATGAAAGAGCCTGCGGCATGCACGAAATAGAGCCCGGGCATTTTGTCGACTGCCATTTCCCGCTGGGACGCGCCAGCGGCGCTCAGACTTCAGAGGAGGCAAAATAATGAGCGACTGCACGAACATGACGAAGAACCAGGATAACGCCGCCTCAAATAAGGAGATCCTGCTGGATATCCGCCATCTGAAGAAATACTTCAACGTCTCCGGAGGGCTGCTTCACGCCGTGGACGACGTGTCCCTCACGATCCCCCGCGGCAAGACGCTGGGGCTGGTCGGAGAGTCGGGCTGCGGCAAGTCCACGCTCGGCCGCGTCGTCATCGGCCTGATCGAAGCTACGGGCGGCGAGGTCTTCTTCAACGGCGAGGACTCCCTGAAATTCAACGGCGAGAAACGGGCGCAGTTTCGCCGCAACGCTCAGATCGTCTTTCAGGATCCCTTTTCGTCTCTCAACCCCAGAATGTCGGTCTCACAACTGATCTCGGAGCCGCTGATCATCAATAAAGCCTGCGCAAACCGCCACGAGCTGGACAAAAAAGTAGCCTCGCTGATGGATATCGTCGGACTGGCGTCGCGCCTGACCACATCCTTCCCCCACGAGCTGGACGGCGGACGCCGCCAGAGGATCGGCATTGCGCGCGCTTTGGCGCTGGACCCCCAGTTTATCGTCCTCGACGAGCCAGTTTCGGCGCTGGACGTCTGCATTCAGGCCCAGGTGCTGAACCTGCTGGACGAGCTGAAAGAGGAAAAGGGCTACACCTATCTGTTCATTTCCCACAACCTGAGCGTGGTGCGCTACGTCTCCGACGAAGTGGCCGTGATGTACCTGGGGCAGGTCGTGGAAAAGGCCGACAACACGGTGCTGTTTAAAGAACCGCTCCATCCCTACACCCAGGCACTGCTTTCGGCGGTTCCCGTGGCGAGGATCGGAGCAAAAAAGCAGAGAATCCTCCTCGAAGGCGACGTTCCCAGCCCCGTGAATCCGCCCAAGGGCTGCCGCTTCGCGGGACGTTGCGCCTACCGTCAGGAAATCTGCGCCGCGCAAACGCCCCCTCTGGTGGAAGTCGAAAACGGGCATTTCGTGGCCTGCCACTGCACAAGAAACCTGAGGGCCCATGACTAAACCAGAAAGGCAGAGCTCCGCTAGCCCTGAGGCGGCTCAGTCCGCCTCGGAACAGGCCCGGACTCTGCGGTGGTTCTGCGGAGTCCCCGTGTTCGCCAATCCGCTGATCCTGCTGGATCTGCTTTCCGCCTCGGCGCTTCTGTGGTTCGGGACGGTCCTGGCCATGGCCGCGGCGCAGAGGATCTTCGGCGGCGCTCTTCATGGCGAGCACCTCAGGGCGGCGTCTATTTTCGCGTCCTATCTGGCTGCGGCGCTGGCCTGCCTCTTCGCCGGCGTCAGCGTCATCTTTTACAGACAGGGCTACGCCGTGCTCTACCGATTCGAAAAAGCGGGCCTTTTCTCCGAAACCATGAGAATTTCCGGCCCTTCGGGCGGTTCGCTGCTGAACCGCCTTCCCTTTGCCGTACGCGGCGACTTGAACCCAGCCCGCAGCGTAACCAAGGAAATTGAGTGGGAGGACGTGCTCGAGGTCAAACCTCTGGCGGAACTGCGCGTCCTGCTGCTCAAGGGCAAGTGGAGCACGCTGATGCGGGTCTACTGTCCTGACGAGAAAATCTTCAAGGAAGCCTTTAATTTCGCGAGAGAACAGGTGAGTTTTTATGGAAAAAAATGAAAAACTGACCATGAACGAACGAGTGTACACATGCCTCCGCGACGACATCCTGAAAGGGCGCTACCAGGACGGCCAGCAGCTTCGCCAGTATGAGCTGGCGGCGCAGTACAACGTGAGCAGGATCCCCGTGCGCGAGGCGCTGATGCAGCTTTCGAGCGAGGGGCTGGTGAGCATAATCCCCTACAAGGGCGCCGTGGTCGCTTCTTTCTCGATCGAAGAGCTCCACGAGATCTTCGAGATACGCTACGCTCTTGAATCGCTGATGCTACGCTATGTGGTGGACAACATGACCGACCAGGACGCCGAGAGAATCCACCAAGTTCTTCTGCTCTCCACCCAAAAGCTTTATGACCCCGACGAGAAGAAGAGGAACATGAACTGGGATTTCCACAAGGCGCTCTACGAAGTGGGCAGAAAAGAGCGCCTCATGGAACTGATCGAGGCTCAATACGCCCGAGTGGACCGCTACATCAAGGTAGACATCAGCCTTCCCAACGTCCAGGAAAAGGCCCTGCAGGACCATGAGGCCATCTTGGAGGCCTGCCGCGCGGGAGACACCGTGGAGGCCACGGTGCTCCTGCACGAACACATGTGCGTCGCCTGCGACCGGCTAAACAGGCTGATCGCCAACGCCACTCCCGGACAGACTCCCGAGCGCCGCCTCTCCCTGATCCCGCCGCGGATAAAACGACGCAAAAGTAGCTGACTTTAAAAAATATCGTTAAAAACTTTGAGTTTTTTACTCAAAGCTCTTTAAAAAAAACATTTTGGAGGTTATGATAGCCATGTACACTCACAAACAGAGAATCGAAAACGCCATTGCGCTCAAAGAAAACGACCGCGTCCCCTACAGCCTGTGGATGCACTTCCCCAACAGGGACCGCCACCCCCGCCGTTTGGCCGAGCTCTCCCTGGCCAACCAGAAGCGCTACGACCTTGACTTCATCAAGTTCATGCCCTATGGACTCTACTCCGCCGTGGACCTGGGCGCCAACCTGGACGTGTTTCCCGATTATCTTCAGGCTCCTGTGCTTCATGATTCGGTCATCAAGGACATCAAAGACTGGGACAAAATCCGCCGCATCTCCGGCACCGCGGGAGAGTACGCCATCGTCCTCGAAGCCCAGCGCCTTCTCATGGAGAGCATGGACGAGCACGTGCCCTTCCTTCAGACGGTGTTCAGCCCCATGACCACCCTGGCCAAGATCTGCAGCCCCCAGATGCTCGTGGAGCACATGCGCGAGGATCCGAGACGCATTTACCGCGCCCTTGAGATTGTGACCCAGGCGACGCTCCAGTTCGTCAAAGCTTCGGTGGACCTCGGAGCCGACGGCTTCTTCTTCGCGACGCAGCTTTCATGCCGCGGAACCATGGAAAAGGCCGAACACGAGGCTTTCGTCAAAAAGTACGACATGGAAATCCTGAATTCCGTGAAGGACCGCACGTGGTTCAACGTGCTGCACATCCACGGCGCAGGAGCCCGTATCGACGAAATGCAGGACTACCCCGTTCAGGGACTGAGCTGGCACGACCGCGACGACGGCCCCTCCATGGAAGAGGTCCGGAAATACAGCACCAAGGCCTTTATCGGCGGCCTCAGCCAGGGCAAGAACTGGCTCTCCAAGACCGAAGAAGAAGTAGCCGCGGAAGTTCGTCTCACAGCGTCGAGCAATGGCGGCAAGGGCGTCATCGTCGGTCCCGGCTGCGTCATTGAACCCCATACCCCTGAGAAGTTCCTCGAACTCGTCAAGGCGACGGTGTGCGAGGGTATTTGTAGAAAGTAAAATTATTTGAAACATAGAGCAGTCATTCTGATGAAAGGTATGTGATTTCATGTTTACAATTAGCGAGTTCCTTCGCCAGGAAGTGAAACCCGCCCTGGGATGTACCGAGCCCGGAGCCGTCGCGCTGGCCGTAGCGCGCGCTTGTGAGGAGCTGAACGGCCCCGCGGAAAGTCTGGAGGTTGTCGTCAGCGACAACATCTTCAAGAACGGCATTGCCGTGGGCGTCCCCGGCACGCAGGGCGAGCGCGGCAACGTGATCGCGGCGGCCCTGGCCGTCTTCTGCGGCCACAGCGCCTATGGCCTTGAAGTTCTTAAAGATGCCTCCGACGCCGATCTGGCGGCTGCGAAAAAGTTTATCTCGGAAGGCAAGGTCAAACTCACAGCCAACGGCCACGGCGGCGTTTTCGTCTCCGCCGTGGCTCACCGCGGCGGCGATACGGGCACGGCGATTATCGAAGGAACTCACTCGAACATCACTCTTGTGAAGAGAAACGACAGGGAAGTCTTCAAGGCTCAGCCCGTCGTGAAGGACGGTTCCGGAGCTCCAGTTTCGGAACAGGTCAAAAAGATGAACTTTGAAGAGCTGGTGGCTCTCGCTCAGGATATTTCCGCGGAAGACGTGGATTATATCTGGCAGGGCATAAACATGAACCTCACGATCTCCAACTACGGTTTTGAGCACAACGTGGGCCTCGGCCTTGGCCGCGCGGTCCGCGACGCTGCCGGCGCCGCTTATAAGGACGACCTGGCCGCTCAGGTGAAAGCCGTCGCCGCGGCCGCTTCCGACGCGCGCATGGACGGCGTGTCCATGCCCGTCATGAGCAGCGCTGGCAGCGGCAACCACGGCATTACGGCCATCCTGCCGGTCTATGTGGTCGGAACGGCCCAAGGCAAGAGCCGCGAAGAAATTGCCCGCGCCGTGGCCTACAGCCACCTGGCCACCAGCTTTATCAAAAGCCGCATGGGCCGTCTGAGCCCTGTCTGCGGCTGCGCCGTCGCGGCCGGAGCCGGAGCCGCCGCGGGCATCGTCAACGTTATGGGCGGAAACGACAGACAGGCCCAGAAGGCCATGGAACTGGTGCTGGGCAACATCACGGGCATGCTCTGCGACGGCGCGAAGGAATCCTGCGCCCTCAAAGTGGGCACCGGAGCGACCGAAGCCTTTTACGCGGCTCAGATCGCCCTGGCCGGCGGCGGCATGAAGGTGTCCCAGGGCGTGGTGGACATCGCCAGCTTCACCAAGACCGCGGAAAATGCCGCGCGCCTCAACATGGAAGGCATGAAGGACGTAGACCGCACAATTATAGAGATCATCAAGGACCGCTAAGGTTTCTCTGATTCTGAAAGCCAGCTGTGCGAAAAACGATATCAACTCGTTTTTACCAGCTGGCTTTTTTCTCAATGTAAAGGAGGAACAAAAGGTGTACGAACAATTAGCCAAACGAGTTCAGGAGATCGCTCCAGAAGTGATCCAGTGGCGCCACCAGATCCATCAGAATCCTGAACTGAGTTTCCACGAGGCCGCCACCTCCGCCCTGATCGAAGAAAAGCTGAAGGGCTTCGGCATGGACAAAATCCAGCGCATGGGCTCGTCGGGCACAGGGATCTTCGCCGCGCTGCGCGGAACCGGAAAGGGCCCCGACCTGTGCATAGGCATCCGCGCCGACATCGACGCGTTGCCTATACAGGAACAGTCGGGCGTTCCTTTTGCCTCAAAAAACCCCGGAGTCTTCCACGGATGCGGGCATGACACTCACACCGCGGCCCTTCTTGGCACAGCGTGGCTCCTGAGCGAATTCAGGGACCGCTTCGCGGGGACAGTCAAGTTCTTCTTTCAGCACGCCGAGGAAGAGCTGGGCGGAGGCCGGGAGTTCATCGAAGCCGGAGTCATGGAAAATCCTCATGTGGACGCCGTCATGGCGCTTCACGCCCTCCCCGACATCTATCTCGGAGAAATAGGCGTGCGCGACGACTTCATGACCGCCGGCGTGGACATCCTCAAAATCACTATCGAGGGCAAGCAGGCCCACGGCGGCTACCCCCACTTCGGCGTGGACACGATCCTCATCGCTTCCACGATCGTCACCACGCTCCAAAGCCTGGGATCCCGCGAGCTGGCGCCCACGGACTGCGCGCTGGTCACCTTCGGGCGCATCCAAGGCGGCATCTCCAATTCCTACATCGGCGGCCCGGTGGTGCTCGACGGCTGCATCCGCTATCTGCGCAAGGAGACCCAGGAAAAATTCCACCGCCGCGTCCGCGAAATCGCTGAAGGCGTCGCCACAAGCCTCCGCGGGAAGGCCACCGTGGAAATCACGCCAGAAGCCATTCCCACGGCCGTGAACAAAACCTGGGTAGACCGCGTACGCCGCGCCTGCGCGCAGGTGAAGAGCGTGACGCGCGTCGTCGAGCTGGCCTCCCCCGCCATGGGCGGCGAGGATTACGCCTACTTCCTCGAAAAGGCTCCGGGCGTTCTATTCAGGCTCGGCTGCCGCACGCCCGGCGGCCCCCACTGCCCCACCCACTCGATCAATTTCTACGCCGACGACCGTTCCATCCCCATCGGTATGGAAGTGATGGCCACCACGGCCCTCAACGCCCTGACTGGCCGGGAATAAAGCGGCGGACTGTGCGGCGCAGTCTACGAAAGCCCATTCGGGCAAAGAAAAATGACTTGAAAGGAGTATTTTGCTGAACATGAAAAAGACGCTCTTCATCCTCACTCTTCTCCTCGCCTTCGCGGCTCCTCTCCGCGCGGCCAACCTGGAAACGCTGAACGTGGGCCTGCCCGGCGACGCAAAAACCATGGATCCGCTGAAAGCGGTGGACACCATGTCCTTCGCCGTCATCAAGCACATCAACGAGACGCTGGTCACCGTCGACGGCAAGACCAAGGAAATTGTTCCCGTGCTGGCTGAACGTTGGGAAATCCTCGATCCTCAGACCTACAAGTTCTATCTTAAAAGGGGCGTGAAATTCCACAACGGAGAAGAGTTCACCGCCGACGACGTGGTCTACTCCTTTCAGCGCGCCCTTTCTTCCGAATCGGTCTACGCCAAATCCAAGGCTAAATGCATCGACCCCAAGGGCTTCGAGATCATCGACAAGTACACCGTGATCGTCAAGACCCTCGGTCCCGTCGGCGGCTGGCTTGAATCCATGAAGCACCCCTACGCCAGCATCTTCAGCCGCAAAGCCGTAGAAGCCGCCGGAAAAGAGTATTTCCGCAACCCCGTGGGCACCGGCCCTTACAAGTTCAAGAGATGGGTCAAGGGCGAGCGGCTCGAGCTGACCGCCTTTGAGGATTACCACGGAGCCAAGCCGAAATCGAAGAACATCAACTTTTTGGTCATTTCCGACGAAAGCAGCCGCGTCATCGCCCTTGAAACCGGCAAGGCGGACCTGATCTACCAAGTTCCGACCAGCGAGTTCGAGCGCATCAACGAGGAAGGCCGGGTCAAAGCCATCAAAGCGCCCGGGCACAACCTGATCTATCTGGGCATGAACACCCAAAAGGGCGCGCTCAAAGACCCAAGGGTCCGCATGGCCATCGAGTACGCCGTCAACAAGGAAGCCTACGCCCAGGTCGTCTACCAGGGCAAGGCCGTGCCTCCTCTGGGCCCTCTCGTCCCCTCAAGCACCTTCACCCCCGATCATCCCAAAGTCCATCCCTACGACCCCGCCAGGGCAAAGGAGCTTCTGAAAGAAGCCGGCTATCCCGACGGGCTGACTCTCGAACTCTGGATCAGCAGCTATCAGGACCGCGTGGACGGCGCGACGGTACTCCAGTCCATGTTCGCCCAAGCGGGCATCAAGATCAACATCATAGTCATGGAGTCAGGCGTCTTCGACGACAAGGTCAAGACCAACGCCCAGGACATGATCATCAGCACCTGGGGAATGCAGACAAACCGCGACGCCGGCCAGTTTTGGCTGTCGCTGTTCCACTCCACCAGCATCGGCTCCACCAACTGGACCGTGCTGAAGGATAAGACTATCGACGAGGCGATCGACCTGGCGAACAGCTCCGTCGACCCCGCCGGCCGTAAGACGGCGTTCCAGAAAGTATGGGACCGCCTGGACGAAGTGCATCCCTTCGTCTCTCTCGCCGTCCCCAACGAGCTTTACGGCGGACGCAAAGACCTGGTCGGAATGGAAGATTTCTGCGACGGCCGCCTGAACTATCTGGGCAACCTTACCATTGAATAGGAGCCCCTCGGATCCAAAAGTCCGCAAAAGGGCCTGACGCCAAGAAAATGGCGTCAGGCCCTTTTCAACTTCTCCCATGCCGCGGCAAAGGCTATTCGGCAACCACAGAAAATAACGCGCCCAGAGAAAGGGGCCGCCCTTTATACTAATTCGCATTGTGCGCGCTTAATGTCAGACCGAAGATCAAAGTCAAAGGATTTCAACGCAAAGGCTGAACAGAAAGGGCGCAAAGGTCGCGAAGGAAAAACAAGACCTAAATTATTAACTAGAAAACGAATTACTGTAATGATAATTTATAGACTTTGATTAAATTTGCGGTTCTAAAAGCCTTTCAAGGTTTTCCTTTGCGAACCTTTGCGCCCCTTGCGCTGAAATCTTTTGACGTGGTTCTTCGATTTGATATTAAACACGTCAATGGGCAATTAGTACTACTCAGAATCCCAGCGATTTTTCCGCCGCGCTATCAGCGCGTATCCCCCCACCGACAGGATGATCACCAGGCCGTGGACAAAACGGGTCCAGAAGCCGACCAGGCCGGCGCTGACGATGCCCGCTTCGATGATGCCGATGATGATCGAGCCGACAAAGGAGCCGTAAATGGTCCCCTCGCCTCCGTAGGCCGACGTGCCTCCCACGAAGACCGCGGCGAAAACCAGCAGCATGTACCCCTCGCCCTGGGTGGGCCACCAGTTGTTCAATTCCAGCGTGGCGAGCAGACCCGCGAAGGCGGCCAGAAAACCCATAAGGGTAAAAACGGCGATTCTCACGCGCTTTACTGGGATGCCCATCATCTGCGCCGTCTTCCGGTTGTCGCCGATGAAAAGCAGCGCTTCGCCAAAGCTGTGGCGGTTCAAAAGCAAACTCAAGGCGATGCCCACGGCCAAAGCCCACAGCGCCTGCACAGGCGTCTCCCAGCTCCCGATACGCCCCGCGAAAAAGGCGTGCAGCGCCGTTTCGCGCACCGAGGCCAGAGGGATGGCGATGCCGTCGGCAAGCAGCAGGATCAGGCCGCGCCAGAGAAATTGGGTGCCGATGGTGGCTATGATCGACGGCACCCCGATTTTGACCACCAGCAGCCCGTTCAGCCACCCCATCAGCGCGCCCGAAGCCAGCGCGGCGGCAAAGGCCAGAGGCGCGCTCACACCCGCCTTCGCGTACAGCCAGGCAAAGACGAAGGCCGCTGCGGCCGACACCGAAGGAAAGCTCATGTCCATCTCGCCCGAAAGGACCAGCAGCGTCATTCCCAGCGTCAGGATCATGGTGACAGGAATAGTGGACATGAAGGAACGATAGATCCTCGCGCTGCCGAAAGTCACAGGGCTGGCGAGGGCGAAGGCCCCCCAGAGCAGCAGGAGGGCGAGAGTCACCAGGGACTGCCGCCGGCAGCGGCCCCACAGCATCCCGATCATCGTCCTTCCCCCTCTCCCAGCAGAAGCCGCCGCGCCAGATCTTCCAGCGACGTGGTTTTCTTGTCGAGCACCGCGCCGATCCGCCCCTGCTCCATCACCGCGAAACGGTCGGAAATGCGGTATACATGGGGCAGCTCGTGGCTGATGAAAATACAGCTCTTGCCGGCCTGACGGACGCGCTCCACGAAGTTGAGGACCTTCTCCACCTCCGAGATGGCCAAGGCCGTCGTCGGCTCGTCGAGGATAATGATCGACGCGTCAAAGTACATGGCTCGCGCGATCGCCAGGCCCTGGCGTTCGCCGCCCGAAAGGGTGCTCACGCTCGCGTCGGCGTGCAGCCCCACGCCCTTCAGCCCGAGCAGTTCCGACAGCAGCTTCATGGTTTCGGCCTTTTCCCGCTTGACGTCGATAAATCCCAGGGCGTTTTTAAGAGGCCGCCCGACAAAGACGTTGCGCCACAGCGGCTGGCGTTCGCCGAGGGATCGCTCCTGATAGACCGTCTCCACGCCAATGGAACGGGCCTGCGCCACGTCGTAATGGCTCCAGTCCACCGGCGCGCCGCCCACGGCCATCTCGCCGCGATCCGGTTTGTAAAGCCCAGCCATGATCTTGATCAGCGTGGACTTGCCAGCGCCGTTGTCGCCCAAAAGCGCCAGCACCTCACCCCTGCGCAGCTCCAGATCGACGCCGCGCAGCGCCGAAATGGTGCCGAAGGACTTCCAAATTCCGCTCATCCGAACAGCCGCGTTATCGGACATTCTGTCACCTCTGAATTTTCGTTAAAATCTCGTGCGTCTTTATCATAACATCGGAACAAAAAAAGCGGGGAGAGAAAATCTCCTCGCTTTGATTGTCTTTGCGTGATTTACCGTATTCCAGCGTTAGCCAGAGGAGCCACGGCCTTGATGTTCTCCACCGACACATAGCCGCCCCCCGTGTCCACGTTCAGCCCGCCAAAGCGGTATTTCGCCGTGTTCACGATCTGCAGGACCGACAGATAGCCCATCAGGTAGGGCTGGGCTTCCGAGGTCAGGCTCAGGTAGCCGCTTTCGATGGCGCCCACCGTCGCGGGAGTCAGGCTGAAACCCGCAGCGTAGATCTCGCCGGGCTTCAGTCCGGCGGCGCGCAGGAAGTTCCCCATCTGTCCCGTAAGAGCGCCGTGGTCCACTACGATCAGTTTGCAGTCGGGATGGGAAGCCAGATATCCCGCCAGCACAGGCGCGCCCAGAGAGGCGTCCTTGTTGACCTCGTCGGAAATCTCCAGGTAATCCACCGTCAGGCCGGCCTTCCCAAACTCCTCAAGCAGAGCCCTGGCACGGCGTCCGCGGCCTTCGAGGCGTTTCAGCCCCCACACAAAGGCGCGGTCGCCCTTCTTAAACTCCCTGCGGCGCAGGATCTCGCGGGCCAGCTCGGCGCCCTGCTTCCAGTTGTCGGTGCCGATGAAGCCGAAGCCCCGTCCCTGGTACTTGGCCTGAAGCTTTGGAAGGTCCGTATCGACGCAGGTCACGATCATTCCATTGTCAAAGGCCTCGTCCACCAGAGGAGCGTAGGCGTCGTCTCCCGGGTGTCCCATGACCACGAATCCCGTAGGGCGGACCGCCAGGCCGTTCTTGAAATTCTCGAGCATCTTCTCGGAGTTCCAGTCCGAGTAGACGATCTTCAAATCCACGCCCAGATCGGCCGCCGCCTGTTTCGCTCCGTTCACCACGATGGTCGAATAGGACTCGCCCACCGAGCCGCCGGCGTCAAACCACACCGACATGCCTTTGCCGCTCTGCTCCAGCCCCGCCGCGCAGGCCCTCCCCGCCAGCAGTCCCAGAAGCACTGCCGCTGTTGCCCACTTTCTCACTGCAACCACGCTCCTTCAGGTCCAATAATTATTCCATTACGAAATACTCACAATCAATTACGTGCATACAATACTCTGTCAGTAAGAAATAGTCAACAGATGAAAGGTACGACCTTGCAGTTTTAAAAGAGCTCTTTTACATCATCCAACACAAGATCTTTTTACTCAGTCACGCCGATCAGGTCCATCAAAAGCGCCTGGGCTGTCTCACGCTGCCCTGCTCCGGGACCGGAAAGAGTGATCTCGCCTAAATTATCGGTGCTCAGGGTGACGGCGTTCGACGCACCGCTGATGCCCGCCAGAGGGCTGTTCAAATTGACCTCCCTCGGGGCGACGAAACCGCGAAGCCGCCCGTCGGAGCGGCGTTCGATGCCCGAGATCAGCTTGATGCGCCGGCCGTGCTTGCGGGCGTTTCTCACCTGCTCGCCTGAAATATGGGTGATGCCCTCCCGTTCCACGTCGCCCACCGGCAGCGCCGCGCCGAAGAGGATCCGGGCCAAAATGGAAACCTTCACGGCGGCGTCCCAGCCCTCGAGGTCGCCCGAGGGGTCGGCTTCGGCGTATCCGCGCTTCTGGGCCTCGGCCAGAGCTTCGTCGAAGGAGAGCCCGGCCTCCATGACGGAAAGCATGAAATTGGTCGTGCCGTTCAGGATCCCCTCGGCCTTCTGAATGGCGCAGCCCAGCAGGCCGTGCTGCGCCATCTGCACCAGCGGGGTTCCGCTCATGACGACGCCCTCGTAGCGGAACTTGGCGCTGTGCTCCCGCGCCAGAGCCTGAAGCTCGTCCCAGGCAGCGGCCAGAGGGCCCTTGTTAACGGTCACCACGTGGAGCCCCATGGACAGGGCGGAACGCATATAGGACAGCCCCGGCTCGCCGGTTGTGAGGTTTGTGGGCGTCGCTTCGGCGAGGATCCGCGCGCCACTGAGGCGCAGAAGCTCCTCGAAAGACCCCGACGCCTGAGGGAAGGAACTGAAGGATCCATTCTCTTCCAGTTCTTTCAGCAAAAGCGCCAGGTCGATGCCGCCGCGGTCCAGCACGACGCCTTTGCGATGGGTCACCACGAGGGTGACCCGGAGTTCCAGGCCGTACTGCCGCTCAAGCTGTTCTTTTTTGTCGCGGATCAGTTCCAAAAAAGCGCGTCCCACGTTTCCGCATCCTGTCAAAGCCACGTTCATAATCATATTCACAGCCTCCGCTTTTCACAAATAAAATTTTAAACTGTCATCGCCATAAACGATCAACCATAAAAAAAAGGGGACCCCCAAGACGGGATCCCCTGAAATCAACGCCGGAAGCGCACAGGACATCGTGCGCCACCCACAGTTTACGGGTCGCCCATCGTGAAAGTCCTGGTAGTAGTAGTGGTCATGCTGCGCATCATTTTAAACTTCACGGTGGCCTCCTCCTTTCGTTTTTTACGGATATAGATTAGAGCCCTAAAATAGAGCCTCTTCGGTTATTGTGGGAGACGATACCACTATCCAGCGTGGAAATCAAGCCCCATTTTATATGAGATGTTTATCAAACATAAAACTGCGCGAAGGACGCGGTTAAAAGCCCGTTGATTTTTGCCGATTATCTTGTATACTGATGGTTCGTGTCATGAATTTTTATGTCAGGAGCATCCCTTTTATGAGTCATTCTGTGCAAACACGCCGTTTCTATCATTACATTCCGATGATGTTAGTTCTGCTGATCTGGGGTTCCATGGGGCTTCCCGTCACCTATGCCCTCAAAGAGCTTCCGCCCATGGTCCTCCTCGCGGGACGCTGCCTGATCGCCGTCCTGCTCCTGCTGCCTTTCGCGATCAAGGAAGGGCGAGTGCTCGCCGCTCCCGGCGACCGGCTTTACGCCTTTGCCGCGGGGCTGTCGGGAGTCTTTCTCAACAACGCCTTTTATTTTTACAGCGTGAAATATACGTCGCTGACCAATATCGCCATCATCTTCGCCATGTCGCCGCTGCTCACGGCGTTGCTGGCCCGAATTTTTCTCGGCGAGAAGCTGACGCGGCGGCGCTGTCTGGGCATCGCCGTCGCCTTCGCCGGCGCCCTGTTCCTGCTGAGCGGTGGAAAGCCCGCGATGCTGCTCCATCTGTCGCTGAACCGCGGCGACGTCTCCGAGTTCTTCGCGGCCCTGACCTGCTCCATCATGACGGTCCTCGGCAAGAAAATCAAAAACAGCTCAGCCATCGTGGTCACGCTGGACGGGATGTTCATCGCCCTTCTGGTGTGCATTCCCTCCATTTTCTTCCTTGGTCAGCCCCTGCCCAGTTCCGTCAGCTACGCGGCCCTCGGCGGCCTTCTTTACCTGGGAGCTCTGGGTTCGGCCTGCGCCTACGTGCTGCAGCAGGCTTCGATCCAGATAATCGGGGCGGGAGCCACAGCCGCCTTCCTGAACGGGACGCCCGCCGTGGCGATCGTGGTCGCGCTGTTCGTCATGGGCGAATCGATCTCGTCGGTACAGATCGTCAGCAGCGCCGTTATCTTCTCGGGAATCTTTCTGAACGCCGGCTCAAGGCCCGAAGGTTAGGTAAAAAGATTGAACCGCGGAGGTTCGCAGCGGTCCATACTATTTATCAGTTGGAGCACCAAATACTTTGGAAGGGACGGCCTGAGGGAGATCGGGGCCGCAAGCTGCGCAGGACCGCCAACGCGGTCCGAGTATGTCCGAAGCGGAACCGATTTCCCCAGGCCGGCCCCGGACGTTTGTTCAGCTGTTCTATGGCTAATGAGTATTAGTATAGCAGCCCATCAGTGTCTGCCGATCACAGAATATAAAAGGAAGGCCGCGCCTTTTCCAGGGCGCGGCCTTCCTTTTATAATTTTTATAGCTGCGGGTCGTAGTTGGGAAGGTCAGGCGCGGCATTCTTTCAGGTAACGGCCCAGAACGAGACACGGATCCTCCGGGGCCGCAGCCAGCGCATAACAGCACAGGCTGTGGATGAACTCGACGGAGCGGTCCATCTGGTTCCAGACGCGGAACCCCTTCCGCGCCAAACGGGCCATGCCCACCCGGTCATACCCGTCTGGATGCTTGACGCCGCCCTCGGCCTGGCTGCACGCCAGGATCAGCGGTTTCGCCCCGTTCTCGTAGCCGCCCTCCACCAGGTCCAGCACTGAGGGAATCATGTTGCCCGCGCCGTAACCTAAAAGACACAGAAAACGCTCGTCGCCTTGAAGGCGCGGACGGATTCCCGGCTGCGCAAAAAGCCAGCTGATATGGGCACAGCGCCGGCGGATCTCCTCGGGAGGCTCCGACAGCAAAGCGTCCATCTCCGCCGGCAGCATGGTCCTGTCGGCTCGGCGCTCCCCCTTTTCGGGCGATTCCAGCGCCCAGTCAGGGTTGAAAAACAGCGGCTGGCCGTTGACCGCCGCAAAAGCGTCGGGATGCATGGCATGGGCCTTATGGGCCCGGTCGCCGGGGATCAGCTTCCAGTTGAAATAGACCCAGACGCCGCGCAAGCCGGAGCAGCAGGCCGTCGCCGCGCCGCGCAGATTGGACGTCACGTCCTCGGGCATATAGTCCAGCGTCAGCTGGCTGCCAGTGAGGATCACGGGGATGGGCAGATTGCCGAAGCAGAGGCTCAGCCATGCGGCGGTACATGCCATGGTGTCCGTGCCGTGCAGGATCAGCACGCCCGACAGCCCCTTTTCCAGCTCTTCGGCGATGCAGCGGGACAGCAGCGCCCAATGCCCCGGATCCAGTTCGGAGCTGTCAAGCCCCGGATTTCCGAGAGGCGCGCGAAACAGGGCTTCCACGCCGCGCTCGGCGAAAAGCTCGCTCAAAGAGTCTTTCAGGCGCAGAGACGCCTCCGACAGAGGAGCTTTCCCCTGCCCGGCAAAACCGCTGGCGATCGTTCCGCCCGTAAATATAACCAACAAACGATTCAACAAAATTCCTCCTCCACAGGTTCCTGCGCTTCCGTAAGTTCTCGAAACTCCGCGGAACCAAGGCCAGGCGGCAGCCGATTCACGCCCCGTTTCCGACAGAAAATTTTTTTTATTATAGGCGTTTCCGCTCTTTTTGTAAACAAAACGTTCTCTTATCGTGGCTTTTGCGCGTCCGTCCCCCTCTTTCCTTAATTTATGATGCGGCGAGACGCCGTTTTTGCAATTTATCACAATGAAATTACGCATTGACAAACTTACGACAGAATGGTATAAGTCTTTACTAATTTATCCTCAGGCCTGGAGATAAAACAAAACTGTAAGGGAGATGTAATATACTATGTTCAAATTTGTAAAATCTATCGTATTATCCTGCGCCATGGCGCTCCTTGCCGCTTTTGCCTCCCTGGCCGCCGACAGCGCGCAGATCAGGGACTTCGCCGCCTCGAACATCGACGGCCAAAAAAGCGCGCTCTGTGAAATGGGAGACTGGATGTACCACAACCCCGAAGTGGGATACAAGGAGTTCAAGGCTTCCAAACTGCTCTCCTCATATCTTGAAAAGAACGGCTTCACCATGGCTTCCGGCACCGCGGGGTACGAGACCGCTTTCGTCGGAACCTTCAAAAACGGCGAAGGCGGCGCCAAGATCGCCTACATGGTCGAGTACGACGCCCTCCGCGGCACCGGCGGCACGGCGTTCCAGGGCTGCCAGCACAACCTTCAGGGCCCCGCCGGCCTTGGCGCGGCCGTCGCCTTGAAAGAGGCCATGGTCAAGTACAACATTCCCGGAACGGTGATGGTCGTCGGCACCCCCGCCGAAGAAATTCCCCCCGCCGTGAAGGGATTCATGATCCAAAAGGGCGTCTTCGACGGCGTGGACGTGGTCCTCATGTTCCACGGCAGCGCCAAGACCAAGGCTACTATGGCCGGCTGGAGCGGCGTGGCTCTCGACTCGGCCTATTACGTCTTCAAGGGCAAGAGCGCCCACGCCTCGGGCGACCCTTGGAGCGGCAAGGACGCCGTCGACGCGGCGCGCCTGATGTTCGCCGGCGTCGACGCCTATAGGGAGCACATCCTGCCCGACGCGCGCATCCACGGCGTCATCCTTGAAGGCGGCGTGGCGCCCAACGTCATCGCGCCCTACGCCAAGGCAGAGTTCTACTACCGCCACCCCACCCGCGAATACGTGGAGGCCATGGGACGCCGCCTGGAGACCATCGCCAAGGCCGCCGCGATGATGACTGACACCACGGCCGAAGTGGACATCTACGGCAAGTATTACTGCACCGTGGGCCTGGAGTCGCTGGAACAGAGAGCTTACGGCTACGCCAAGTCCTTCGGCGCCGTGCAGTGCGACGACAAGCCCAGCCCCGCCGGCTCGACGGACTTCGCCGAAGTGTCGAACCACTTTCCCGCCATCTCGCTCTACGTGGCCACCAAGCCGCTGGCCGCCCCGGGGCACTCGATCGAAGCCGCCGACGCGACGATCACGCCCATCGGCCACGACGGTATGATCGTCGCCTCCAAGACGCTCTGCGCCCTCGGCGTGGACCTGCTGAACGACCCCAAGTATCTGCAGGAAGTCAAGTCGGAGTTCAAAAAATACGGCCCGCCGCCCACGCTGAAAAACTACGTCAAGAGCATCAAGTGGTAAAGTCCATTCATATCTGCCATTCATATTTGATACTCTTTCGCAGCTAAACGGCTAAATTGGAGACCGGGAAGCCCTTCTCGCCGCGCCGGCCCTCTCAGGGGGCCGGCGGCTGTGAAAAGGGCTTCCCGGTCTTTTCTTTACAGGTCGTAATACTTCTGGAACTCCGCGGGATGGGGAATGCGCTCGATGCGTTCGGCTTCGGCGCGCTTTCTATCAATCCAGCGGCGAAGCAGCTCGGGTGGAAACACGCCGCCGGCCGTCAGATAATCCTGGTCGGCCTCGAGGGCCTTCAGCGCTTCAAGCAGGCTTCCGGGCAGGCCGCGGATCTTTTTCTTCTCCTCGTCAGAAAGGGCGAAGAGATTGCAGTCGTAAGGGCCCCAGCCCTCGGCGTGAGGGTCGATCTTGTTTTCGACGCCGTCCAGCCCCGCCATCAGGATCGCCGCATAGGCGTAGTAGGGGTTGCACGTGGCGTCGGGGTTGCGCAGTTCGAAGCGCTTGGACGAGGGCGACTTGGCGTAGGCGGGGATCCTGACCACGGCGCTGCGGTTCGCCGTCGCGTAGCCGATCGTGACGGGAGCCTCGAAACCGGGAACCAGGCGCTTGAAGGAGTTCGTCGACGGGTTGGTCAGCGCGCAGAGCGAAGCGATATGGCGCAGCAGACCGCCGATAAAATGAAGCGCTGTCTCGCTGAGCTGCGAATAGCCCTCGGGATCGTAGAAGAGGGGCTTGCCGTCCTTGAACAGCAGCATGTGCACGTGCATGCCGTTGCCGGCCTCCTTGTACAGAGGCTTGGGCATCAGGGTGGCGGTGCGTCCGGCTTGGGCCGCGGTGTTTTTGATCACATACTTGATCGTCATGGTGTCGTCGGCCATCTTGAGGACGTCGCCGAGTTCCACTTCGATCTCCAGCTGCCCGGGGCCGCCGACTTCATGATGGTGGTATTTCACTTTCACGCCCCAGTCCTGGAGCGCGAGGCACATTTTATTGCGCAGCTCGAAGCAGACGTCGTGGGGGGCCGTGATATGGTAGCCGCCTTCGTAGGGAACCTGGTACCCGTTGTTTTCCCCCGCGTCGCCGCTCCGCCATTCGGCCTGGCGGGTATCCACGCTGAAGGCCATGCGCTGGGGCGTCACTTCGTAGCTGACGCGGTCGAAGACATGGAATTCAAACTCGGGGCCGATCACCATTTTATCGGCGACGCCCCTTTCTTTCATGTACGCCACCGCCCGTTTAATCACGTTCCTGGGATAGTGGGTAAAGGGGCGGTTGTTCGGGACGTCGATCACGTTCACGTCGCCCGTCAGGGAGAGCGTGGGCGTCTCCACGAAGGGATCGATCGCTGCGGTGCCGAGGTCGGGAATAAAGACCATGTCGCTGTTCTCGACGCGCGCATAGCCGTAGTTCGAGCCGTCAAAGCCGATGCCGTACTTCATGGTGTCTTCGTTGAAGCGCTCCGCCGGAATGGTGATGTGGCGCCACCTACCGTCCAGGTCCACCATTTTGAAATCAACCATTTTGATGCCCTGTTCCGCCATAAAGGTCTGAACTTGATCAAGCGAAGTAAACATTGCCCTGTCTCCTCTCAGTTGATGGGTCCCCCCAGGGGAATAGACCTATTGTATCTATTTCCCTGACTTTTTACAAGAGAATGAGAGCTGTTTTTGAAAGTTTTGCGTTTTTGAAGCGTTATTTTCAACTTTTCATCTTTTTACACGATAAATACGCGAGACTTTTTTCAACAAAAGCAGCCGCCAGCAAAAAAACACCGGCGGCTGCTTTGTATTTTTCACGCGCGGAAAACCACGCAGTTGTTCTTGCCCGTCTCCTTCACGTGCTGAAGGGCCTTATTCGCGATCTCGAAGGCGTTGACGTAATCCATGTCCTGATCGACAATTGCGATGCCGATGCTGATCGACGCGGGAATGGTCTCGCCGCCCGAGGAAAAGCCGAGGCTGACGATACGGCAGATCTCGTCGCCCTTTCTCTTGGGGATGTCGGCGTTTTTGACGTTGTGCATATAAATAGCAAACTGGTCGCCTTGGAGCCGCCCGATGATGTCGTCCTTTCGGAACACCGTCAGCAGCAGCTTGGCAATCAGGCGGATCGCCAGGTCGCCGATGCTGCGTCCCTGCTTTTCGTTCAGTTCCGTGAAATCGTCGATATCCAGGAGCATCAGGGCGTCGATTTCAGTCTCGCGGCGCTCCTGCATCCGCGTTTCGGCCCTTTCGGCAAAAGCGTCGAAGTTGAAGAGCTCCGTCATGCTGTCAAGCTGCTGAAGCTTACCCACAACCTTTTTCTGGACGGTCCGCTTCCTCAGAATGACCGTATAGGTCATGCTGGCCACAAGAAGCCCTAGGAGCAGCAGCAGAGGGATCATGTACTTTCTGGCGATGCCCCTGATGGTAATGTCCTGTTCCACGTAGGACATGGCCTCGAGCATCATCACGTGACGCCGGGATTCGTCGATGACCGCCATGGCCTTCTCCATGACGGAGTACAGGCTGGGGTCGTTGTTGAAAAAAGCGGTGCCGTAATCCCTCACGTCGGAGCCGTAAAGCTGCAGCTTCAAGTTGTCGTACTTGGAGATGATCTTGCACCAGGCGACGCACAGAGCGTCGTCATAGCCGTAATCGGCTTCTCCCGCGACCACGGCCCTGACGGCGTCCTTGCTCGCCGGATATTCCCTGACTTCGCCGCGCACCCACAGAGGGTGATCCTCGCCCCGGACTCCGGCGTAGGCTTTCATGTTCAGCGCCGCGTCGGTCTGTCCCTTGCGCATGTAGAGGACTTTATTGACGCTGAAACAGGGATGGGCGGCAAAACGCACGTCCTTCAAACGGACCTTGTAGATGTCCTCAGCGGCCATCAAAAGGTCCAGGGACCTCTTTTCCGCGCGCCAGGCCAGTTCCTGCTGAGAGTCTACGACTGAATAATCGAAGCGGAGCCCCGTCAGCCTGGAGATCTCGTCAAAAAAGCTGATCCCCAGCCCGCGAAGCACGCCCTGAGAGTCATAATAGGCTATCGGCGCTTTATCCGCCGCAAAAATGACCTTCAGCAGCGGGCTCTTTTCAACGTATGCCCTTTCCACTTCCGACAGGTTCAGAATGGAGCGCTCAACCTCCGCGGCCGGCGTTCTCATCCCCGACGCGGAAAAGGCGCCGTAGGCGACGTCCAGCGTGTCCTGCCACTCGCCCGCACTCCTATCTCTCATATAATAGCCCACCGCCGCGACGCAGACCAGCGTGAGCGACAACAGAAACGTCCTGGCGAACCTCATTCTTCTATGCCTTTTTGCCGAATTCCAGAGCGATGCCGCTCATCAGCCGAAGGCCCACCTCCAGGATCTCGTCGTCCACGATAAAGCTGGGGTTATGCTGCGGCGCGGGCGTGCCCATGCCCACCACGAAGAAGGTACCGGGCACCTTGTCGGCGAAGAAGCTGAAATCCTCAGACCCCATGTTGATGGGCTGCTCTTCCAATCGGCCGCCAAGCCCGGCTTCCTTCAGGATGTCAAGGCAGCGCGCCGTCACCTTTTCGTCGTTGGACAGCACGGGAATCAGTTTGTCGTACTTCAGCTCCACAGTGCAGCGGTGAGCCGCCGCCACGCCGTTCATGATGCGCGTGAAGCGCTCTTCCATGGAATCGCGAACATCCTTGCGCGTGGTGCGGACGGTGCCGTTGATGTAGACGCTCTCGGGAATCACGTTGGGCGCTTCTCCGCCCTTCATGCAGCCGATGGACACCACCGCGGCCACCTGCGGGTCGATCTCGCGGCTGACGATGGTCTGAAGGGCCGTGATCATTTCCGCCGTGGCGATGGTGGGATCCAGAGCGGTGTGCGGCGACGAGCCGTGGCCGCCCTGGCCGTGAACCGTGGCGTTCCACATGTCGGCGGAGGCCATCGTGACGCCCGAACGCCAGCCGATAACGCCCTTGGGCAGAGGCGCCATGACGTGCTGGCCCACGACGGCGTCCACGCCTTCGAGGGCGCCTTCCTCTTCCATGAAGCGCGCGCCGGAGACGTATCCCGACTCTTCGGCAGGCTGGAACAGGAAGCGGATCTTGCCGTGGATCTCATCTTTATGCGCCGCCAGAAGCCCCGCTGCAGCCGTCAGCATGGCCGTGTGAGCGTCGTGGCCGCAGGCGTGCATCACTCCGGGAACTTGGGACTTCCATTCGCGCTCCACCTTTTCCTGCACGGGCAGGGCGTCCATGTCGGCGCGCAGGGCCAGGCAGGGGCCGGGATGGGCGCCCTCGAGCTCGGCCACCACGCCGCTTTCGACGCCATGACAGCCCACTTTCAGGATTTTCACGCCGATCCTCTGAAGCTCCGCCACGACGCGTTTCGTGGTTTTGACCTCTTTCCACGAGAGTTCAGGCTGCATATGAAGGTCATGGCGCATTTTTACGGCAAATTCAGCGGCTTGTGCAAATTCCTTATCGGTGATCACCAATTCAAATCTCCTCCGATTCTTCCTTAAATCTTTTCACGATCGCTTTATAAGCGTCGATGTAGATCAGCGCGTCGATTGAGTAGGCCACGCCGTCGTATCCCATTTCAGCCAGAGCGCGGGCGCGGCGCGCATCCCCCGCAAAGATCAGCGATATCTTCCTCGCGGCTTTGCAGGCGCGCAGCACTCTCGCAACGGCTTCCACCATCTCGGGATCGTCGAACTTCCCAGGCTTGCCCATGGCGATGGACAGGTCGTAAGGCCCCAGGAATATGCCGTCCACGCCGTCGGCCGCCGCGATCTCCTCGATATGCTCCAGGCAGCCCATGGTCTCGCACTGGGGGATCAAAAGAGTCTCCCTGTTGCAGGTGACCATGTACTCCTCCATGCCGCGGGCGGCGAAGGGCGCGTGGTTCCACAAGGCGTCGCGGGTTGGGCAGAAGCCTCTCGCGCCCAGGGGGCTGAACTTCGCCCACTCCACCAGCTTCTTCACCTGCTCCAAGGTCTCCACGCAAGGCACGATCAGTCCCTGGGCCCCGGCGTCCAGCGCGTGAAGCACGGCGCTGCGGCAGATCTCGTGAATCCTCACGAAGGGCGTCAGCCCCGCAAGCTCCGCCGCGCGGATATAGCCCACTTCCCCTTCGATTCCCACGGGGCCGTGCTCCGTGTCTATAATCACGTAGTCCAGCCCGGCGGCTCCCAGGCACTCCACGGCCGCGGAACTGCTCAGCCCCAGAAAGGTCCCCAGCGCCTTGGCGCCGCGTTCTATTTTGCGTTTAGTCTCGTTCATCATCGCTCCCAGCTCCTCCCGGAAAACAAAAAGATCGCGAGCAGCGCCGTAAAGAAGACGTTCCTCGCCTCTTTGGACAATTTCATCTATTCTAACCTATTTTTCAAAAAAGAGGAGCATGAAAAGAGAAATTGCCCGTGAAAAATTGAAATTTTTCACGGGCCGAAGGACCAGGTCAAAAGATTTCAGCGCCAAGAGACGCAAGGAACAAAGGGCGCAAAGGGAAAGCGAAAATCTGGACAAAAAAACAATCATCAAATTTTACAAACAACAAGCCTTTACCCTCCTTTGCGAATCTTCACGCTCTTTTCTTCCATATTTACGATGAAATTTTTTTTTGATTTTAGCCTTGATTTTACATAATAAAAGAGCCTTCGCGGAATTTTTTTCGAAAGGCTCCTCAAATGTTCCACGTGGAACATTTCACACTTGTGGGTTCTTCAGGTCAAAAACTTTTAACGCAAAGGCTTGCAAAAGAAAAACGTTAAAAAACTTTTTTTCTTGTTGAAGTGTTCCAGTATTTGCGTTGAAAATCTTTTGACTTTTGTTTTGACGTGGGCACGACGGCGCCATAGGAGCCGCTTCGTCTGTGGTATCATCAAGAAAAATCGCAGGGAGGGAATAGGACGGCCGGAAAACTTCTGGAATTGCCCATAGGGATCCAGGATTTTGAAAAGCTGAGACGGGGCAACAAACTTTATGTGGACAAAACGGAAAAACTGTTGAAGTTGACCCAAAAGGTGGATCATGTTTTCCTGTCCCGCCCGAGGCGCTTCGGCAAATCGCTGACGCTCTCCACTCTGGAGGCCATGTACTCGGGCGACAGGGCCCTTTTCAACGGACTCTACTTCGGCGAATGGCTGAAAAACCACGAATTCAAACCGGCTCCCGTGCTCAGCATTGACATGGGCGGCATAATCACCGAATCCCCTGAAACGCTGAAAATTTCACTGCGCCGCAGGTCGAGATCAATTGCCGATGGGCAATCAGTGCAGACCTCTTCTACCGAGCCGGGAGACATTCTTCTGGACATTCTGGAAAAGCTTTCTGAGCCGGGGGTTCTCCTCATCGACGAATACGACAAGCCGATTCTGGACAGCCTGAGCGAGCCGCAGCGCAGGGAATCTTTGCGAAGCTTCCTGCAGATTTTTTATTCCGTGGTCAAGAGCAGCGACCGCTACCTCGTGGAACGTTTTTTGCGCTTGGGATCTTCGGCCTTCAGGCCAAAAGCTTTGAACGCCAAGGGGCGCAAAGGATTTTCACCGCGAATCTATGGCCGCCGGATCGTTTCCGCCGCCAGCAGCGCCGAGGCGGCGCGGAGAGCTTCGATTTTGTTCGACGCGCCGAGTTTCCGGTAGGCGTTCTGGTGGTGTTTTTTCACGGTGTCTTCCTTGATGCCGAGCTTTTCGGCGACGGTTTTGCGCGTCCTGCCCAGAGCGGTGCGGCGGAGCACTTCTCTCTCGCCCTCCGAAAGCGGCGCGCCCTCGGAGGGGTTCGGGGGGAGGTGACGGCGGGGTATTTCCAGCAGGCGTCGACGATTCGCCCGATGAAGCGATCGTCCCGCGGGAGCGGCTTCGAGGAGCGGCGGCAGGGCTTCTGTTTTTTCCACAAAGGGCAGGATGACACCGTCGGCGAGAGCGGTTGAGCAGGGTTCCAGGGCGGCGCAGAGTTTTTCCCAGAAGAGGCTTTCGTCGCCGCAGGTCAGAGCCGCTATCCCCCCAGGCCAGGCCCGACTTCTTCAGCCAGGCCTGCACCGCGGTGGTCTTGCCGTAACCGGCGCCGGCCGCGACGACGAACAGGGGGCAGTCCGCGGTTCTGTCGAGCAGCTTCTCCACGCGCGGCCGTTCATAGATGTTTTTCCGCATTCCCCTCCCCCTCTCTGTCAATAGAATCGCCTCCGCGCCGCTGGCCTGAGACTCGGCTTTAATCGGGGAAAACGGGAAGCTTTTCCAGATAGATAATCCCTTCGCCGCTGTGGCCGCCCTCTTCAAGGAGAGGCGCGGCTTTCGCGGCGATCTCGCAGCCCGTCTTCGCGAGGATGGACTCCACGGCGTGGATCGAACCGCCCGTGGAGACCACGTCGTCGATGACCGCCACTTTTTTGTGATAGATCTTCACCACGTCGGAGCTGTCCATGACCAGGTGCTGCTCCGCGGTGGTGGTGATGGAACGGACGTCGGCCACGATGGGATTTTCCATGTAAGACTTGACGGTCTTTCTGATCACGATATAGTCGAGGCCAAGCCGGCGGGCCATGGCGTGGGTCAGGGGAATGGCCTTGGCCTCGGGGCATACCAGATAATCGATTCCGGCGGGAAGGCGCTTGCACAATTCCTCGGCGCAGGCCTCCACAAGCTGGGTGTCGCCCAGCATCACGAATGAGGCGATGCGAAGGTGTTCGCCCACACGGCGCAAGGGCAGCCGGCGGACCACTCCCGCCACATGCAGTTCATAGCTTTCCATAGCTCCAAGCTCCTTTTTTTACAGTTTGAAAACCAGACGGAACGCCACGCCGGCAAGCAGGCCCACAAAGGGGTTCCAGCGGGCGGAGGCGAAGATCGTCGCGCCCACCACCATGCCCCAGGGGCCGAAACCTAAACCGTTCAGCGCCTCGGCGGGAACGCTGGCAAGGGCGCCGGCAGTGTTGTTGATGAATGTCACGAAAACGCCGAGCACCAGCAGGAAGCCGGCGATGGACGAACGGTGCACATAGCGGCCGATGGTGGGCAGCAGCTTGAAGATCAGCAGCGCCGCCATGATGGCCATCATCATCACCGAAGAGCGGACGGGGTTGGGGGCCGTCGCCGTGCCGGAGATGATGGATTCCACGGGCGAACCGCCGAACAGCGTCGAAGCGATGTCGGCAAGGCTCGAGTAGATCGCCAGATGGTCCACGTTGGCGTCCACCTTGGCGATGGAGCCGGTGATCTTGCCGAAGGAGATGTTGGCGCCGATGTTGATGCAGGCCATGGCGAGAGCGCCCGAGAGGACGCGGGGGTTCTTCCAGAAGCGCCACTCGATGTTTCCAAAGCTGAACTTCTCGTTAGTGACATCGATGCCCATCTTGTCGATGTCCATCTTCTTCACCCGGAGCAGATAGTTGTAGAGGAGCGTCGCGGCGGCCACGGAAACGATGATCGTCCACGCCAGGTCTCGCGTCACGACCCAGACGCCCAGCGCCACGATCACCGACAGGGTTCCCGAATAGCGCTCGGAGTTGAGCAGGTCGATGGACACGTTGGCCAGCATGAGCCCGACGCCGGCCATCATGGAGTTGACCACCACCGGCCCGATCAGGGCCACGATCTTCTCGTTGAGGCCCATCAAAGAGGGAATCAGCAGAAAGACCGCTCCCCAGAAGACCATGCTCAGCCGTTCGCGGATGTCGCGCCCCATGTTGCCCGCCAGGGCGATGGTCTCGGCCTGAAAGGAAATGGTCGCCACGGAGTTGAAATAGAGAGAGCCGCCGATGCCGACGACAAACGCGAGCGCCGTCGGAAGCGCCGCAAAACCGTACATAAGGGCCAGCAGCCCCTGAGGGATGCCGTTGACGACGACGGCCAAGGCCGCCAAAAGATCTGTAAACATATAAACCATCACGCTCCAAATCAAGAATGTGCCGCAAAAAAAGACCTGTACTTTTTAGACCAGAATGGCTGAAATGTCAAGACCTTGACAGAAAAAATCCGCCCAAAGTCAAGTCTCAGCTTTGGGCGGATCAAAAAAAAGAAATCCCGCACTCCAAAATGTTCCACGTGGAACATTTTCAGTTCTAAATCTGGAGTACCGGCGCCGCTGACGTGAGCGGCGGTTCTGCGGCATTAGAGTCAAAAGGTTGAATCGCAAAGCTTCGCAAAGGAAAACCTTAAAGATTTTTAGAACCGTAGAATCCAGCAAAATCTACAAAATGTTATTATATTGGTACGTTTTCAGTTATTGATTCAGGTTTTGTTTTTCCTTTGCGGCTTTTGCGCCCTTTCTCTTCATCCATTGCGTCGAAAATCTTTTGACCTTGGTCTTCGTGACACCGGGAGGGCTTCAGAGCGCTGGGGCTACTTTCTTTTGCCGAAATCAAGGGCCAGCGCGGCAAAAGTGTGGATTCCCAGCGGGATCACTTCGTCGTCCACGTGGAACAGGGGGCTGTGATGGGGCGTCTGGGTGCCCATGCCGAAGTAGAAATAGGCGGCGGGAAGCTTTTCGCCGTAATAGCTAAAGTCCTCGGACCCCATCTGGAAGGGCATGTCGTAGAGCCGGCCGCCCATGCCTTCGGCCTTCACCACGTCCACCACCCAGTCGATCATGGCGTTGTCGTTGACCGTGACGGGGTAAATGGGTGTATACTTCAGGTCCACGGTGCAGCGCCATGCCTCGGCGATGCCCTTGGCGATGCGCTCGAAGCGCTCGGGCATGGAACTGCGGGTCTCGCGGCTGGAGGCGCGCACGTTGCCCGAAGCGAAGCATTCCGCGGGAATCACGTTGGGAGCCTGGCCGGCCTTCAGGGAGCCCACGGTCACCACCACGGGCTCCTGGGTGTCGATCTCCTGCGAGACGATGCTCTGGATGGCCGGGATCATGGAAGCGGCGCAGAGCGTGGGGTTCACGGCCTTGTGGGGCTGTCCGCCGTGGCCGCCCTTGCCCTTGATGGTCATCTCCCAGATGTCGGCCGAAGCCATCATGGCGCCGTGCTTCCAGCCGATGGTGCCCAGAGGCGAGTCGCTCCACACGTGGGCGCCGATAATGGCGTCCACGCCGTCAAGGCCGCCTTCGGCGATGACCGCGGGAGCGCCCGAATCGTACCCCGCTTCTTCGGCGGGCTGGAAGATGAAGCGCACCGTGCCGGCCAGCTCGTCCCTGTGGGCCTGGATTACCTCGGCGGCGCCGATCAGGATCGCCGCGTGGGCGTCGTGGCCGCAGGCGTGCATCACATTGGGCACTTCGGAGCGAAGGGACAGGCTGGCGTCCTCGCTGACGGGCAAGGCGTCGATATCGGCGCGGATCGCCAGCACTGGGCCGGGCAGAGCGCCCTTGACCTCGGCGATCAGCCCCGTGGCCAGGCCCTTGAAGCCGCGCTTAACCACCTTCACGCCGCGCTTTTCAAGCTCCGAGGCAATCAGGGCGGTGGTCTCCACTTCCTTCCAGGGAAGCTCGGGGTGTTTATGGAAATAATGGCGCAGCGCCAGGGATTTCTCGGCCGCCGCTGCGACGCTTTCTTTCATGCTGTTCATGGGATAACTCTTCCTTTCGTTCTTTATCGATTTAACGAGCCCGGACGGCTGCCCGGGCTCAAGGTCTGACATAGGAGCAGTTTTAGAAGAACTTCACGAGGAATCCGGCCAGGAACACGGAGGCGATCGTGACGGTGGTAAAGCCGGCGATCAGCATCTTGGGCATGATGAAGGACATGATGTACTCCTTCTCGGCCTCGTTCTCGCCCAGCTGGCTCGCCACTTCGTTGGAGACGATGAAGGTGCCGGGGAAGCCGAAGAGGCAGGTCACGCTGATCGCGACAGTCATGTACCAGGAATAGCCGAAGATCTTGCCCAGGAGCACGGCGGCGATCAGGATGCCGACCACGGCTGTGGCGAAAGCGATCACAATCGGGTAGCAGAGCTCCACGACCATGGCGGGCGTGGCTTTGTCGAGGCTCATGAAGATGGGCACCATGATGATGTAGAGCACCATGCCGCCGGCGTTGGCCTTGTCCATGACCTTGGTCTCGATGAAGCCGATCTCGTGGAACAGGATGCCGAAGATCATGGCCATCACGAAGGGATGGACCACGTTGCCCAGCAGGGCGGCGCACTTGACGCTGAGCCAGGCCACGACGAAGGTCTTCGCCATCAGCATGAAAGGCGTCTGGAACTGCTTGGGCGTCTCGGGGATCAGAGTCTTGCGCGCGGCCATGGCGCCCGAAGCGGCGGCCTTCCCCTCGGCGGAGCCGGCGGCGAAGAGCGCCTTCAAGCGGCGGCCTTCGCGGATGAGGCACGCGGAAGCGATGGGGATGCCCACGAAGTTTTGAAGCACCAGAAGCATGGTGACGAAGACCATGATGGTGTCCAGCCCCTTGGCTTTAGCCACTTCGGACATGATCAGCGTGGCCACCACGCCGCCGGAGATGGGCCCCGTGGCGGCAATGGCAAACTGCTGGCCGATGAGGGGCGTGGCCATGAAGTAGATGCCCGCCGCGCCGGCCGTCATGCCGAGAAGGGCGACCACCACGGTCTTCCACTCGTTCTTGAGCTCGTTCACGTTCATCATGCTTCCCATGTGGACCATGAGGATAGAGATGAAAGCCATGGCGATGGGAATCATTTTCGAGTCCGCAAAAAGGGTCTTAGGAAGCCCCACCCAGAAACCGACCATGAAGATGGCGCCGCTGACGAACATCATCGAAGCCATGGCGCGCGTCTTCACCGCCACAAAGTCGCCGACGGCGAAGATGATGGCAAGAACCGCAAGTGCTGTTAACACATCCATAGACAAAACCGCCTTTCACACAAAAAAAACGAATGAGCCTCTCTCAAGAGAGTTTTTTGCCGCCGCTGAAACAAAATTTAATAAAAACTTAATAAAAAAGGGCCGACCTCTGCGTGAGGTCAGCCCTTGGATTTTCTTGCTCAGGCCACGACGCACTGAACGTCGGCCCACCCAGGGAGTCCCACGCAAACGTCATGCCAGTAATAAAAAAAGCTAAAATCGCTTTTGAGCAATAACATTATTGTCCTCCCCCTTTTCATACAACGCCTCTATCGCGCCGGAATTGAACGTGTTAGTTTTATCACAGTCTTAAAAAGCTGTCAATCACCAAAAAGAGCGTTTTTTTCGGAGCTCCCTTGTGGTAACATCTAATACTATGCTCCAGTCAAGGAAAGGAAATGATGATCATTGACCCTCAGTCAGGAACTGGGAATTATCGTACTGTCCTGTTTTAACGCCTCGTCCTTTTTTATCCGGCTTTTCTCGCTGTTCATGATCCCCCAGCGCCACAACCCCACGACGGCCACCGCCTGGCTTCTCGTCATACTCCTGTGGCCCTGGCCGGGCATCCTGGCCTACGCCCTGATCGGGTCGAACGTCCTGCCGGCCAAGAGGATGGCGAGCCACAAGGCCATGATCCTCCACCTGCGCAGCGTCAGAACCCGAATGCAGCACCACGAGCTGCCCGGCGCCGTAAAGCCCGCCGTGCCGCCCTCGCTGCAGGCCACGGCAAACCTGGCGGAGCACCTGGGCTACATGAGCGCCACCCAGGGCAACTCCGTCCAGTTCATCACCCGCTCTTTCGACTTCATCGACACGCTGGTGGACGAAATAGACCACTCCGTCAGCGAAATTAACATGCTCTATTACATCTTCAACGACGACCCCCAGGGACGGAAGGTCATCAACGCAATGCGCCGCGCCGCGAAGCGCGGCGTCACCGTCAGGCTTCTGGTGGACTCTGTGGGTTCCGACGAGTTCCTGAAAGACGCCATCCGCGCCGACATGGAGCAGGACGGCATCCACGTCGCCGAGGCGCTGGCCGTGCGCCCCTTTCGTTCCAAGGCCGCGCGCTTCGACCTCAGGAACCACAGGAAGCTGGCGCTCTTCGACAGGAAAACGGCCATCACCGGTTCCCACAACGTGACGGAGCCCACCTACGGACGCGGCGACCTGGTCTGGAAGGACGTGAGCATCCACTTCACCGGCCCTGTGGTGAGGCAGCTGGAAAGCGTCTTCATCGAAGACTGGCACGTGGAGACCGGCGAAACCCTCGACACGGAGCACCTCTTTACCCTGGACCAGAAATTCCACGGCACGTCGTGCATTCAGACCGTTCCCAGCGGGCCGTCCTATCAGACGGAAAACTACCAGCGCCTGATCATCGCCTCCATCATCGGCGCCCAGGAGCAGATCACCATCACCACCCCCTACCTGATCCCCGACGTGGGCATGCTTCAGGCCCTGGAAGTGGCCACGCTGCGAGGCGTCAAAGTCCGCCTGGTGGTCCCCGCGAAATCCGACCAGTTCATCGTCGGCTACGCCGCCCGGGCCTACTACGAGGACCTGCTGAAACTGGGCGTGGACATCTACCTCTACGACAAGGGGCTGCTCCACGCCAAGACCATGACCGTGGACAGCGACCTCGGCTTCGTCGGTTCCAGCAACTTCGACATCCGTTCCTTCTCCCTCAATTTCGAGATCAACATGATCTTCTACGGCATCGAAGAGACCTTCGGAATCCACAGGATCCAGGGCCTTTACATCTGCGAATCCCGCAAGCTCAAGAGGGATCAATGGGAACAGCGCGGACACCTTTCCATGGCCCTGGAATCGGTCACAAAGCTGCTCAGCCCGCTGCTCTGAGCGCTTTCTTATGTTTCATCGATAATAAAAAGTCTGGCAGCGGCGCCTCTTGCCATATGTTGAAAATATGGTACACTTTAGCCGCTATGTTGACAAATTACCCAATATAATAAATATTGTGGGCAAAACAGGCGAAAGCCCGCGGCGCAAAACTGGAAGGTTCCCGAGCCGACGCTCAGGACAGCCAGCCGCAAGGGAAGGCACGGCAGCGCGCCCTCTTCGGCAGCCGTCCCGCGAAAGACGGGAACTTTTTTCAGCGAGGGAGCCGGTCCCATCGCCTGACATTATTCCATTGAAGCACAAAATATCTTTAAAAGGCCGGCCGAAGAAATCAGGGCCGCAAGCTGCGCAGGGCCGCCGACACGGTTCGGGCATGTTCGAAGCGAAACCGATTTTCCTCAGGCTGGCCCCGGACGTTGGTTGAGCTGTTGAACCGGCAAGGAGCACGAGTACAAACTCAAGATGGGAGCTGCATCATGAAAAAATACGCTTTTACGCGCACCGCCCTGCCCTTTGAAAGCGACGGGGAATCAGAAGGACGAGACGGGGCGCCCTACGCCTTCGCGGGTCCCCTGTCGCGCGCGCTGACGCGCAACGTGTCGCGCCTCGGAGGCAGGCCGGGAAAGTGCTCCGGCCGATGCTGCCTGGCCGTGCCCATCCTCAAGTTCAGCGTGCCTGAAATTGACTCAAATAGTGAGAATTCTCTGGAACAATATCCGATGGCTGTACATTTTCCGTTTCTTTCCGTATACTCATCTGTGAGCACCTACAACTGATAAAACTAAGGAAGTGAAATTATGATCACGAAAGATATGCTTATCGCCAAGATCGTCGAAGATTATCCGGCCACCGTTCCAGTTCTGATGGGTTCAGGAATGGGCTGCATCGGATGTGCTATCGCCCACGCCGAATCGCTGGAGCAGGGCGCCACAGCGCACGGCATCGACGCGGACGCGCTTGTCGCCGCGCTGAACGAAGCCATCAAGTAAGCACGAAAAAAAACTTCCGGGAGACGCCGCGCGCGTCCGCCCGGAAGTTTTTTTATGAAAATGTTCCACGTGGAACATTTTCCTACAATCGACGGCTGATAAAAATTTCTTGAGCTGAAAGTCCAGGTCATACCAATTCGCATTCAACATGCTTAACGCCGGGCCGAAGATCAAAATCAAAGGATTTCAACGCAAAGGCTGAAGAGAAAGGGCGCAAAGGACGCAAAGGAAAGACAAAACCTGAATTAATAACCGAAAACGAGCCAATATAATAATAATTTGTAGGTTTTGCTGTTTTTTTCGGTTCTAAAAATCTTTGAGGTTTTCCTTTGCGCCCTTTGCGATTCAATCTTTTGATCTGCTCCTGCTGAACCGGCTTTCACGCCAGCAGCTGGGACGTTTAGCGAGAGATGCCGGCCCCCCGGTAATTATAGCCGCATTACCATCTCCAGAGCTTCGGCGATGCGCTCCGACGCCTTGCCGTCACCGTAAGGGTTCCTGGACGAGGCCATACGGTCCATCCTCGGCGCGTCGTCCATCAGCTCCGCGAACAACTTCAAAGCCCGCTCGGGCTCGTTTCCCAGCAACGTCGCGATCCCAGCGTCCACGCCCTCGGGCCGTTCGGTCACGTTGCGCACCACCGCCACGGGCACGCCCAGCGAAGCGCCTTCCTCCTGCAGGCCCCCCGAATCGGTGAGGATCAGCCGGCTCCGCGCCAGAAGCGCCGCCATGTGGCCATACTCCAGAGGCTCCGTCAGCTTCACGTTCAGGATTCCCGACAGCGCCGGCGTCACGGCCTCGCGCACCACAGGGTTGAGGTGCACAGGAAACACGAAAGTCCAATCCCCATGGGCACGCGCCACGCCGGCCAGGCAGCGCGCCAGCTCAGGCAGCACCGGCCAGTTCTCCCTCCGGTGCAGCGTTACCGTCACCACGGGTCCCTCCGCCGGCACGCAGCCAGGCAGCGCGCCGCGCTTCGACGCAAAACGGATCGCGTCCACCGCCGTCTGCCCCGTCACGAAAATACGCCCCGCGTCGGCGCCCGATCTCAGCAGGTTTGCCCGGGCCCCCTCGGTGGGCGCGAAGAAAGTGTCGCACAGCGCGTCGGTCAGCACGCGGTTCGCCTCCTCGGGAAAGGGCTCCGCCAAAGACCCGCTGCGCAGCCCCGCCTCCACGTGCCCCACGGGAATCCGCTCGAGAAAAGCGGCCCAGGCCGACACAAAGGTCGTCAGCGTGTCGCCGTGAACCAGGACGTAATCGGCTTTCAGCTCCCGAAAGGCGGCGGCCGCCCGGGGCAGGATCCTCGCCGCCAGTTCGGGCAAGGTCTGGCGGTCCGTCATGACCTGCAGGTCCAGCCCCGCCGGCACGTCGAAGATCTCCAGAGCCTGGGCCAGCTGCGTTCTATGCTGCCCCGTAAGCAGAATCAGGGGCTCAAAAACGCCGCGCGCCGCCAGCGCCCTGTAGACCGGCGCCATCTTGATCCCCTCAGGACGAGTCCCAAAGGCCAGTACCACTCTCTTTTTCAAGCTCCCTCACCCCTCGTGGTTTTCTATCATTATACATCATGGCCGCCCTATTTGAAAAAAGGGAAAAAGGGAAGCGGAGCCCTGCCCCGCATGGCCAATATAGCAAATAAATAATGATCGGCGGGACAATTTTGACTATCACTTTAGGCCCTTAAAAACACTTGCGGATTCTGAGCTCTGTGGTAAACTTTTCATGGAAGAATCCTTACTATAATAAATGTATTATATTCATAAAGACAGCGAGGGTTTTTCAGCCTTCAACCTCAAGAGAAGGACAAAAGAATAATAGAAGGCAAAGCAGGCGAAAGCCTGCGACGCAAAGCTAAAGGGTTCTCGGGTTGATCGCCCAGGACAGCCAGTTGCAGACTATGACGTTTTTTTCGTGATGGTCTTTGAGCAGCGCATTCGGGGGTACTATCTTGCGCTGCCGAAACTGGCGAATAGAGGGCGGTCATAGCCGGGAATTTTTTTATTAGACGTTCCTGTGTAAAAACGGGAGAAAGAGAGGGAAAAACATGGATTTTTTCTCTAACAAAAACGGAAACAAAAAAGACAAAACGAAAAACGACCACGGCGCCGCGAACCTGACCCGCGCCCTCGCCTTGTCGGCGGTGCTGCTGTTCCCCGGAACGGCGCCGGCCGCGACGGCCAGCAACAAGTGGAAGGACGACAGCGACGAGAACAGCGTGAGCTCGCAGCTGAAAAAGCTCGACGAGGGCGGCACCCTTCAGTTAAGCGAAAACGTCACTCTTAAGGCCGGCGAGATCACAAATGCACCCGCGAAGTTCACCATTGACGGACAAAATCATGCGGTTACCGGAATGGATTTTAACAACAAATCAGCGATGAAGCTGAGCGTGGAGTCGCTGACGTTGAATAACCTGTCCTTCATCGGCAACAAAGGGCAGCTGCTCTCATTAAAAACCGTAGACGAGCACGATTCGCTGACGCTGAATCTGAACGATGTGGCCTTCTCGGACAACTCGCGCAGTACGTCGTCAGGCATAAAGGGAGGCCTCATCGCCGCCATTAACGAGGCAGACGAGGGCGCTTCAACGGGTCTCGACGTGCAAAGTAACGGTTCTCTTACCATTGCAGACAACACTGTAAACACCACCAGCGGCAATCTCTACGGCGGCGTGCTCTACACACAGGGCGCCTCGGGCGACATGGATATCCACATCGCCGACCAGGTAACGCTGACGGGCAACACTGCCACTGGCTCTCTCGCGGCAGGCGGCGTCGCCTACAGCAACGGAGAATTTTCTCTTTCCAGCGAAAGCGGCGGCGTCGTCATCAATGGCAACAGCGTCACGGCGACGAGCAACAACAGCAACTCCGGAGCCTCCGGCGGCGCGATCTACGCCAAGGGCAGCATCGCGATCGAAGCGGCTTCCGGCAGCGTGACCCTTTCAAACAACAAGGCTACCGCCAACGGAGGCACCGCCACCGGCGGCGCTCTGACCGCGTGGGAAGCCAGCGGCAACGTGACGCTCTCCGTAACCGCGGAAACGTCGATCCTGATCGAAAACAACTCGGCCACCAGGACAAGCGACAGCGGCACGCTCAACGGCCGCGGCGGAGCCCTCTTCGCGCGCAGCGGCGCCTTCGAGGAAGACACAAAGAAGCTGGCCGACAGCGACTACGGCAGCGCCATAGTCATCTCGGCGGAACAAAACGCGGCGCTGAAAGGCAATACCGTCGTAAGCAAGCAGGCCTACGGCGGCGCTGTCTACTCCTATTCAGACTATAAGTCCAGCAGCGTGCATATCTCCGCCGGAGAAAAACTCGAAATCAGCGGCAACTCCGTTTCGGGCGACAGCAGCGAAAATGCAGTTAAAGTGCAGGGCGGCGCGATCTTCTCCAAAGCCACGGGGAGAAGGGCCGCCACGGTCGGCAACGGCGTCAGCTCCGTCGTTCTGTCCGCAAGCGGCGTTGCTCTGAGCGGCAACAGTTCCTCCTCGAAAAACTACAGCGCCTACGGCGCGATCTACTCTTTCGGGGACCAAGACAGCTTCGTGGCCATCAACGGCGGCGATGGGGGCATCGCCATCGAAGGAAACTCCGCCACAGGCAAAACCTACGCCCTGGGCGGCGCCATCGCCAACGGCGTCGAGGGGGCCAAGGCGGAATCCACTTCGTCGGGGACGTCGCTGGTCACGCTCAGCACCACCAATGGCGGCAACATCGTCCTCACGGGCAATACCGTTAAAACCGAGGGAACTTCCACAGTGCAAGCGGACTTCGCCGCCGCCGGCGGCGCGGTCTTCACGCGAGGCGGCGTCGCCGTCCAGTCCTCAGGAACCATTGAGGTCAGCGGCAACACAGCTACAGCCTCGAAATTATCCCAAGCGGGAGCCAGCGGCGGCGCCGTCTACGCCGGCAGCCTTTCAGCCGCGGCTTCGGGCGACATCTCCATGACTGGGAACAGCGTGACCGGCCAGACGAGCGCTCTGGGCGGCGCGGTTTATACCTCCGGCGACGTCAGCCTGGCCAGCGGCGGATCGGTGGATATCTCCAAAAATACAGCCACCGTGACGGGCTGGGGCGCGCCGGCGATGGGCGGCGCCATTTACGCCAAAGGCGATGTGGACATCAGCGCCGCGGGCACGGCTTCACTGACAGGCAACCTCATTAACGGCCAGAGCGCGGGCAGCGGCGCCGCGGTCTTCACGGAAGGGGCCTTCACGCTCAGCGGCGGCAAGGGCATCACCGTCTCGGGCAACAGGATCACCAACGGGCAGAACTCCGCTTTCGGCGGCGCGATCTACGCCGGCTCGAACGCCGCCTTCACATCCGACCAGGGAAGCGTGGAGATCAGCGAGAACTCCGTCACCAACAAAAGCAACTCCTCAGGCGGCGCGGTCTTCGCCGCTGGAACGCTGTCCGTGAACGCGCAGAGCATCGCCATCGCGTCTAACGACATTCAAAACCTGAACGGCTCGGGGACCCTAAAAGGCGGCGCCTTATACGCCGGCGGCAGCCTCAGCTTGACTTCCTCGAGCGACGTCAGCGTTGAGAACAACAGGATGTCCAGCGCTGGCTCGGTGGCACATTACGGCGCAGCGCTCTACTCCGGCGGGACTTTGACCGTCGACGCCAAAGGCCAGATTCGCGTGGCCGGCAACACCGTCACGAATTCAGGCGCTGAAATGAATCGAAACACATCCGGCGTCTACGGCACAGCGCTGTACGGCCTCGACGGAGTGACGATCCAAAACGCCTCGTCGGCGACCTTCAGCGACAACTCCGCCTGGGTGGAAAAACACGCCCAGGGCGGCTCGGTTTACACGCAGGGCCAGTTCACGGCGCAGAACCTGGGTAGCCTGTCCTTCACGGACAATAGCCTTCATTCGACGCTGGCGCAGGACGCCCTGGTCCAGGGCGGCGCGATCTACGCCGGCAGCGTCTCCATTTCAAACACCGGGAACGTGACGTTCAGAGGCAACTCAGTCAGCTCGTCGGGTTACGCCGAAAGCGGCAATCAGGACACAAACAACAGCGGATTCGTCTCGGGCGGAGCGATCTCCTCATCGGGCGACGTGTCCATTGCCGGCGCGAGCGTCATTTTCAGCGGCAACGCCGCCAGCGCCGACAACTTCAACGTCAGAGGCGGCGCTATTTACGCGCTGGGAGACGTGACGCTGAAAGCGACAGGCGACGTAGAATTCACGGGCAACAGCGTTTCCACGAACCGCGGCAGCAAAACCGCCTTGGGCGGCGCTATTTACGCTGAAGGCAGCCTGTCCATCACCGCCGGCGGCGCCGTCACTTTCGGCAGCGCGCAGGACGACGTCTTCATCGGCTCTTCCGGCAAGTCCATGACCATTAAGGCCGACACGCTGAAGGTCGTCAAAGGCGTCGAGTTCTCCAACGCCGGCGGCAGCTACGACATGGGCGGCGTAGACAATTTTATCGCCGAAGGAACGAGTGCCGAGACTGAAAAGGGCGGCGTTTTCGCCGTCACCGCCGATACGGTGAAGCTCGGCACGTCCACGTTGGCCGTCACGGGCGCCGCGCGCAGCGACGGCGCGGCGGTAAAGAACTATTTCATGACCGTCAGCGGCGCCACCGCCATCGACCACTCCGCCGCCGATGACTACGGCTTCGACCTGGGCAACTACTACGGAGCGAAGGTCAGCGCGGACATCGAATCCTCCACGGCCTATCTGTACCTGACCTACCTGGGCAAAAACCTCGTTTGGGACGGCACCGCGGATTCATCCGCCTGGTCAACCAACGCGAATGACATCAACTGGCATCTGAACAAGACCACAACGGTCAAGTCCGACTTCCAAAACGGCGACGCCGTGACCTTCGACGCGAGCGCCGCGAACAAAAACGTCAGCGTGGATGGAACCGTGGCTCCGTCGCAGATGTCCTTCGACAACGCCGCCGGTTACAGCTTCACGGGCACGGGGGCGATCAACGCCGCCAGCCTGGACGCCGTGAACAGCTCCGCGGAGTTCGGCGTGGCCCTTTCCACCGACCATATGGGCCTGGTCAGTTCCGACATTACCGCGTCAGACCTCACCGTCGGCAGCGCGGCCATCGACGGAACTTCCAGCCTGAAGACCGCAGCCATCTCCGGCGGGACGATCGCCAACGCCGGCAGCCTGACGCTGTCAGGAGGCTTGGGAACAATTCAGAACCTGACGCTGGAATCGGGCTCCAGCTTCACCGTGGGCAATTCGGGCTATGGTGTGGGCGGATCTTTCACCGCCCAGGACGGCTCGCAAACCTTCACCAGCACCGGCGCTATCGGCACGGGTGCCATGCTCACCGGCGGTACGGCGGTTTTAAGCGACAATGCCGCCATCACCGTGACCGGCGTCACAAACGACGGCGGGCAGTGGACCATACTTGATAACTTCAGCTCTATCAGCGGCAGCGGCTGGAACCTGGACAACGGGACCTTCATAGTCAACAACGCGAATGGCTATCAGAGCCTGATCAACGAGGGCGCCGACGTTTTCGTGAAGACCACGACCGACACGAACGGTTCGGATCTCGTCCTGAAGGTGATCAGCAATCAGACGCGCAGCAGCAGCCTCGTCTGGGCCGACAAGAGCGACAGCGACACAAGCCTGTGGACCAGCGTGGAAAGCGGTGACAAGCCCGGCGCGTACGACCGCGGCTGGTACTATGGCAGCGGCAGCGACACGACCTATTTCAGAAACGGCGACAGCGTGACCTTCAACGGCCGCGGCGCGAGCAACGATTTGGTTGTACTGGCAGAGGACATCACCGCCGGCACGGTGAACTTCGATGCCGGCAATTACCACCTCAGCAGCCATGATTTAACCGCGAACACCATCCTGGGACACGGCGGCAGCGCCGACTTTACGAATAACGTGGCGGTCAGCTCCGTTCTGAGCCTGGACAACGGTTCCGTGTTGAGCTTCGACCATCTGGATCTCAGGCCTGACGCGAACGCCAGCCTGACCGGCGCTTCGACTCTGAAAGCCGACCATATCGGCGGCAATACTCTGACGGTCGATGGCAGTTCTATCGTCAACGCCGGCACGATCAGCACGAGCGGCGACATCTCCTTCAGCGGCAATTCCACGGCCTCGGCAAATTCGCTCTTCACGAGCAGCGACGTTTCCTTCGCCTCGGGCTCGTCGGCCGACATCGCCGGAGCCATGACCGCTCTCGGAGAACTGAACGCCGACAGCAGCACCCTATCCGCCGGCAGCATGACCGCCAACGGTATGAGCTTCACCAACGGCAGCAGCGTCACTTCCACCGGCTCGATGAATTCCAGCGCTGGCATCACGGTCAGTTCAAGCGCCGTGAGCGCGGATTCCATGGCCGCGTCCAGTGACATCAATACCGCGAACAGCACCATCACCGTGACCGGCGCTATGAGCGGCGCGAGTATTGGCATGACCGGCGGCACGATCTCCGCTGGCTCCATGGCCGCCGCGAACGGTATCACCGCTGACGGCAGCGCGGTGCATGTCACTTCCGGCAACATGGCCGCCGCAAGCGGCGCCATTTCCATCAGCGGCGCCAGCAGCGTCGACGTGGACGGCAATATGACAAGCGCGGGAACGATCGGCGTCAACGGTTCATCGCTCGACGTCTCAGGCAGCATGACCGCCAACAGCGCGATCTCCGCCGAAAACGGCGTCGTTTCCGCCGGCAGCATGACCGCCGACGGCATGAGCTTCACCAACGACAGCAGCGTCACTTCCACCGGCTCGATGAATTCCAGCGCTGGCATCACGGTCAGTTCAAGCGCCGTGAGCGCGGATTCCATGGCCGCGTCCAATGACATTAATGCCACGGACAGCACCGTCACCGTGACCGGCGCTATGAGCGGCGCGAATATTGTCACGAGCAATGACAGCAATGTCAGAGCTCAGAGCATCACCGCTTCCGGCGCGATCTCCGCCGACGACAGCGTTGTCTCCGCCGACAGCGTGACCGCCGATGGAAATATCTCCATTCTCAACGGCAGCAGCGTCGACGTCTCAGACAACATGGTTTCCACTACCGGCGCGATCAACGTCAACGCTTCTTCCCTCGACGTGGGCGGCGTTCTGCGCGGCGCGGGTATCGGCATGGAAAGCAGCAATGTCAAGGCCGGAACGATTTCCTCCAGCGCCGGCATCACCAGCAGCGCCGACACCATCATCACCGGCTCCATGCTCGCCTCTCAGGATATCTCCACGAACAACAGCAACGTAACCGTGACCGGCACCATGAGCGGCGCGAGTATCGGCATGACCGGCGGCACGATCAGCGCCGGTTCCATGAGCGCAACAGACAGCATAACCGCTAGCGGCAGCAACGTGATCGTCGCCAACGCCATGAGCGGCGCGAACATTGCCATGAGCGGTGACAGCAATGTCAGAGCTCAGAGCATCACCGCTTCCGGCGCGATCTCCGCCGACGACAGCGTTGTCTCCGCCGACAGCGTGACCGCCGCCGGAAATATCTCCATTCTCAACGGCAGCAGTGTCGACGTCTCAGACGACATGGTTTCCACTGCCGGCACGATCAACGTCAACGCTTCCTCCGTCAATGTGGGCGGCGCTCTGAGCGGCGCGGGTATCGGCATGGAAAATGGCTCTGTCAAGGCCGGCACGATGACTTCCACCAGCGCGATTTCCGCCGGCCATTCGACGGTCCATGCAGGAGAAATGACCGCCAGCGGCGACATCTCCATCACAACCGGCAGCAGCGTCGACGTCACCGGAAACATGGCCTCCGACGGCACGATCACCGTCGCCTCTTCTTCGGTCGACGTTGGCGGCACTATGAGCGGCCAGAACATCAACATGACCCCCGGCAGCAACGTCACCGCCGACACGATGACCGCCATCGGCACAATCTCCGTTGATCGCAGCGCCGTCACAGTCAACGACCTGATGAGCGGCGACGTCATCAGCATCATCTATGGCAGCACGGTCTCCGCCGGCTCTGTGGACGCCGGCAGCGTGACGGTCAATAACAGCGCCCTGACGCTCACCAGCGGCGATATGACCGCCGACAGCGCGGTTCTTGCCGATCACGGAAGTATCCCCTTCAAGACCGACAGCAACAGCATCGGCAGCCTGGACGTGAACAACGGCACGCTGCACAGCGGCTCTCTGAGCGTAGAAACACTGACGAACAGAAGCGGCGTTCTGACCCTGGACGACCACGACCTGACCATCTCACAATCCGCACAGGTCCACTCCTTATCCGGCGATATGGACAGCTCCTTCAACGTCGGCACCGGCGCGACCGCAGACGTGGAGAGCGTTACGGGAACTCAGTTCAACGTGGCTTCCGGCGCGAGCGCCGACGTCAAAGCGATCAGCGGAACCCAATTCAACGTCAGCGGCGATCTGACCCTCGCCGACGGTTCGGGCAGCACGGCTTCAATCGATTTGACGGGGAATCTGAGGGTCAATTCCACGGGTTACGGAGTGACCGGCAATTTCCACGCCGCCGGCGGCTCCAATACCTGGCTGGCTGCCGCCGCTCTAAATGACGGCGCGGTGAAGGGAACCGACGCAAGCGGCGCGGCTTCCGCCACGGCAAGGATCGACAGCGGCGCGGTGCTGAACCTATCGGGCATCGGCACGGGCAGCACTACGCTTCTGAACGATTTCAGCCACATCACCGCCAGCGGCTGGAACCAGCTGGACGATACTCTCAAGATTGGCAACCTCTCCACAAGCGCCGGCGACGACGCCTATGTCAAGGTTGTGGCCGACGCAAACGGCAACGGCAGCGACCTGGTTCTGAACGTGATCACCAACGCCGACAGAGAAGGCCTGATCTGGGCCGCTCAGACCGACAGCGGCACGGATCAGTGGACCAGCGTGGAAAGCAGCGATACCATCGGTTCAAAAGACCGCGGCTGGTACTACGGCAGCTCGAACTACACCACCTACTTCAGAAACGGCGGCAGCGTGACCTTCAACGATCGCGGCATCGGCGACAACTCTAGCGTTCAACTCACGGAAGATATCCAAGCCGGCACAGTGAGCTTCGACAACTACACCGGCACGTACAACCTGAGCGGCAGCCATCTGAGCGCCGATAATATCATCGCAAACAGCGGCGACGCGAACTTCGCCAACAGCGTGGATATCAGCGAAAAGTTGAGCCTGAGCAACGGCGCCGATCTGGTCTTCACCAGCCTGAACCTCGCGTCTGTGGCCAACACAACTCTGACGGGCGGCTCTTCTTTAAGCGCCGACGTTATTGGCGGCGACACTCTGTCAGCCGACAATTCCAGGGTGACCGCCGGCATGATCAACACCAGCGGCGCGGTTAACGCGGCGGGGTCCACCGTCACGGCGACAGGAACCATGACTGCCGGCACGATCTCCGCCGACAACAGCACAGTTTCCGCCGGCAGCATGACCGCCGACAGCATGAGCTTCACCAACGGCAGCGACGTCACTTCCACCGGCGCGATGAATTCCAGCGATGGCATCACGGTTGACTCCAGCACAATCCACGCCGACAGCATGACCGCTAACGGCATGAGCTTCACCAATGGCAGCGATATCGACACCGGCGCTATGAATTCCAGCGCCGGAATCACGATCACTTCAAGCGATGTCAGCGCTAATTCTATGGCGGCGTCCCATGACATTTCCGCCACAAACAGCACCGTGAACGCCTCCGACACCATGGCTGCCGACGGCTCCATCACAACCGACGGCAGTACAGTTACCGTTGCGAACGCCATGAGCGGCGCAAATATCGCCATGACCGGCGGCACGATCTCCGCGGGCTCCATGGCCGCCGCGAACGGCATCACCGCCAATGGCAGCACGGTGCATGTCACTTCAGGCGGCATGACCGCCTCCGGCGGCGCCATTTCCATCGGCGGCGCCAGCAGCGTCGACGTGGACGGCAATATGGCAAGCGCGGGAACGATCGGCGTCAACGGTTCGTCGCTCGACGTCTCTGGCGGCATGACCGCCAACGGCGAGATCTCCGCCGACAACAGCGTCGTCTCCGCCGGCAGCATGACCGCTAACGGCATGAGTTTCACCGGCGGCAGCAACGTCACTTCCACCGGCGCGATGAATTCCAGCGACGGCATCACGGTCAGTTCAAGCGCCGTGAGCGCGGATTCTATGGCCGCGTCCCATGACATTCATACCACGGACAGCACCGTTACCGTCAGTGGGCTGATGAGCGGCGCGAATATCGCCATGACAGACAACAGCACAGTCTCCGCCGGTTCCATGTACGCGGCGGACACGATCACGGTCAACAGCAGCACGGTGACGCTCACGTCAGGCGACATGGCCGCTCAGGCAGCGTCTCTCGTCAGCGGCCGGATCAACTTCCACTCTGACTCGAACAGCCTGAACAGGCTGGACGTCAATAACGGCACGCTGAGCGGCGGCGCTCTGAACGTCGGAACTCTCGCGGGCACCGGCACGCTGACGCTCACCGGCCACAGTCTGAACGTCTCGGTCAGCGCCGACGTGGCCTCTCTGTCCGGCGACGCCGGCAGTTACTTCAACATAGGCAACGGCAGCGAGGAAGCGGAGGCCCTGATCAGGACCGTCTCGGGCGCCAACGTGAACGTGGGCGATCAGGGTTCGCTGACGCTCTCGGGCGGCAGCGGTTCCATGGACAGCTTGACGCTCTCTGGCGGTTCAAGCTTCACGCTGAACGGCACAAATTACGGCGTTACAGGCAGTTTCACCGCGAACGACGGCTCGGAAACGAACCTGACGGGCGCTCTGCTGGGCAACGGTACGGCTTCGGCCGCTATCGAAGCCGGCGCGACGGTGACGGTCAACGGCGTGGGCATCGGCCAGACCTTCCTGCTTCAGAACTTCAATGGCATCACGATCAACGGCACGAGCGACACTGCGGGCTGGGGTTATATAGGCGGCGCGGGCTACGGCAGCGGCATCATCATCAACTACGCCGACGGCCTCGGCAGCGACGTGCTGAGAACCACCACCAACCTGGTGCTGAGCGGCGACACGGACCTCTATCTGGACGTGGCGTCAAAGAACGTGGGCCTCACCTGGGGCACGCAGGGCGGCAGCACCTGGAACACCGTTACATCCAACCACCCCTGGGTTTTTGACAGCGACACCAGCAAGCAGACCTACTTCGCGCAGAACGACAGCGTGCTCTTCAACGAATTCGGCGCTTCCAATAACAGCGTGAACGTAGCAGCCAACGTGACGCCCGAGAACATGACCATCAGCGCGGGCGACTACGCCTTCACGGGCACGGGCAGCATCTCCGCCGACCAGATCAAAGCCGACGGCGGCGACGCGAACTTCCAAGTCGGCGTCACCACGAACAGATTATCGATCAGCGACGGATCCGACATCTCGGCCAGCGACCTGACGGTGAACGTCTCCGCCAATGTGGCAAGCGGTTCCTCTCTGACCGCCGGCAAGCTGAGCGGCGGTACCATCACCAACGCGGGCACGGCGAACCTGAAGGACGTCTCGGGCAGCGCCATCACCAACTCCGGCAGCCTGACCATCGGCACCGTGGCCAGCACGTCGGTCGTGAGCACGGGCAGCGTGACTCTCGCGGGAGGTTCGGGCGCTTTGACGGAGCTCGACGTGAACGCGGGCACTCTGACGGTGAACAACTCGAACTACAGCGTCAGCGGAGCTCTGAACGTGCTGGCCGGCACGGAAACGACGCTGAACGGCGCCCTGTCGGGCAGCGGCGAGGCGGGCAACAGCGCCTCCATCGCCGGCGGCGCGACAGTCAGCGTCAACGGCGTCACGCTGGGCACCACCACGCTGCTCGGCGGCTTCAACAGCATCTCCATTTCCGACGGCGGCTGGGGCTACACGAACAACGTCGGATACGGCAGCGGCATCACCATCGGATACGCGGGCAATCTCGGCGACGAGGCCTACCGCCTGAACGCGGACCTGGTCATCTCGGGCGACGTGGGCAACCAGGATCTGGTGCTCAGCGTGGCTTACAAGAACATCGACCTGGTCTGGGCCAACTCGCAGGGCAACATTTGGAGCGCCAGCGCGGCCGACTCGAACTGGTATCACGACGCCACGGACGATACTACCTACTACCGGCCGAATGACAGCGTGACCTTCAACGACCGCGGCGCCGCGAACAACCTGGTCTCCGTGTCGGGCGACATGACGCCCTCGAACGTGACCATCACGGCGGGCGATTACACTTTCACGGGCGCGAACGCTTCGGGCGACAGCATCACCACGGACAATCTGAGCGCGGCCGGCGGCGACGCCAGCTTCGGCGTAGACCTGACGGTCAACGGCCTTCTGTCGGTCAGCAACGGTTCCAAGGTCTCGGCCGACAACCTGAAACTGGGCAATGAAGCGGCCATCGCCAGCGGCTCGTCGCTCGCGATGAAGAACGTCCAGGGCGGCACGATCTCCAACGCCGGAACTCTGACCCTTTCGGGCGGCGCGGGCGCCATGAGCTCGGTCACGGCACAGGACGGCTCGACGCTGAACGTCTCGGGCAGCGGCTACAGCGTGGACAGCGCCTTCACGGCCGATAGGGGGTCCGTCACGAACCTGTCGGGCGCGCTGGGCGGCGGCGGCACGGCGCAGGGCACGATTTCCGCCGGCGCGTCGGCCAGCGTGAGCGGGGTCAACATCGGCTCCACGGTCCTGCTCAACGACTTTGCCGGCATTGACGTCGCCAGCGGCGGCTGGGGCTACAATAACGGCGGCAGCGTGACGAGCGGCCTGACGATCGGCTATGACAGCAGTATCGCCAGCGACTTCTTCCGGCTCGACGGGAAACTAGCGGTGGTGGACGACGGCGGCAACAAGGATCTGGTCCTGAATGTGGACTACAAGAACGTGAATCTGGTCTGGGCCGACAAGGGCACCAGCGTCTGGACCGACCAGAAGAGCGACGACAAGGGCTGGCACTATGACAGCAGCGACGGCACCACCTACTTCCGCCAGGGCGACAGCGTGACCTTCAACGAACGCGGCGTTCTGAACAAGACCGTCAACGTCTCGGGCAGCATGAGGCCCGGCGTGATGACCATCACCGCGGGGCAGTACGCCTTCCAGGGCGCCAACGCTTCGGGCGATGAAATCAACGCCAGCCAGATCATCGCCTCGGGCGGCGCGTCCACTTTCGACGTCAGGACGGGCATCGCCGACCTGCTTTCGGTGTCCGCCGACGCGTCGATGATCATGAACGACGTGAATTTCGGCGACGGCGCGAAGGCCGGCGTGGACGGCAGCTTCACCGCCAGGACGATCAGCGGCGGCGACTTTGACGTCAACGGCAGCCTGACCCTCGGCGGCGGCTCGGGCAGCCTGGGCAGCCTCAGGCTGAACGAGGGAAGCTCCTTCTCCATCAACAGCCTGTCGTCCTACAGCGTCACCGGCAGCTTCACGGCCGCCGGCGGTTCCTCCACCTCCATCAGCGCGGGCAGCTGGGCTTCGGGCAGCGGCTACGCCCTGGGCGGCAGCGGATCGGCCGCGGCCAGCATCGAAGACGGCGCAAAGCTCTCCATCGCCGGCATCGCGGGCAACGGATCCTGGACCATCCTGAACGACTTCAGCAGCGTCAGCGCCGCCGCTTCGGGCTGGAACGCCGACAACCTGACGCTGGTCGGGTACGACCGCAGCACGGTGAACGTGACCATGAACGTGGTGGGCGGCTCGTCGGGCGGCCAGAACCTGGTTCTGAACGTCTCGGGAGCCAACGCCAACCCTGGCAACACCGATACGGCCCACACGTCCAACAACGTGATCAACAGCGTGACAAGCCTCGTCGGCGACCGCGCGGCCGAGGCCAGCCTCCGCATGGGGTACTTGCCTGAGCAGCCCAAACCCGAGCGCAGCATCTGGGCTCACGGCTGGCGCACCGTCAGCCGCGTGGACGGGCTGAAGGCCGGAAGCGGGACTCAGGACAGCGAAAGCACGGCTTACGGCATCATGGTCGGTTCCGACGTGAAGCGCGGCAATCTGCTGCTCGGCGTGGCCGGACACATAGGCAAAGCCAACACCGACGGCCTGGGAAGCCACAGCGGCGAACACAGCAGCAGCGATTTCTACGGCTTGATGGCCTACGGCAAGCTCGACGCGGGCAACTGGAGCATCACGGGCGACGCGGGCTACACATGGTTCAAGACTGATTACGACTTCAAGATTGGCTCCAGCACGACCGGAGTGGACGCGGGCCTGTTCTCGGTGGGCGCGAAAGCTTCCTACAAGATCGCCGCGGGCGGCAGGATGAACATCTCGCCCTTCGTGGGACTGCGCTACAACCACTACACCCAGGATTCCTACAAATACGGCACCGGCACGGCAGACTCCTACAGCTACAATCAGTTCCTGCTGCCCGTGGGCGTCAAGTTCGACTGGGAGAACATCCAGACGAAGAGCGGCTGGAACCTGAAACCCTCTGTGGAATTCTCCTACATCCGCACCATGGGCGACCTCGACGTGAACACGAAAATCCGCCCGACCAGCGGCGGCGACGCAACCACATCGATCAGCGCCCTCAGCGACGCCAATACTCTCGCTGCTGAGCTGAAGCTCGAAGCGAAGAAGGCCAACTTCACGGCATCGATCAACCTGAACGGACGCATCAGCCAAAACCAGAAGGACTGGGGCATCGGCACCACCTTCAAGTGGGAGATCTAAGGGACGACAATCGGGTAGGAGGCCGTTCCTTGTTGGAGCGGCCGACCTCCCACGGAACCGTACGTACCGTTCGGTATAGGGTCTTCCCATGTTATTCGCTTCGCACTGCGGAATAGAAGTCTGAGAAGTAGATATATCCTGCACGAATCAGCCTCTCGGCTGATATTGCCATTTCTACTGTGGGGTTCATGGCTGCTCGCCATGGCCCCTTTCGTATATTGGCCGCTTCATGCACTTTCCATTCTGGCTGTATTCCAACCTACATTCGGAACATTGAGTGAAACAAATCACAATGATTATTCGTTCACATCAATACTTGAATCACAGATTTGATATTTTGTTGAATTTATGCTTAAAATGAGTAAAAAATACAACAGAGTATTGCTCTCAAACATGATATTCGATAAAATCACCTGAAAGAGAAATCATCAAACTTTCAGGGAGCCTGTGCTTAATGGAAATGAACTCAAAGGTTCTGGACAATTTTGGCATCGTTGCAGTTTTTTTCAGAAATACAGGTCTCCTGAAAGAACTGGACATGCTCATGCCCAAGTCAAAAAAACACAAAATCACACACGGTCAGGCCATTGCAGCCATGGTCATGAATATGCTGAAAATTGGCAGCACACGCCTCTGGAAGTTTCCGTCATTCTTTGCCAAACTGCCGGTGGAGCGCCTTTTCGGCACAGGTGTCACAGCTGAACACATCAATGAGTACGCTATCGGAGAAACGCTTGATCAGATTTCAGCCTACGATGAAAGCAGGCTCTTCTCTGACATTGTCCGTTACATGTCCCGACACTGTTCTCTGGATACATCGGTACTTTTTGCAGACACTACCAACTTCAGCCTTACAGGTGTCTATGAGGGAAAAAGAATTCCTCAGGATGAGCCTGTCTTCTGTACCTTCGGCCCTGCCAAGGATCAACGCACTGATTTGAAACGTTTTGTACTCAACATGATGGTTACCAGTCAGGGTATCCCTGTACTCATGGAATCTCTTGCAGGAAACAGTGCTGACGTGAAAAGCCTTGTGGCCGGCATGAAGAAGTTTGAAGAGAACTTGCGCTGTCAGATAGCCGCCGATGAGGCTGCCCGGTCAAAGCCCTGTTATGTAGCTGACGCAGCCTTCTACTCAGCTGAAAATATCAGCACCTTTCCGGCTGAGTGCCACTGGCTCACACGTGTTCCAGCTAAACTGACTGAGGCAAAACAGCTCCTTCAGAGCGGTGTGGCTATGCGGGCCAGTACTGCCGATGAGGCTACTCTTTTTTTGAAATGGACTCAAGCTATGGCGGAGTTAAACAGAAATGGCTTCTTGTCAAGTCGGACTGTATGGAAGCAAAGACAGAGGCCACAGGAAAACGACACATGGAGAAGCAGCTTGAAGAAGCTCAGAAACAGAGCAGAGTCCTGCAGAAACGAACCTTTGCCTGCGAACCGGACGCCCGCAGAGAAGCTGATGCATGGATAAAAGAGTATCCTTTGTGCCGCATCACTGCAATCGAGGTCGTAGAAGATTTTCGCAGAGCCTCCGGTAAAAGAGGACGTGCTGCAAAAGACGAAGTTCTGGAGAAGTACTACCGTCTGAACCTCTCTGTAGAGCTGTCAGAAGAGGCCTGTCTCAAGCAGCAGCAAACCTGCGGACTCTTTATTCTTGCGACAAACGATAAATCTATGACCCCGGAAGACATGCTGGCTACATACAAAAGTCAGCAGCACGTGGAGCGCGGGTTCCGCTTTCTGAAAGACAAGACCTTCCTTGTCAGCGAGGTCTATCTGAAGAACCCCAGCCCTATTCCGGGGACTCAGCTTTGTGATGGTTCTGAGCTATCTTGTTTACGCCATGCTCGAACTGAAACTCCGTCAAGAACTGCCCAAACGGCAGGTTTCAATCCCTACTCCCCACAATAAAGCTGACCCCAATCCTACATTGAAGCGAATCTTTGAGTTTTTTGACGGGATCGGAGAAGTCACGGTGACTCTTGCAGACCAGACCATAACGCAGATAACCAATGTAACAGAACTGCTTGCGTCTATACTGGACATACTAGGGGAAGAATACACCAAAATTTACCGCTAAAGAAACTCCAGGAGACAAAGAACGCTAAAACACAGAGACATTTTAAGGAGAATGGCAAAGGCTCTGGGAGTGACTGCTCTCAGGGGAGATGGTGTTTACCCAAAATTCTATCAGTGAGCAAGGCTGCGTTTATGTGAGATCTTTTATGCAGTAAAATCAATTACGAACTAAAATTAATATCAATGCAAAATACAGGTTGAATAAATCTTGTTCGTCTTTTCACACAACCTGCCGAATGTAGGATCCAACACACCATCAAGCTACACTCGATAATGAATTACATTGAAAAGAGCCGGACATCATTGTCCGGCTCTTTTCAATGAGAGGCTATAACTGCATATTATTTCGCATAGGAACCTAAAATCTTCTTCAGTGCTACAACAATAAAATCCACATCATCATCAGTGTTATATTTTCCCAAAGAGATACGGATGGTTCCTTTTGCGAGACTTTCTCTTAAACCTATGGCCTTTAACACATGAGATATTTCAGTATTAGCACTGTTACAGGCTGAGCCAGTAGATACACTGATCCCCATGAGATCCAGCCTGTGTAGAAGCGCTTCACCATCAGCGCCGTCGAAAGAAAGGCTTATCAAACCAGGCAGTTTGTAGCCCCCTCCATTGCGGACAAAGCTGATGCCAACAGCTCGGAGCCCCTCTAAAAGCATTTGTTCCAAGCCCGTCACATGAGCTTCGTTATCAGACAAAGAATCACAATTATGCTTTAATGCAACGGCCATGCCAATTATTGATGCAACATTTTCAGTGCCAGCACGCATTCCATGCTCCTGAGCGCCGCCGTCAGCATAGGAAAGAATCTTCGTTCCTTTGCGAAGATACAAAAATCCAATTCCCTTGGGACCATTGAACTTATGAGCCGAAGCCGACAGCATATCCACACCCAAGTCATGCACATCAATTTTAGTATGACCGAGAGCTTGAACAGCGTCGGTATGAAACAGCGCTCTACACTCATGGGCAAGAGAGCAAAGTGCTTTTATGGGCTGGATTGTGCCGATCTCATTATTGGCGTACATCACTGAAACGAAACGCGGTTGATCGTCAAGAGCCTTTCTTAAGCTATCGGGCACTATAATTCCGTCACTGTTTGGCCGGAGATAGACCACGGGATAGCCAAGATGCTCAATGGCCTTACAAGAGTGCAGCACCGCATGATGTTCAAAAGTTGTTGTGATAGTAGTTTTCTTCAAAACATCAGCAAAGGCAGAACCTTTAATCGCCCAGTTGTCCCCCTCTGTTCCCCCTGATGTGAAATAAATTTCTTCTGGTAAGGCGTGAATACAGGCAGCAATGGTTTCACGAGCTTCCGCCAAAGCCTTTTTAGGCTCTCTGGAAAAAGCATAGGGCTGTGAAGCATTTCCATAGTTCTCCGACAGCCAGGGAATCAGAGCGTCAAAGGCAACCTTGTCAAGCGGCGTTGTAGCAGCGTTATCAGCGTAGATTTGCGATTTCATGAATATCCCTCATTTGAAAAGAACGCAGCCCTTTTCTTTAAATTCTTCAATTTTCTCAAGGAGTTCCTCTTCAGTACAACCTAAATAATCAGCCAAACAATTAAGACAATAAAAATTTGAAATTTTAGCCCCTAGGAGTTTTTTATTAATACCAAGGGTATCTTTGCCCAAAGGTTTCTTACCACAGGACACGCATTCTGTCATCCTACAACGCTTCCCGAACTTTAAAAGTGGGCATCTGTTTATCTTCGTTTTTATATTCAGAATCCAAGATAGACAGCTGGCGCCAAATAATCTCTCTCATTTTCACAGCTGGACGCAGACAATATTTATTGAATTTCATTGCATTGACATCCTCGGGAGAATGCACATTAGGAAACAGTAACTTGAGATAGGCCGTAGCAATTCGTTTCACCGCTTCAGAGTGCCTTACATAGGCATTGTCAGAAACCGTCACAATTTGATCCACAATTGCCCTGTAGCTTCCATCGTCACGCAGCATATGCATAATAGAGCAAAAATACTCGGAGTTCAGAGCCCAGCCAGAGACTTTTAAGTCGTCACTCATTTTAGGAATATCCCAGCCCTTAATAAACCCATGAATGCGATCTATCAAAGCACTTTCTTGGAAAAGCGTCGGCAACTCGGAAAACATGCTGGAGTATTCATCCATATTTCCCTGAGAGATGTTGCCCAGCAGGACAACTCCCGCAAAGGATTCTCCATCATAGCCGCCTACGTTGAACTTTCCTCGCTCCATATACCCCTGCAGAACAGAGCGCATTTCATTGATATCGTTAAAGGTGACCAACTTGACCTCGTCTATGGCGACAAAATCATTACCGCAGATAAAACCAGGAATACGTTTTCCTGTGTCGTAGAACATCTTTGCTCTTGTTATCTTGCCACCATCGGTAAGAAGACCGTATTTACTCACATTGCCAAAGACGTAGGATTTCCCCGTTCCTTTAGGAGCCAGTTCTAGCAGATTTAGTCTTTTTTCAACAAAGGGCAGCAGACGGGAGAGCATGGCAAGCTTTTCGTCTTCATCCTTATAGCCCGCAGGATTGTAGTCAATAGCCCCTAAAAGGATGTCAATCCATTCCGGCACCGTAAACTCTGATCGTATATCCTTATAATACCCTAGATCTGTGGTATAGGGACAGAAGTTAGTGAAACTTATCATCTTAATTTTACCAGTTATCTTAGGTCGAGCCGTGTCGTCAGGGATGCGGTACCCCAACTCAATGACGCCCCAGGTTTCCTGACCATTTACAAGCTCTGATTTATATTGCTCCCAGACACAGTGTTCAATGATAGTTTCCTTTTCAGTGAGACCGAAGGCAGGAAGAGAAAAGGCAATACAGCCGGTTTTAATGTCAATGTCAATGCCAACCTTAGCAAGAATTTTCACTTGCTCATTCTCATAGACCACTCGATTCTTAATGCTGATCCATTCTTCTTTTCTGGGAAGATAGGTCCGCACAAAATCGGTCACTGCTTCAATATCATACTGACCGTCTTCATCCTCAAATTTTCTAAGAACCCAATCTCTGAGAAAGGACGGAAGCCCCAAAGAGGAGAAAAAATTGCTTTTCTTAAGGTCTTTATAAACTACCATTTCATCGAAGCATTCTCTAAGCCTCTCAATCATTCAGAACCATCCTCACAGTATATTTTTCTCTGTGGCGCCTTCTTTTTGTACTACCAAAGAAAGCCCCTTCTTCACAAGATTGTCGCCAACGTAGACATCAATGCTATAGTTTTTCGCCTTTGTCACTCTGGTCAGCTCTACCCTATGGAAAAGCACGTTGTTCGTTGCTTCCGCAGGATAAAGGACACCGTCCACCATAACGCGCACATCCTGAAGAGGTTCACTAGTGAAGACCCGTATAACAGCTTTTTTGCGATAACTCACCATAATAACTGGCGTCTCGCTCAAAGAGGACGACTGGTCTTCGGGCACAAGTTTGATTTCAATCTCGTTATTTTGAGAAGTGATCTCAATAATAGGAATGGTTACTTCCTCCAAGGCCGCGCCGCCGTGAACTTCGACGGAAGACTTTCTACCACCCTTAAAGCGATCATAATTTGCTAGAGCCCAATAATCATCGGCATCCACTGCAAATTCAGGCTGCTGATCTACATCGCTTTTTTTGCAGCATCGTCCTGAATGCTCTCCTTTTTCAGTCATTTCACAGAGCGACTCAGTCTCGTGGATCACAGCAAGACGGCTTGCCCCATGATCTGAGATCAGGATTGCCTTCTTAAAACCATCACTTAAGAGCTTTACCTTAATTCTGTTCAAAAGGTCTTCAATGATTTCGAGTTCACGAATAAGGTGAAGAGGCAGCTTTGTCTTTTGATAATCATAATCCTCTTTTCCATGGTGCTTGATTTCATCAATACCCTTAATATCCACGATAGGATATGAACCTGAAGAAAAAAACTCCAGAAACTCCGTATTCCGGCAAGTTATAGAAGGCAACTCACAACGGCAGACTGTTACTTTAACCATCAGCCCCAGTCGATTACATTTTTCCACTATGAAGCTTAGAAATTCAACACCAAGAGCGTCCACAAAATAAACCTGGGCATTTTTACAGTCAATGGCCTCAATTTTTCCAGAACGAGGGCTAAGGATAGAGAGAAACTCCCGCTTTAGAGCCTGCTCTTTTAGCAGATCATCAAAAGGAAGCAAAATTTTGTTGATAACCTTTTGATACTTGTAGTCTTGAAAATAGCGATTCAACAAGTCATTATTGAATTGATAGAAAGACATGTAACTATAAAGATCTGGATAGACTTCCTTGAGTATCGCATCCAGCTCATTTCGCTTATACTCCTGGCCATATTGTGCCAACAGTGAAACGATCAGCTCTCGTTCCTGCTGCGTATTGTCAGTTACGTAGTAAAGAGCTTCTTTTTCCTTATACTGAACCATTTTACAGAAATCGGCAGCGCTGTCCGCAAAATCCTTAAAGTAGGCAAGCAGTTTCTTCCTCTGACGGTAGCACTCCCAAAACTTGCCGTCATAAGGGCGCAGCTCCAAAATGCCACGATAAAGATTTGTGATCACATCCTGAAAGCAGCCCGCGTTAAGGAGAGCCCCGTTCAAGTAAGGTTCACTCATCGCTCCCACAAGTTTGAGAGCGATGAAAAACAGCCACTTTCTATTTTCATCGAAACTATTGTAGAACGCCAGATACAGAGCTAATGTCTTCGCGTTGCCAAACTCTGCCGTTATCACATCTGCCCAAGATTTCTTTCCCTTAAACCTGGCAAGGGCGTAGTCCCATTGCTGTGCCGTGCCCCAATCTTGCATCAAAGTGACAGTATTGCTATCCATCCGATTCAAGATATCAAAAGAACACTTCAAGTCACAGATGTTATACAAAGCATAAGGAAAAAGTTTTTTGAACTTTTTTGTTCTGACGTACAGAGTTTCAGTGATACCAGATTCAAGGAACGACGCTACTCCCTGAATTCCCTGGACGTCTTTTCCTCCCTGAGAAAAGGCTTGTCCTTCAGCGGTGAAAAACAGATCAGGCACAGGATCAGCAAGGTCGGAAACGATACAAATTCTTTCCCCTAAACGTCGATCCCTCATGATGACCTCTTTAAGCACTGACTCACACTGATAGGTCAGAATGACTACATGACCTTGAATCGTTGCCGCCAAAATCTCCATCAGCTGACTTTTCAGAACCTCTTCGCCACGGAACTTCAGAAAAGAAGACAGTTCCTGTACAAAAAGACATCCCTCACTGAGGAGAATCGAATTAAGAATTTCCTCCACCTGCGGAAGTTCATCGTTATGACAACACGCCGACGCAACAAGAAAACGATGACTTCCTACCTTGTAGTGCGTTATCGCAGAGGCCAGATCTTCATGATTCTGAAAGTCCGCTACAAAAGGACCGGCATGTTCTCTCTTCAGATACCGGTCAATTTTACCGATGCATTCCTGGATTGTCATAACGTCACTCCCTACCGGCTTTTGATTATTTCCATGCCTACAACCGCGTTATCTTTAATAAGTTGTTTAAGATAACGTTTCAGTTCATCTGTGTTCATGCTATCGATTACTTCAAGAGCTTTCGCGCTACCACCTTTGAGGTATTTATTCTCCGCCATTTCCTTGAGCTTTTTATCGACAGCAGGAAGACCAGACCATTCATAGGGGTCAGTGGAGACCTGTTTTAACAGGTACTTTTTGACCTCATTCAGGTCTGAGAGCATCACAGCGTTATCCTTAATCACACTCTCGCAGAACGCCTTGTCCAATGCCTCAGAATCAGCCATCTTCGTAAACAACGATTCAGCGGACGTTAGGTAATCTAAAGCCTTCTCCACAGATTGATTATCAGGATGGGGCTTATTAATCGTGTCAAAAGCCATCTTAGCTGTGCTGTATTCCCCGTCGTTCACCAGACAAAGCAGAGGCATGTTGTGTTCCTTTGACCAATCCCTCGGTGAATCGCTTCCCGTTTTTTCCTTCCACAGCTTCTTAAGTTGCGAGCTTTTTTGGTTCGCTCGGTACTCTTCTACCCTGTTGGAAACTTTGTTAATATAGTCAGCTTTTGAGTTAAAGAAGGAACCGTTTGGAATCAACTTATAGATATTTTGGATCTCATCATCGTTCAGCTCAGAAAGAGAAAACGCGCACGCTGCCTTAAAGAGCTCAATTTGATTATCATAAAGACGAAGAAAACTCTCACCATAAAGCTTGATCAGTTCAAGAAAGCTCTCCTTCTGTGAATCATCAAGATTGAGCGATCTGCTTACCGTCAGAAGCATTTGCAGGAACGGTTCCAGACCATCAACGTGCCCCTTGGCAACTTCAAAGGAAACTCGGATATTATTGCATTTATCTTTCCAAGCTGAGATAACTTTCTTAAAATCCGTTTCCCTGCCGATGATCTTGCTGCTTTCAAGAATGATCCTGTATTCCAGAGTCACTTCCCGAATCTTCTGTTGCACTGTATCAACATTCCAGAGCCAAGCAGCCTCTTGAGCGTCAAACTTCTGTCGAAGGACATTGATGAACTGACCACCATCGCCAACCTTCTGAGCTAACGAGACAAGCTCGCCTTCTTCAAAGCTTTCCAAGTAGACTTCCATAGCGCACGTACACTGATCTTTTGAAAAAAGCCCCTTTAGATCAGCGCCAGCATGAGGATACTTGAGAGCCACGTGTCCCAGTTCTATTGCAAAGTCGTTTTCAGACTTTGTAGCGTCTATATTATTGTTGTTCGCAATACCACAGTAGAGATCAATAATCTGCTCCAGCACCTTCGGATCTGTTTTTACACCCCTGTTAGGAATCAAAGATTTTACAGTCCAAATGGGGAAAGAAAATTCCTTCATTTTCGTACGGATTTGGCTTCGCGTGTTCGGCACAGAAGAACAGAGCAAATCAGAGATATCAAAAGCTTGGGCAGTCATCTCATTAAACGCTTTTTCTTCTTCACTGACGGTGATAATGTATTTATCTCTATATCGAGGATTTTGTGTAATTTCCTGATTGATGGTCTCCGCTACCATTTCCTTCAGCTTGTCCACAGTTAAAACGACACTGTTAAGATTGTCGCTGTAACTATAAGCACCATTGACATATTCCTTCAGCAGAAAACCCAGAACAAAGGCCGTCAAATTGCAGGGCCTAAATCCATAGGGTTCCACCTTAAGTAGGTCGTAAATCTCACGCATGGAAACGCGTCCGTTTTGGGCAAAGCCACGCTTAATAAGCGATTCGACTTCTCTTTTGATCTTTGAAATCAAAAGACCTGGCTTCTTATCCCAATAGTTGTCTATTTTCCAGGCGCCGTCAAGAGCGCCCTCAAGCTTCGTCGTCACGTTAGAAGAGCGGAAAGATCCCTTGGTCAGCTGTTCCGCGCCACATCCAGTGCCAAGCTGCAAACTCGTAGATTTAAACATTTCGTCGGTAACGCTATAAGCACATTCCAAACTCTGAGGATAGCGAGCCCTGTTGATCTCCTTGAGAACTCTATAAAGAGCGTCCAAAGACGCAACGCGCTCACCGGTTGTATTATCGGACCAGTAAAGGATAAACTCGCCATTTGAAATGCTGTTTTTCCATTTTCTTAGCTCTTCTCGGGCGTTATCAGCATTTTGTTTTGACTGCGCATTATCCTTGCCATTCTGCGCAAAAGATAGAGCCATATAGCGGCGATACTGTTCATATCGGTCCTGTCCAAGGGGGGTTTTGCTGGCATCAATAAAGACAATAGGGCAGCCCTTCTCATTAAGAGCCTTTCCTATCTCCTTCCCAATAGCCACGCTTTCAGTGTCGTCCTTCGCAAAGGCTACCAACATAGGAATTTTATTGGAACCTTGTATTGAGTTCCGAAGCTGTGTCAATGAGGACTTAAACTCAGCAAGAGACACATTCTTCAACTCATAGCGGAGCTTTAACGCGCCTCCAAGAGCGACCACGTCGGCTACTGAACTTCCATCGGAAAGTTGCTCTTGAATGAGCACATTGGTTGTTTTAGTTTGATCTACCTTTTTTAGAAAGACATCCAGATCAATGTCAATGTCACTGCTGTAGGCACAATATTGCATTTTACCGCCGCCCAGAGGCTTTTCATAAAGCACCTTATCTCTGACCAGCTTCTGAGCACAGCGAGAGGCGCTATCGCCGTCTAAATCGGATCCTTCGAAGACATTATTAATGTTTTTTGAGTTGGGAATGAACAGTTCAACGGAATTTCCAGAATTCAAAGAAATAGCCTGAAGCAAAAGCACTGCCTTGAGCACGCGCTGTTCATCAGAGCTCAGCTTCATATGAGAAGTCTGATCAAAATAATCTAATATAGAGCGAATATCCCGCACAAGATACTGCTTTCCCTTTTCATAGAAAAAGTCCCACAGCATGTCAATGGTAAGCAACGGATTGTCATCCAAGGGACCATAATTATCGATGAACCACTGGAATCCTTTGATTTCATCGCCACGATCATTTTTAATGAAATCAAACATACTGCGCTGGTTTGAATCAAAAGCAGCCGACATGTACTTCAATAAAAGCGCCGTGTGAGGATGGATAGGCAGGATACCGAGCATTTCTCTATCTGTTATCTTGGCGACATTCTGCACTATCTTACGAGCGTCCTTGGTACGGTTGATCAAATCTTCAAGGGTCGCATTCCAATCATCAAGAACGGCCTTGTCTTGATTTTTTTCCATGGCCGCGCCCATCAGCTGAAAAGCTATGTTTTCTGGAAGGCTGATAACGCTATGGGGGGCCACAAAACGTCCGTTCAACTTGATAAAGTCCTGATCTCTGTTATGAAACAGTCCTGAACTCACATGAGTTACCAATACAAAATAAAAGGGTTCCGTTTCGCTGAGCTCGCAAAGTTCCTGGAAGCCAGTAAGTCTGCTGGAGTTATTATAAAAATACTCTGTAAACTCATCCCAAATAAAAACGATCGCCTTCAGCCCGTTGGCCTTGATAACTTCCTTAATCCATTGGCAAAGCGCCGCTACATTCATTGAAAGCATTTTTAGCTGACGCGCGTCGGCAACTTTAAATATATTGTCCATCACCGTTGCCAGGGCAGCGCCGCTGTAGGTGCTCAGTTTTTTAATGACTGCGTCGGCGTTATCACCGCCAAAGAGTTCTGAATAGTTGTTGGTAACAAGACTGTCAAAATAGGCCTTATTGGACGCGTCTAAAAGCCATGTCAAAGTAGCGTCCTTGAGAGCGTTGCATCCCTTATTTTTTATTCCGCGTTCCTGTAAGGCCTTTTCTATGCTTTCCTGCACCGCGAAGACCAAGTTGTGATCGCTACGTATGGACGCCGAGCCGTAGCGATGCACTGTGAGGATAGTGCCATCTTCCTTGATTTTTTGAAAGCTCTGACATAGATCTTTGTCCAGGTTGTATTTGTTGAAATATTCCTGAGCTTCCACGTCGCTAGCGTCGAGCAATTTTTTCAGAGTAAGCACCGCATGGGATTTACCGGTGCCATAGGCGCCTTCAACCCAAAGAGATAGTTTCTGCTTGCGATTGAGCACGTTCACCACATCTTTAATAAGCTTTACAAAAGTAACGTGGGGGTAAAATTTTTTCCACATTTCAGGATTTTTGGTAATTACATCTTCATTAACGACAGGAAAATATTCAGGATCTATGGCAAAATAATCACGATACTTGTCATGCATGGCTTCAACTCTCCTTAAAATAGCCCCAGGACATCTGAGGATGTTTTTTGCTCGTTCAGAGTGATGCTCTCCAGATCCAGCGTAAAACTAACGTTGATAAACTCAGGGTGGTTTATGCTAAGGCCGTTCAAAATTTTTTCCATCGGCTCGCGTCCAATACCAAAAATCTCCGTGGGGCTTACGCCGTCGCTATCAATTTCATGATCAAGAAGACGGCTCAACGTAAATTGGTAATAGCTTCCGCAAGCCTCTGCAAATTTATAGAGGGAATAAAGAATCACAATAGGATGTGGATTCTGCCAACTCTCTCTGTGAAAAGAATTCAAAACTATTGTTTCAGTGCCGGTAGCATTGATCTTTTTTTCAACATCGCAGAGGCCAAGACCAATGCTTGCTCCTAAGGGAGTTTTCACTAAAATCATTTTGAGGGCATCTGCAACGTTTCGTCGCCCTAACCCCTTGGAATCATTTAGCATAATGTCCTCAAGCATATACTTAATTTCATCTTGTCTGTAAATTTTATTTAAACCAATATTTTTAATAAACCAATTAAACTGAGGAGTATAAACCAAATTGCAAAGAATAATAGCCCATACATAATCACAGTTAGTCCCGTGTTGAAACAACATTTGCGCCAATTTGTTTGGTTGATTGCGGGTGTACTTATCACCATTAAGTGTCTTATTATAGATAACTAACCCCGCATCTTTGATAAAATTTAAGAATGCGTCCTTTTTTTTATTTGCTACAAGGGTATCACCATCACTTGCCCAGAATTTTTCAGAACCCTTATATTTAAAATAAATATCAAGCCATTCTTTTCTAATTCCAAAGCTAAAATATCGATCCATGCTCTTCATTTTTCTCTCGTCCCCAATCCTATTTCTAATGGAGTTGTAGCGTACACAATGGTCATGTATGTCATGACACTGGTGGCATTGCACACATTTTTCTGATATAAATAACCCATTTTTCATATTGATACATCCACTCGGACAATTGGCTTGACAAACACCACAATGCACACAATAAATACTTTTTATAATGACACTCCGAATCAACGAAATAAATGTAATATCATTCTTGGATACGCCACAATTCGGAAAAGAGAAGACTGCATTGCCTGTTAAAACATCTAGTTGTATTTCATAGGTCTTTCCCATGAAATTAAGTGTATAATAACCGTCTCGAACATAAATAAGCTGACCTACAGTCTTTATCCATTCTTTCCAACGTTCATTCAGATTGAAAACTGTAATAACTGTCCGGCCTTTTGTTGATTCAATTTGATGTGTATCATATCCAAAATTTAATTCTCGTCCTGTTTTTCTTGATTTCCAGTGTCCTGCATCTATAAATTGAGATAGTTCTTCTTCTGAAAAATTTACTTTGCCACTGGTTGCTTTTATCTTTGTCACAAGCTCATCAACTTCTTTTGGATAGCATTGCGCCTTCATATATTCATGTTTCCCAGAAGACATAGGGCAAACGAGACATCCTGCACGACTATTGCCCTTTTTATATGCCTCATTCAAAATAAGTCGTTCCTGATAAATATACATGAAAAGTTCTGCCGAATTCCACTCAAGAAGAGGATGGCAACTATACTGACCTTGATGTTTCCTGCCATAAGTTACATCATCGTACCCACTTCGAGAAAGACTTTCATCTCCACGCACTCCTGTAAAGGCCATCCCTGTAAAACCAGGATTCCCCGTCTGCAACTGCAATAACCGAATCTGAGGTGATGTTTTATGAACGCCACAGCACCAACGTATTGTTACAGCAGGAGGGCCAAACTTACTCCATGAATCATGAACTGTGAGCTCTGACTTTGCTTTGAAAAACTCTATGCCATTTTTCGAGCAGTTCTCTTGTGTCTTATCAATGACAATATAGGTATCAGGAAACTCCATGCCTGTGTCACCAAAGAGAACCCTAAACTTATTATGGGGAAGCGCCCGCTGAACTAGATCTAAAACTACGACGCTGTCCTTGCCGCCACTGAAAGCCACATAGAAGACATCCACCTTGTCTCGATATTCTACGTAGGTGTTATAGATCTTTTTCATGGTCTCTTGGGCTAATTTCTCCACAAAATCCTGGTTCTTCTTCACCATAGCGGCAATATCTACAAATTGAAGAAGTCCTCCATGAGGTTCCGGCTCGTCGAGTATAATTAGCTCTGGAGCTGTGTAGAGACTGCCGCCTTTAGTCTTGGCTACCTGTTTGCCACGATAAAAGTAGTTGTTGGCTTCCGCCCACAGATAGGGAGCAGCGTCGCTCTTTTCGTAATTCCAGTATTTGTCAAAACCTAAAATATCCAGCTCCCTATAATAAACAGGTCGGGGCTCCTTGCTGAAACTCAAGGGAGAAGTGTTGAGCAGCAATCCGCCAGTTTCGCTATCCCACGTGTAGGAATACATTTTTCAACAGACCTCCCTTCTACTTGCGCAATGCCTGCGCCTTGATCACAAGCGCTGCTATATTACTCAAAGACCGCCGCGCCAGGTAACCTTCATCGCACAAATACTGAAGAGCCGTTGCGTCGCTTAATTGAATCGGACTGGCAGCCAAGGCGTCAACTACAAGATCATCAAAGGATTTTAGTTCTGAGTTCCGTTTGACGATAGATCCGATACCTCCCGCTCTAGTGAAAGTGCTGTGAAATAAGCCGTACTCTTTGCTGTAATAAGCCACATAGTGTTCTAGCAAATAGGAATTCCAGGGGAAGCCTGCGTCAGGGAAAAAGTCAAAATTATCGACCTTTCTTATGGCTATATATTTATTACGACAAACAGTCCCTAAAGCCTCGTCGGTTTCTTTTACAGAAAATCTGGCTAGCTCTTTGGACACAAAGTTCTTTTCGCTGATTCGCAGTGAATTTTCGTAGACATCCTCAAAATATATTGGAGTGCCCAGTTCGCCAGCAATTTTCTTAAGCTCCTCCAAAGTGAAGGAATTCCGTTTTCGACAGAAATTGGCGAACACCTTTGACATAGAAAGATCTGTATCAACGGCGCTTATAATCTTTCCAGTGAAGGAGAAACGATCGCCAAGGCGATACTTTAAGACATTGCGAAAACCGATATCGCTAAAAGCATTGTTGACTTCTACAAGGGAAGGACATTTGGCTTTCAGAGCCTCGTAAAATTCTACGCCCGTGACAAAATCTCCCTCTTGAATCATACTTTTCAGCAACGTCGCAATATTGTCCAGTTCATCCGCGGATAAATGGAACGAATCAACGTGAAAGTATTCACGGCGTTGGTTGAGAATAAACTCGCTCTTACTGTGCAGAGTCTGCTGTATTTTCTTCTGAGATACATGAGGCAAAACCTTGTAGAGCTCGCCATAGGTCATGGGGCGAGCAGCCTGTTGAAGACAGGCCCGAAGCTCGTCAACCACGTCGGGACAGACCGATTCATCTCGAGAAAGATAATTTTTCCCCACATAGTAACTGTTGTTGTTCATGTACTCTAAGTAGGTCTTCAACATATCGACATTATTAATTCCTGAATCAAGTAGTTTCAATTTAAATTTCGAATATAAAGCTGTAAAATACACGTAGGGTTTCTCGCTCCCAAGTATCCGCTGAATAGAGTCACGGATTTCTCCCTTAAGCGCGGCGTTTAGCAAAGAATCAGGATGATAGGCTAATTTATCATGAACAATACAAAGTTTCAGGATTTTTGTTTTTATGCCCTCGTCACTGTCAGAAAGCACGTTTCCATTCACAGTTTCATAGGACTTTCTGAATCTTTTCATCTCAATAACAGAATCAAGACGAAACCCTTTAGAGAATTTTTCTTTCAATGTCTTTTCGTAGGCTTCATTTCTGTAGGGCTCTAATTTGAAAATATCTATTTGTTGTACCGGCGGGGAAACTCTTTTCTTTGGCAACGACGCGCGTAAAGGCTGGTCAGAGCTCTCCGAAAGAACGGAAATTTTCATACCTTCGGAAATGCTCTCAAGAACGCTGTCGGACGTGATTGGCTCTTTTGCGGCCTGCATCTTCAATAATGTCAGCAGTCTACCTGTGGCCGCATGAAAATAAATAAAGCCGGTTTGTTGATAGGACCGGAGAAAAAGCTGATCCTTGAAAAGCTGATTTAATAGGCAACCAACAGCATCGAGGTTCGCCGCAAAAAGTTTCTTTGAACCATAATTTGCCTTTTGGGCAAAGTCTTCGCACTGACGGATGGCGTTCAAATAGCTCTTGCAGATATTGTCATTCAAGGCCAGAGTGTCATGCAGATAGGAATAAAAAGCTTTCGGACTCACGCCTACGTTATCATCCTGAGGCACCGTCTCTAAGTTTGGCTGGTCCTTTTTAGAAATGGGGAGGGACTGCGCAAGAGGCTCCTGCAAAAAAAGATAATAATCACCTTCGCTACGGGCCCAGCTCGCATTATCAAGGATGTTCTCTATATCAGAACGGGTGCCCAAGCCATCTATCGATTCATAGAGAACTTCTACGGTCATCCCCTGAGAGTCTCCAGTCCGCTGTCGCTGAAGTTCCTTAAAGACTCTTTTATATATGAGCGGATATCTTTTGAGAAGTCGTTTGTCCTGTTCTGTTCGCGCTAAATGCTCTTCTTTTACCGTCTCTGTTTCGGCGTGAATTGGCGTGGATGGCGGCGGCGTTATGTTCTCGATAGAGGGGGGGGCAGCTCTATGCCTGTCTTCTTTTTCTTTTTGAGCCTCTTCCAATCTTTTAGCTTCTTCCAGCTTTCGAGACTCTGCCAACTTTTGAGCCTCTTCCTGAGCTTTTCGTTCCTCTTCTTGCCGTCTCGCCTCTTTTTCTCTGGCGATGACTCTGAGTCGTTCTCCCTCCTTATCGGCGGCCATCAGCTGTAACTCGTAGTCTCGCCGCCTTTCCTGGAGATAGTCCCTATAGAGTCCAATGGCCTGTTCTATGTTTGATAGACGTAATATGTTCATGATCTTGAAGATATAAGAATCTTGAGTTGTATCCTCTACCTTTGCCAACACTGAAGGATCCATAATTTCAAAAAATGGAGTTGTAAGAACATGCGCTTTGAAACAATGTTCTTCGATTTTGCCATAGCTGATCAACAGCTCGGCCCGTTGATCAGCAGGAATCCTAGAGGTGAGATAGAGTAAAAATAACTCTCGAGTGCTTCTCGGCCCTTGGATCATGTCCTTTGCTTCCTTCAAGAGAGATTGGTATTGATCGGGCATCTCGCGATAGATCGCGACGGTGTCCAAAAAGAGCTGTGTTGCCGCTACTTTGCTGACGGTCTGTCCTGCAAAGGCAGATTCCATTCTACCCATCTGAAAGGAAATGCCGTTTTCATTTCTGAAGATACTGTCGATCTCTTGAAAAGCATTTAACGCCATCTGTCTGAGATTTTTAGAAACGCGGTGTATCACCTGTGAGCGAGAAAGACCTCTCTGTTGTATATCCAAGTAACCTTCAAGGAGGATCACCGCTTCGTGAATTTTCCAAAGCTGCTTTTCCGCCATGACTATATGAGCTCGTTAAGCACAGCCTTTAATGTGCTCAACTCTTCTTTCGTAAGAGTAGCGCCCTTTCCCATCTTGCCATGGTCAGGAGACCATGAGCGGATATCGTACTTAGCTTCTCTGCCGTTCCAGGAAATGAGATTGATCTCCTTATTCCAGCCATATTTATCTGTAGACAGGCACGCAATAGTTTGTTGTATTTCAAATTTTAGATCCGGCATTGATCTATCTCCTATCAGAACAAATTTTACGACAGCATCAAGCTATGTCATTTTTAATAATCTCAAGCCAATGTTAATTTTTAAAATTTTATGCCTTAATTTACTAAAATTGAGACATAAAGAGCTTTTTAATTTTATCACTATGATTGCATTAATCCATCTCTAAAAGGAAGAATTCGCAGCTGATTTTGTTAACGGCTTTAAAATAAATATGATTCTGCAAAGTACGAATGTATATAACAAGAGACGATCAATGCACTAACAACTTTCCAAGCAAGTCTCATTATTCTTTGTATTATAAGCTACAGAGGACTATGATTTAAAATTATTTGAGACTGATTTAATATCAGAAATCTCGGCATAGCGTTTATTTAGTCCAAGTTGACCATTTTTGATCCACTTTTGTGCTGGAGCTTCACCAATAGCGACAAAATCCCAGGAATGGTGTGAGTAAAGAAACGGTGTGCCACCTTCACGATCGGTAACCTTTGCCCAAATGATGAAGACCGTTCCTACGGGATAAGCATCACGAATTGTGCGAGAGCACTCTACAAACATTTCAGTATCCAGACCTTGTCCAGGCAAAGGATGTGCCCTATTCTTGGAATGTGCTCCGCCACCGGTACGAGTGCACGTCTGAATGGCAATTAAAGAGTAATACATTTCATTCTCTCCTCTTCTAAAAATTTGAGTAGTTTACAGCATTTTTTGTATTATACAAGATTTGATGTTGAGTATAAAGAGACTTCAGGCTTAATTTCAACTTCTGTAAAAAAAGAATCTGCAGAAACAGGTTGCTGGCCTGTTGTTACAGCCAGCTTCAAGTGACAGGAAATAGCCAGAGTAAATTGCCCTAGATCGCCGAAATAGTTGTCAAAGAAGGGAGCCGGACACTATGTCCGGCTCCCTTCTTTGACAACTATTAATAAACAATTCGTTTTTAACTCTGAATATTATGATATTCTAGTTCTAAGTCCTACACATTACTTCGAGTTATTCTTATGTCTGAGAAAACCTGATATGAAATCAGGAAACTTCACTTTCCAGAACAATCTGAACCATGCGGTCGTCTATGATACTGCGCCAGTTCTGGTAAGCATAGATTAATGCCTGGGTACAGACTCGGTTTATTAAACGCGGAATCCCTGATGAACAGCTGAAGATCAGATTCAAGGCTTCGTCTGAAAAAATAGGATTATTGTGTTCTGAATTGCTTAACTGCTTTTCTATGTAATGCCAGCTCAGCAAAGGGGATTTAAGCGGCTAAAGCCGAGTTATCTGATGTGAATGTGAAGGAAAAATACAGATAATCAACAAAAATAGTCTTAGAGCAGTTTTCACAAAGCATTACAGTAGCCAGAGCAGATAAACCACGCGAGGCAATCATGCCTTGAAATTGAATTAAAGGTCCTTGAAAGAGCTTTAGGTAACAAAATGGCATCACGAATACGCCATTTTCTAAGAATAGACTTTATCTTTGCCCCCATTTTTTCTAAAGGCTTCATGTCTGGACTGTATGGCGGTAAATAACGAACTTCAGCTTTCACCGATTGAATTATTTCTTTAACTCCTTTTACTCTATGAGAACGAAGATTATCCATAATGACTATGTCGCCTGCATGGAGGGTCGGAAGGAGAACATCCGACAGGTATTTTTTAAACAACTTTCCTGTCATTGAACCTTGAAGTGCGGTGTGCGCCATCTTTCCATCCAGGCAAATTGACGAGATGATTGTGGTTGTTGCCGGCTTATTCAATGGCACACTGTCTACAACTCGGCTTTGACCCTTGGAGCGGCCCTAAAGCCTTGCCATGTTTACGTTAACGCCACTTTCATCAAGGAATACCAGTTTCCTACTGTCTGTCTTTTCTGCAAACTCTTTCCATTCTTTGCGCTTCTCCTGCACATCGAAGACGCTCCCGCTCAGCTGCATGAATCATTTTCTTTTTCCTTGTGTAATGGAGTTTATCGCATACAACACGATCCAGAGTCGGAACACTGCAAGGCAGATTCAATTTCTCGATCAATTCCGCCAATGTAATATCAGGCGTCTCCTGAATTGCCTTATCAATTCGCGTAATAGTTTCTGATGAACCAGCTGATATATTCGGCGCACTCCTACATGAAATGTTTCAGATAATATCTTTATTGAGGAAGGCGAATGTTCGTATTCTTAACCAGCATTTTTCTGGCTTCATTATGCAACATGCATATCATGACCTTTCTTCTCTACCATGTTATATCACGTTTTTACTTGCTAAAACACATTGATTATTTGACTTACTCTTTATGAATGCCTTTTGGGAAATTGCTCTAGATGCTCCCCCAAATTTTTGAGACAAAAAGGCTTTCGCCAATTTGTCGATATTCATTGCAATTACGGACAGCAAAATGGAGCCCAGCGTCGTTTCGGCAAGTTTGGTGGTTATGCGTTCCTGTCCAAAGCTCTGTTTGCACAGTCCGAATTTACGCTCAACTTCTATTCTGTCGGCATTGTCCTTGTATTCTTCTTCTTTTCTGTTCTTATCCTATTCTGCATCTTTGCTAGGACGTCCCTGTGCTGGCCCCAGCAGCCTTATTCCATGTTCCTTACAATAACGGAGATTCTCACGGTTCCTATAGATTTTGTCTGCCAGAACTCTTTGTGGATAACTTCCTTCGCGTTGACGATATCGCTCTATTGCTGCCTTGAGTATGGTGCTTTCATTGTAAGCATCAAAGGACATGTACTCCACTCGGCACAGGTCTTCTACTACGCTAAGATCCAGCTTCACTCCAAACTCCAC
>SFDM01000067.1 GCA_004558205.1 Pyramidobacter piscolens
CGGGGCCCGGGGGGATAGCTCGTGAATGCTGGTATGTATCAATGTACCTCGAACGAGAAGCCCCCGCTTCTGCCGCCTGAAGGCGCTCAGCGGCGGGAGTAGGGCACTACTCATTCCCTATTGACGCGCTTAATATCAAATCGAAGAGCCGCGTCAAAAGATTTCAACGCAAGAGCGCAAAGGTTCGCAAAGGAAAACCTTGAAAGACTTTTAGAACCGGAAAATCAATCAAAATATATAAATTATCGTCACGCTAATTCGTTTTTTTGGGTTAATAATTTAGGTCTTGTTTTTCCTTTGCGTTCTTTGCTCCCTTTCCGTTCAGCCTTTGCGTTGAAATCCTTTGACTTTGATCTTCGGTCCGGCTCCGGGGTCCTGCGGAGAGAGCCTGCGCAGGAAAGCGTAATAGGACGCGGACACGCAGACCGCGCTGAGCGTCCACGCCGTGGACTCGGCGAAAAACAACCCGTATCCGCCCATTATTTTAGGCAGGAGCAAGGCGACGGATATGCGCCCGCCGCACTCCAGCAGGCCGGCGACCATGGGGACGACCGTGTTTCCCATGCCCTGCAGCGCCGACCGGTACACATAAAGTATGTAGAGGATAATCAGCGTGGCGCTCAAAACCTGCAAGTACTGGTAGGCGAGGTCGAGGACCAGCGGCGCGTCGGCGTCCGAGGCGGAGATGAACAGCATCAGCAGGTACTTGCCGAACGCCAGCATAGCGGCGGAGATCGCCAGGGCGGACGCGGCCGCCAGCGCGAGCGCGCTTTTCATCCCGCTCCTGATTCGCGCCAGGGCGCGGGCCCCCCAGTTCTGCCCCATATAGGTGGCCGTGGCGAAGCCGAAAGAGACCGCCGAGCTTTCCAGCAGCCCATACAGCTTGTTGGTGGCCGTGAAGGCCGCGATGAAGGAAGGGCCGAATTTGTTGATGGCGAATTGGAGAATCACGCCGCCGATCACGATCGCCACGTGCGAAAAGGCCAGCGGCGTCCCCAGCTGCAGGAGCCTCTTTATGACGGCCCTGTTGATTTTCCAGTCCCTGGGTTCCATTTTAACGGCCGGTATGGTGCCGACAATCCACAGGCAGTAAAGGAAGGCGACCAGCTGCGAAAAAATGGTCGCCGCCGCGGCTCCCACGATGCCCCATTTGAAGGCCAGGACGAAGATCAGGTCCAGGCCGATATTGACGGCGGCGGCGATAACCATGGCGATCAGGGGCGTCTTCCCGTCCCCGAAGGCCCGCAATACGGCGGAAACCATGTTGTAGCCCATCACGACGAGAGTCCCCGCGTACATCACCGTGATGTAGGCGAGGGCGCCGTCAAATATCTCGGGCGGCGTCCGAAGCGCGCGGAGCATAGGCCTCGCCATCAGCGGAAAAATCAGCGAGATCAGGGCCCCGATGACCAGACACAGCAGCGCGGACATGGCGATGGAACGTTTCGTGCCTTTTTCGTCGCCCGCTCCGATGTTCTGCGTGATTAAAACCGAAAATCCCTGGGTCAAAAACTGCACCGGCCAAAGCACGAACCAATAAATCCAGTCGGTGGCCCCTAACGACGCGAGAGCGCCGAGTCCCACGCCCTGCCCGACGATAACGGTGTCGGTAATGGCATAGAGCTGCTGCCCTAAATTTCCCAAGATCAGCGGCAGCGCGAACGAAAAAATCAGCTTCGCCGGGCTGCCCTGGGTCATATTTTTTACTCTGCTCATAATGTCTTCTTTTTTAGCCTCTGAGTCTTTCTCTTTTCGAAGGTGCGGAGAACGCCTCCGCGCGGTTTCCGCACTCAGGCCGGCGCTTTCCGGCGCGCCTGGCGCGGCCCTGCCCCGGGCGTCCTGCCCCCTCTCGCGATTCCGGACGGGGACCGGGCCTTTTGGCAAGTAAGCGGCCATTATACAGCGCGGGACGCCCTTTTTTCAAGCGGATTTTCGCGCCGAACCGGGGCTGCCCCGTTTTCGCGGCCCCGGGCCATGGCCCTTCCTTCCGGCCGCCGCGGCGCTCTCATGCCGAAAAGAATCGGCGCGGGGAAAATGTTCCACGTGGAACATTCTCACCGCGCTGACGGAGGAAAGTGTCAAAATTTTGGCGTTTTGCATATTTTATGACTTTTTGTATTTTTTGTGTATTGAGCTTGACGGCGCGCCGGAACCTCGTTTAAAATACGCTCCATCACGCCGGAACAGGCGCATCATCTTTACTCACGAGAGGAGCTCTTCAGAAATGGCGCAGGTCAACCTGTTTTCCGTCAACTTTTTCAGCTTTACGGGCCAACGCTTCTGCGGAGAGACATCCTCCTGCCGATGCGTCAGTTCGTCGTGCTGACGTTTCTCACCGGTGAATCAGGGTCTCCTGCGGAAGCAGGGGGCCCTTTTTTTGTACATAAAAATTTATGGATGGTTTGAAAGGGGTTTTACGTTATGTCAGTATCGCTTGTGATTCTTCTTGCGTACGCGGTTCTCATGGTGCTCCTCACCTGGGTCGGTTCACGCATCACCGCCAAGGCCAGCCTGAAGGGCGATTCCACGCTCAACTATATGCTGGCGGGGCGCAACCTTCCGACGCCCATCGTGGCCACCATGGTCACGGGGCTGGCCGTGGGCGGCGCTTCCACGGTGGGCGTGGCCGAGCAGGCCTACACGGCCGGCCTTTCGGCGGGGTGGTACAACGGCGCCTGGGCGCTGGGCGCCCTGATCGCCGGGCTCTTTCTGGCCCATCACTTCCGCCGTCTGAAGGTGCGCACCATCCCCGAGATCATGGGCATTGCCTACGGCCCCAGAGTGCGCGTGCTGAGCACCGTCATTCAGCTGCTCATGATGATCACCATCACGTCGCTTCAATACGTGGCCGCGGGCGCGATCCTGACGGCGCTGCTTCCCGACCTGTTCAGCTTCACCGGCGGCATGGTGGCTTCGGCGCTGATCTTCATCGCCATCACCCTGACCGGCGGCTACTGGGCCAGCGGGCTGACCAACGTGATCAACGTGATCATCATCTACCTGGGCATCTTCCTGGCCCTGGGCGCCAGCGTCACGTCCTACGGCGGCGTGGAGAAGATCGTCGCCGCCCTGCCCGCCGCGTCGGGAGACGTCTGGTTTGACCCCGTGGCCGGCATCGGCTGGGGCGTTATGCTGGGCTGGCTCTGGACCATGAGCCAGGTGAGCACCATCCAGGGCGTGGGGCAGATTTCCATGGCCGCCCGTGACGAGAAGGCGGCCCGCCGCGGCTTCATCTGGGGCGCCGTGCTGATCTTCCCCGCGGGATTCCTGTGCTCGCTCTTCGGCATCATCGCCGCGTCGCAGCATCCCGGCCTGGAACGCGCGGCCATGGCCCTGCCCGCGATCGCGACCCACATCACGCCCGCCATCGGCGGCATCTTCCTCGCCTCCCTCTGGGCGGCCGACGTCTCGACGGCGACGGTGCTCTTGATGGGCAGCGGCGCGCTGTTCATCGAGGACGTGTGGAAAAAGCTGCTTCCCAATTCGATTCCCGCGGGCAAAGAGCTGGCCATGTCGCGCCTGGGCGTGTTCATCGTGTCGGCGCTGTCCTTCGGCCTGTCGCTGACCATCGTGGGCATCCTGAAAACGATCACGTCGGGCCTGGCCATGACCACGCCCTTCATGATTCTGCTGCTGATGAACCTCTACGCGCCGTCGCTCTGCAAGCGGGCTTCCGGCGGCTGGATGCTGTCGGCGTCGCTGGTCCTCTGGGCGCTGTGGACCTTCGTCCCCGCCACCCGGATCGGCCCCCATCTGGTCTACGCCCAGTGGGTGCTCTGCCTGATCGTCCTCGCCGCCACCACCCTCCTCGGCAAAGCCCCCGCCGGAAAGCTGGCGGTCCAGCCGGACGAAACCCTATAACGCGCGTTTTGCGGCGCCGCTTTTCACAGCGAACCAGCACACAAACAAGGGAGGCCCGGAGGAAATGTTCCACGTGGAACATTTCCTCCGGGCCTCCCTGCGCTGCTGAAAAAAGAGATGGTTCAGCAGTACAGGTCATAATCTTAAAGCGCAAAACTTT
>SFDM01000007.1 GCA_004558205.1 Pyramidobacter piscolens
GAAATGGCGGCGGTCAGCGTGGTCTTGCCGTGGTCAATGTGACCGATCGTTCCGATGTTAAGGTGCGGTTTTGTGCGTTCAAACTTCTCTTTTGCCATTTGTGTTACCTCCTCAACGGTAAAGGAAATAGAGCTCCAACCCCGGAGCTCTTAAAAATATAGAAACAGCCTGCGCCACTCTCCTGCGACCGCGTCACAAAGGACCGTCGCCGACAGCTTTCCGTTCCAGCAGACGACTCCACCGCGATGCGGGCGGAGAGGCCGCAGACGAACGTTTTTCGTCGCTCGTCCATGCAGAGTAGACATAGCCTTATGGAATTCTACCAAAGGGAGCCCTTCTTGTCCATGACCCAACATAAAAATCGTTTATAAAGTTTTATGAAGATGAAAAAACTCCCGCCCTTTCGGCCCTTTCTTCCGGCAAAACGCCCCATAGGCGCCCGGACGGGCCTCCGGGGCCCCAAGGAAAAGGGAGGGAGAGCCTTTGCGCCCTCCCCCCGCGCCTCATCCCGAGACGGCGCGCCGCAGCTTAATTAGGCGTTTTTTCGCCCTTCGCCGCAAAAAGTTCCTTGATACCGCCGAGAGACCCCAGCGCCGCCGTGGCTTCATAGGGGATGAAGACCGTCTTGTTGCCCTGCCCCTCGGCCATCATGGACATGGCCTCGATATAGCGGATCGCGATCAGGTACTGGGCGGGATCGCTGCGGCTCTGCTTCAGGGCCTCCATCACGCAGCGGATGGCCTCGGACTCGCCCTGGGCTTTCAGGATCGCCGCCTGCTTGTGCCCTTCGGCCAGGCTCACTTCGGCCTCGCGGTGCCCTTCCGCTTCGAGGATGCGGGCGCGCTTTTCGCGCTCCGCGCGCATCTGTTTTTCCATAGCGTCGCGGATGTCCACCGGCGGATTGATATCCTGAAGCTCCACTCGGTTCACCTTGACGCCCCACCGGTCGGTAGCAAGGTCCAGGATCTCGCGCAGCTTGTCGTTGATGGTATCGCGCGACGTCAGCGTCCCGTCCAGATCCAGCGCCCCGATCACGTTTCTCAGCGTGGTCTGGGTCAGCTTCTCGATCGCGTCGGGCAGGTTCTCGATCTCATAGACCGCCTTCACGGGGTCGTTGATCTGGAAGTACAGCAGCGCGTTGATCTCGATGACCACGTTGTCCTTGGTGATCACGTTCTGACGCGGAAAGTCGTAGACGCGTTCGCGCATGTCGATGCGCGTCAGGATACTGTAGCGCGGAGCCGTGTTGGGGCTCAGGTCCTTCCATTGGATGTGGCGCGGCTTGTCGAGGATCGGCATCAAAAAGTTGATGCCCGGCATCAGCGTCCTGTGGTACCGTCCAAGGCGTTCAACCACGACCCGCTCGGACTGCCTGATGATCATCAGCCCCTTTTTCAGCAGCACCATCACCAGGATGACGGCGAGGACCAGCAAAGGCGACACGGGCAGAGGATTCTGGAACGAAAACAGATCAAACAGACCACTCATCATCGCGAACCTCCTTTTACTTTCTTGCCGGCAGGCTCCACCACCAGGCTGGAACCGCCGACGGAAACCACGCGGATCACCGCCCCCGCGGGAATAGCCTCATCCGAAGAAGGGCGCAGGAGCCATGAAAGGCCGTCGATATCCATCCTCCCGCCCTCGGCGCCAAGAGGCTCCTTCAAAAGCAGTTCCCGCCCGATCAGGGCCTCCGAACCGCTGCGAAGGTTCTCCTTCGAAAGAAACCTCAGGACGATGGGACGCAGGCTGAACATCAGGCACAGCCCCGTCACGGCGAAACACGCCAGCTGCCCCGCCAGCCGGAACCCCAGTTCCGCCCCGGCGGCTCCCGCCAGAGCGCCTATACCGAAACACGCCAGCAAAAAGCCCGGCGTCAGCGCCTCCACGATGAAGAACAGAAGCGCGACCGCACACCAAATCTGCCACTCGTCCATAAGACAGCCTCCTTTCGACCAGCCGGCGGGCAAAAACGCCGCCGTCCAGACATTCATTATACAGCATGCCTATCCTACCAGAATAAACAAAAAACACATGCAGGAAATCTACAATTTTTACACAAATTCCTTTAAAAGAAAAAGAGTCCCCGCCCTTGACAGACAAAAATACATTGTTTACAATGCATGTTAAACAAAATCGCGTCTGAACATTCCTTTCAATGGATTCCTTTCAGGGATGGCATTTCTTTGGAAGACGCGGGCGAAGGTTTGAAAATTCCACTAAGGAGGAACTATTGATGAATATTGTTGTACTTGACGGATATCCCGGTAACCCTGGAGATTTAAGCTGGAAAGGCATGGAGGCCATTGGAAATCTGACCGTATACGACCGCACGCTCCCGGCGGAAACCGTGGAGAGGCTTCGGGGAGCCCAGATGGTTCTTCTGAACAAGGCGCCCCTGACCCGCGAAATGATCGAGCGGCTGCCCGACTTGGAATACGTCGGCGTGCTGGGCACGGGCTACAACATGGTGGACTGCGCCGCGGCGGCGGAACGCGGGATCACGGTGAGCAACGTCCCCGGTTACAGCAGCGACCACGTGGCTCAGCTCGTCTTTTCTCTGCTGCTGGAGCTGTGCGACCACGCAGCTCTGCACGATTCGGCGGTCAAGGCCGGCGAATGGGAGAACTGCCCCGACTTCACGTTCCGCAAGTCCCCTATCGTAGAGCTTGCGGGACTGACCCTGGGAATCATCGGCTACGGCAGCATTGGACGCAAAGTCGCCGGAATTGCCCGCGCCTTTGGCATGAAAGTGGTCGCCTCCACGCGCACGCCCCGCCCGGAAGAGGGCGTGCAGTTCACGACCGTTGAAGAGCTTCTGCGCGAGGCCGACGTGGTGACGCTGCACTGCCCTCTGACCAGCGCCAACAAGGGGCTGATTAACGCGGAGCGCCTGAGCCTCATGAAACCCACAGCCTACCTGATCAACACGGCCCGCGGGCCGCTGATCGATGAAAGCGCCCTCGAGGCGGCCCTGCGGGACCACAAGATCGCCGGGGCAGGGCTTGACGTGATCTGCCACGAACCCGCCCTGCCGGGATCGGATTTCCTCAGGCTGCCCAACATCGTGGTGACGCCTCACATCGCCTGGTCCAGCGACGCAGCCCGGCGCAGGCTCATGGACATCTCCACGGCCAACGCCCGCGCCTGGGCCGAAGGCCATCCCGTCAACGTCGTGGCGGGGCCCCTTTCCCGCTCCAAACAGGCTGTATAGCCGGCGGGCGCGAAAAACAGGCCAAAGGATTTCAGCGCGGGGCGCGAAGGTTCGCAAAGGAAAACTTTAACGGACGGACGCGGCGCCGCCCGCCGAAAATCGATCAAAAAAACTCCGGCCCGGCCTTTTCCATTAAATTAGGAAAGGACCGGGCCAGAGCTTTTTATGGATGCAGCCTTTTCAGCACCAGGCCGAGAATGGACAAGGGCCTCCAGCCCTCGGGAACGGACTCGAAAAAACCAAGCCTCTCGCCCGCCAGGAAGTACAGCGCCAAAAGCAGCGCCCCCGCCGACAGGGGCAGCCACAGCCCCGCCGCCAGCGGCAGGAGGAGCGCGCAGGCAAGCCCCCCGAAAATGGCCGTGGGTTTCCAGATCTGCTTCAAGATCACTCCCAGCAGCTTCGGCGTCAGGTATTTCAGGTAAACCAGCGCCGACCCGCCCCAGGTGATCCCCGTGGCGACGCAGAGCCCCGGCGCGCCCAGCCAGGGGACGAACAGCCAGTCCAGAAAAGCGTTCAGCGCCAAGGCGCCATAGCTGATGACCAGGATGGTCTTCAGCTTTCCCGCCGCCTGGGCATAGCGCGCCAAAAACTGCCCCCAGAGCAGCAGAGGCAGCGCCCAGACCGCGGCGCTCATACAGGGGGCCGTCAGAGCCACGGCCGCGGAGTCGAAGGCGCCGTATCCGAGGAAGAAGCGCACCGCCGGACGGGCAAGGCAGACCAGCACGATCGAGGGAGGAAACAGGTAGAGCCACCCCATGGACAGCACGGTCCCCAGATAGGCGCGGGCGTTCTCGCCCGCGGCCGCCATCTGGCTCGCCCTGTTCAGGTAGATCATGACGGCCGGCGCCATGACGCTGAGCGGCAGCATGTAGATCTGCCCCGCGTAGTTGATGGCCGAGATGTTCCCCGCCGGAAGCCCCGACGCAAAATACCGGTCCACCAGCTGATAGAGGCTGCTGGCCCCCACGATGCCCACGCAGAGCAGGCAGTCCGCGCCCAGGCGCCTCAGAAGTTCGCCGGGGATTTTCACCCTGCCGGGGACGCGCCAGGGAAAATCGCCCGTGGCCTTCCACATGATCCAGGTGAGCGCCAGGTAAACGGCGCTGTACGCCGCGGGAACGGCGTTCACGCCCAGGAAAAATGACAGCAGGAACAACGATGGAATCAGAAGCAGATTCATCAGGCAGCTCAGCGTGATCACCAGGCTGTAACGGCCCGAATAGTTGTTCCACACCGACAGCAGGCTCTGAACGATCAGCGAGGCCGACCAGGGAATCAGCATCAGAAGCATGGACGAGGTCATGGAAAGCCTCTGCGCGTCAAACTGCCGCACAAAGAGCGCCACGATCCGGCCGGGAAACAAAAAAACGGCCAGCGCGAACCCGCCAAGGCAGATCAAAACGATTTTGAACGCCCAGGCCATCAAAGAAAGGGCCGTCTGCTCACTCTGGCGAATCAGCTGAGGCAGCAGCGCCGACTCCAGGACGTTTTGAATCAGAGTGCAGCAGAGGAACAGGATCCCCGAAGCCACGTAATAGGCGTCCATGCCCGCCGAAGCTCCGAAAAGCCACGCCAGGAGCAGGATCCGGAGATACCCCACGGGCTTTGACACTGCGCCCACGATAACCGACAGCAGCGTTCCCGACCGGGTCTCCTGGGCGCCGCACAGCTTAGCCAGACACTGATTGATTTTTGACTTCATGCACACAACTCCTTCGGCACGCGGCTTTTCTCGGAAAATCACCTAAAAGGCCCCTGTCGTGATAGAATTGAAGCATACCATAAATCACTAGAGAGGTGCAATCCCGATGATATTAGTGACAGGCGGCGCCGGATATATCGGCAGCCACACAGTGCTCGCCCTGAACGAGGCCGGCGCGCGGACGCTGGTGCTCGACAACTTTTCGCGGGGACACCGCGACACCTGCTTCGGCTCCCAAACCGTCGAAGGCGACCTTCGCGACCAGGCCCTGCTGAAAAGGATCTTTCTGGAAAACCCCATCGAGGCCGTCATCCATTTCGCGGCCCACTCCCAGGTTGGCGAGTCCATGAACTCGCCCGAAACGTACTACGAAAACAACATCGGCGGCTCCCTGAACCTGCTGCGCGCCATGCGCGAAGCAGGCGTGAAGGACCTGGTGTTCTCCTCCAGCGCGTCGGTCTACGGCGAGCCCGAAGCCGTGCCCATCGAGGAGAACGCCCGCCTCAGCCCCACCAGCGTCTACGGCGAGACCAAGCTCATGACCGAGAAGATGCTCACGGCCTACTGCCGCGCTTACGGCTTCAGGGCCGCCGCCCTGCGCTACTTCAACGCCGCGGGCTGCGACCCCCAGGGGCGCACCGGCGAGGACCACACCCCCGAGACCCATTTAATCCCGCTGGTGCTCGACGTGGCGCTGGGCAAGCGCGACCGCATCTCCGTGTTCGGCAGCGACTACCACACCCCCGACGGCACCTGCATCCGCGACTACGTCCACGTGACCGACCTCGCGGCAGCCCACGTGCTGGCCCTGGAAAAGCTGCGCCGCTCGCCCGCCGGCTTCCGCTTCAGCTGCAACCTCGGCAGCGGCGCGGGCTACTCCGTGCAGGAGATTTTAAAGGCCGCCCGCGAAGTCACAGGCGCGCCCATCCCGGCCGTGGTCACTGGCCGCCGTCCCGGCGACCCCGCCATCCTGATCGCGTCGTCGGAGCTCGCCGTCAAAGAGCTCGGCTGGAAGCCCTGCTACGCCTCCATCGGCCAGATCGTCGCCACCGCCTGGGCGTGGCACAAAAAGAGGTTCGCCGGCGCGTAAAATCCAGGGTCGGGGGATTTTAACGCGAAGGAACGCAGAGAAAGACAAAAACTACAGGACTGACAGCCGTTTCGCCATTTCTTCACAACAGTCATGCAGTTTATTCCTTCTCCGCAAAATTTCTGAAATCCACGCCTGGGACCGACCTTCAGCGATTGTTCCAGTTTTCCATTGCGACCTTCGCGTTCCAATTTCCCGTCCCTTTCTTCACCAAAAAACTGAACAATAGCGAAAAGAGGAGTTTCCACGCCTTTGGGCGAGAAACTCCTCTTTTTTCGTCTCTATTTACCCCTTAAGGGCATTGTTCTACGTGGAACATTTTCGAATGGGAAAAAATCAAAAGTCCCAGTTTCCGCAGCGCCTGTCTCCATAGGCGGCGCGACCGTCGGCACCAACGCCGACGGTCGCGCCGCAGGTCCTAATGTCCATGTCCCGAGCAGCGCCAACCGCTTTTTTCCGGTTCCTTCTATACACCTCTATACATAAGAGAAATATTAAGATCAAGGCCCCGTTCTTTTGCGATTTACGGCCGCGGCGGTTAGATCTCCTCGCTTCTGTACTTGTAGTCGTGTTTTACGTCGAGGGATATCAGCTTGTAGGTGTAGTTGGGGCTATAGCCCTTGAGGCGCGCTTCCGCTTTCAGCCAGCAAAAGTAATTCTTCTTGACGGCGCGTCCCGGGAAGATATCCACGTCCAGCGCCTTGGGGAAGGCTTCGTAATACTTGAAGCTGATCCTTTTCTTGCCGCCGGTTCCATAGATCGGGAAGTTGCCGTCCTGGCTAAGCTGTGGGGGAACCGTGACTTCGAGGACGCCCGTAAGCCAGATTTTGCGGTCGTAGATCTTGACGATCCGCCGTTCGTTGTCGCTATTATTGGTGTACTGGATGGGGAAAAAGATCTGATGGTCGGTGATCTTCCCCTGCTTGTTCTTCCCCACCCGCATCTGCCGCGACAGAACCTTCCAATTCAATCTGGTACCGGCCTGGGCCGGGCTGGCCGCCGCAGCCAAAGCCATGGCGCAGCACAGAACCAGGCAGAACAGCGCAAACCTTTGAAGCGCCTGTCTTTTCACTTTCATCAGTAATTCCTCCCTATCATATATGTACTTGCACAAAGTCTCCCGGCGCGCGCCCTCGCCCCGCCGGCCAACTCCTCCGGAAGGAGGCCGGGGCAAGAACTTCGCCAACTTTAAGGATACCTTTCCTTCACCGGGAAAGGTAGCCTCCCGGAGTTACCTTTTCGTCAAAAAAACAGGGGCCACAGGCTCTGCTGGGGTCCCTGGGCGGGTAACAGTGTGAAAGAGGGAAGAACGGTCTATGGAAATATATTCCTCTGAGCTTCAGCTTTCGTGGTTCTATGCCGTGAAGAACGGACGGATTTCGCTCCGCTTGGCAATGTGGAGCTTTTCAAAGACGCGGGTCAGCACTTTTTTGACATAGCTGTAGGAATAGCCCAGCTTCTGGGCTATTTCCGCGTTGGCGTAGCCGAGCAGGGCGAGCTGAGCCACCTTCAATTCGGTGTCCGAGAGAAGCCGCTCCATCTGCTCGAGCTTGCCCGCGTCGACGGCGATCTCCTTCTGGCGGTTCAGCTGGGTCTGGAGGCGCTTTTTCTCTCGCGCGTTCTCGACGCGGAGGGCCAGGCGAGCCAGAAGGATCTCCCTGTCGAAGGGCTTGGTGATATAGTCGTCGGCGCCCAGGCGAAGGGCCTTCACTTCGGCCTCCGCCGCAATGACGCCTGTAAGAAACAGCACGGGCACGTCGGCGGCGTCTTTGAGCCGGCGAATCCTTTCAAGGGTCTCGTAGCCATCCAGCCGGGGCATTTCGATGTCCAGCAGGATCACGTCGGGCACGCCGCCCCGTCCCAGAAGGTTCAGGGCCTGCTCTCCCGACTTGGCCAGGCTGACGCGGTAAAAGGGGCTGAGGATTTCCTCGGCCATGTCCAGCAGCGTCAAGTCGTCGTCGACGACCAGGACGCTGTTCTTTTTACTCTCCATAGCCACTCATTTCACCTTCTCTGCTTCGGCCTGTTCGGGGAAACTGGCCGCAAAAAGGGCCTCCGCCCTGTCAAAGTCCAGGTTCCGAGCACTGTCCATAACCCTGTCCAGTTCTCCGCGCCGCGCGCCCGCTTCGGAGGCGCGGAGAACTGAAAGAATGTCCAGCGCTTCCTTTCTGCGGTTATGGCCCAACGCTTCCATGACTTTGGCCCGGAGGCGCTTTTTTTCCTCTTCGTCCAGCGCGGAGGCGCTCTCGCCAGAGACGCTTATCTCCGCTGCGCCCAAAGCGCGGCACGCCAGGGAAAGCGCTTCGGCGGCGCGCCGCCATTCCAGGCGCAGCAAGGGTAAGGCGCTGGCGGCGTAAACGTCGTCGCCGGCCTCGCAGGCCCTTTCCACGCGCGCGGCGTCGTTGGAAAGATCCGCGGCGCCCAGGGCTTTAGCCGTGCTTTTTAGGGAGTGCAGCATGATCCGAAGCCCTTTGAAGTCGCCTCGCGCGAGCTTCGCTTCGGCGTCGGGCAGGTTCTTTTCCGAGGCCTGAATGAAAAAACTGGCGAGCTTTCCGTAAAGAGCCAGGTCCCCGCCAAGGGCGCTTACAGCGCCGTCCAGAGCGATGCCGCGGCGCCCGAGCTCGTCTCTCAGCCTGGAACGTTCTTCGGGCGAAAGAGGTTCGGGAGGCCTTTGGAAGACGGTCCGGGAGGTCACTTTGCCGGCGGGAAGGCAGGCGCGGAGGGCCGATTCTAGCTCGCGCCAGTTCAGAGGCTTGAAGAGGCAGCCGCAAAAGCCTTCGCTCAAAAAACGTTCTTTCGCCCCTGCCGCCGCGTTGGCAGTCACGGCGATAGCGGGCACAGAAAAGCGCTCGTTCTGGGCTTTCATCGCCCTCAGGGTCTGCACGCCGTCCATGCCAGGCAACATATAGTCGATGAGCACGGCATCGTAGTCTCTCTGGCGGGTTTTTTCCAGGGCTTCCTCGCCGCCGGCGGCGGTGTGGATGCTCAGCAGGGTCCGGGCCAGAAGGCATTTCAGGACTTTCAGATTTTCTTCGTTGTCGTCCACCACTAAAATCGAGCATTCGGGCGCGACAAAACTCTCTTCATCTTTTCCGGGAGCCTCCCGCTCCGCCGCGGCGCCCTGGCTGCTCAAGGGCGCGGGATCCATGATTTTCTGTGGGATCTCCACGCTAAAGGTGCTGCCTTTACCGGGGACGCTCTCCACAAAAAGCGTTCCGCCCATGAGCTCCGTCAGGTTTTTGGCGATGGTCAGCCCCAAGCCCGTGCCCTCCACGTTTTTGCGCGAAGGGGAACGCAGGCGGGCAAAGACGTTGAAGATCACGGGAAGGTCCTCTTTTTTGATGCCCACGCCCGTGTCGCTGACAGACAGGCGGAGTTTCAGGGCGTCGGTTTTTCTTTCGGCCTGCCCCACGGTCAGGGTAACCTGGCCCGCGTCGGTGTACTTGAAGGCATTGCTCAGGAAGTTCACCGCGATCTGCTTGAGGCTGACGAGGCAGCCCCGCAGCAGCGCCGGAAGTTCCTGATCGGCGTCCACACGAAAGCCGACGGCTTTTCCCTGGGACATTTCGCGCCCCATCTGGGTCAGTTCGGCGATCAAATCGACGGTGCGGTAGTCCTCTTCGACCACCTGTTGTTTTCCCGCTTCGATCTTCGTCACGTCCAGAATGTCGTTGATCAGGGCCAAAAGCATCTTCCCCGCGTTCCGGACGCTCGCGCCGTAGCCCGCGATCCGCTCTGTGGGCGCTTCGCGCAGGATCATCTCGTTCATGCCCAGGATGACGCCGATAGGCGTCCGTATCTCGTGGCTCATGTTGGCCAGAAAGGCGGATTTCGTGTTATTGGCGTCCACGGCTGCGGCGCGGGCCTGCTCTAAAAACTTCTGCTGCCGGCTGTAGAGCCGCAGCTGGCCGTAAAGCGCCAGCCCCAGCGCTGCACTGACGAAGACGACGCCGGCCACGGTTTCCGCCATCACCGCAAACTGGTCTTTCAATGGGGTCACGAGGCCGGGAAAGCGCCAGGCGCAGAAGCAGAGGGCGCTGTAAAACAGCAGCTCGGCGGCGGCCAGTATGACGGCGCTTTTCCCTTCCAGCATGAAGACCGTGAACACCACGGCGAAGATGAAAAAGGAAGGCATGGCGCTGAGATAGCCGCCGCCGTAGAAAAATATAACCGGAAAAAGGATCAGGAAGATGACCGCGATGGTGACGCCGCAGCAGCGCCCGTACTTGCCGCTGCGGTACGAATAGGCCAGAAGGCCGGCAGCCAGCAGCGTGGCGGCAAGGCAGAGAAGCGCCGACATAACGCCCCTGCCCGTAAAGACTGAGAGGAATGTCATGAGAGCGCTGAAGAACGTCCCCAAAAGAGCCATCACATTGAAAAGCCGCACTCTGAAGCCAAGATTGCCGTCAATAAGCCCCGCGAACCATGAGAATTTTTTCATCACAAACCTCTTCAGTCCAGCCGATGCTGTTTTGCGGCCGCAAAAACGGGATTTAAGGCGTATCCGGCCGCCGTATATTGATTATATCATGGCGTTCACGGGCCGGAAGGCTCCGGCGGCAAAGAACGGAAGAGCACAACACAAAGACCGCGCAGCCTTCGCAGGGGCGCGCCAAGGGGAGGCAGGCAGCGTTGGAAAAAAGACTTTTCCCCAGTTCTGCCGGCTCTCCTTCGCGACCCCAGCGCGATGACTTTGCGGTCTTTGCGCTCTCATATTTTGATCTTGGCCTTACGCGGCAGCCTCAAATTCACAGCAGCTTTGCCAGGGCCGCTTCAAGCCGGCGGTTTTCTTCGGGAAGGCCGATGGAGACGCGCAGCATCTTCCGGCCGCGGCAGCCCGTCAGGCGGACATAGATGCCCTGTGCCATCAGGGCCTTAAAGACGCTCTCGGACTTTTCGCCCAGCAGGACCAGGACGAAATTGGCCTGGGAGGGCACGTGTCTGACGCCCTGGGCGTCCAGAAAGCGGCAGAAACGTTCGCGCTCGGCCACGGCCATCTCGCGGCTCGCCGCGACGTACTCCGTATCGTCCAGCGCGGCGGCGGCCCCCGCCGCCGCCATGTCGGTCACGTTATAGGGCTCGCGGACGCGATACAGATAGTCGATCAGCTCGGGACGGGCGGCCACCCAGCCCAAACGCACGCCGGCAAGGCCGTAGATCTTGGAGAAGGTGCGGCAGACCATCAGGTTGGGATAGCGGCCCAGCAGGTCCAGCCCCGTGCCAGCGTCCCGATCGGCGAACTCGATATAAGCTTCGTCAAGCAGGAAAATGGCGCTCTTCGGCGTGGCCTCGATCAGGCGGATCACGTCGCCGCGTTTCATCACCGTGCCCGTGGGATTGTTGGGATTGCAGCAGACCACCATCTTGGTCTTCGGCGACAGGGCTTTGATGAAGCCCTCCACGTCCTGGTCCAGCGAGTCAGTCATGGGCACGGTCACGGGGACGGCCCCCATGATCTTCGCCGTGTCGGCGTAGACGCTGAACGTCAGCTCGGCGCAGACCACCTCGTCACCGGGGGCGAAGAACGCGCGCCCCAGCATGGTGAAAACGCCGTCCAAGCCGTTGCCTACCAGGATCCCCTCTGGGTCCAGGCCCCATTTCTGAGCGAGCTTTTTGCGCAGGGCGGTGCAGCGGCTGTCGGGATAGCGGTTAGCGCGCTTCAAGGCGGCGGCCATGGCTTCATAGGCTTTGGGCGAGACGCCGCGGTTGTTCTCGTTGGCGGAGATTCTCACGCACTCCAGGGGCAGTTCGCCGGCGTTATAGGCCTCCACGCTCCGAATTTCGGGACGGGTTACGTTCTCAAAAAAATCCTTCATCTCTTTTTCGTTCATTTTACATTCCTGCCTGTTCTGTTTTAAAATTGAGCAGCCCTTCAAGGGCGCTCTCCGTATCCTTGAAGACCATTGGCGCTTCGGGCAGAAGGCCGCCCACGGCCACAAACTGGCCGCGCCCGAAAGCCGCCTGGGCCCGCATGTCGCTGGCGGTGTCGCCGAAGAACAGGGGCAATTCCACGCCCATGCGCTCGCAGAGGATTTCCAGCCCCCGGGGCGAAGGCTTCATGATTCCCGTGTCGGAGTGGATCACACGCTCCGTCGGAAAATCTTCCCATCCTAGGCTCTTTTTAGCCAGGTTCCACTCAGCCATGCATCGCCCCGAATAAATCCCCACGGGCAGGGGCAGGTCGCGCCAGCTGCAGCGCAGCATGGGAATTTCAAGCCTGAAAAGCCCCTCCTCGGCGTCCGTACCCTGGTAGAGGCCAGCGCACATCTGACGAACCGCCCCGCGCGGGACCCTGTCGCCGTAGCGGGAAAGCACCCAGGCCGCCACGTCGTCGCCGCGGAGCGTTGCCACCTCGGCGGCGAGCTTTTCCGGCGACGGGAAGGCCTGGGAGAGCTTTTTCGGGCCTGCGGCGGCGCAGATGCTCAGCAGCGCCCAGGTGAGGTCAAAATCGTCGTTGAAGGCCCCGTGGCGTTTCATCACCCACTCGTGCCCGGGTCCGTAACCTTCGCAGTCCCTTTCACCGCCGCAAAACCGCGTCCAGCCGCGAAGCACTCCCTGGCGGATCACTTCTGGGAAGGATTTTTCGACGTTCAGCAGCACGCCGTCCACATCAAAAATCAATGAATCCACATGAATTTTTTTTACCATCTTTTTTCCTCCGGCCAATTGCAAAAGAAACACATAGGCGTTATTATAGTGCACATCCGTCAAATATCAAGCTGCCAATTTAACATGGCAAAGCATTATTCATCGAAGTGAGGTCTTCAATTATGAATCGCACCCCCAGAGGATGCAGCAACATCGGCGGCGCCGCCGCCGCGAAAATCGAGTTCTGCCGCAACAGGGCGATGCAGCTCTTTTCGCTGTACGGCTACAGGCCCTTCAGCCCCGCCGGGCTCCAGCTCATGGAGGACGTGTGGAACAATTTATCGCCCGCCCGGTCAAAACGCCTGATCGCGCTCACCTCGCCCTACGGCGAGCCCTGCGTGCTCCGCGGCGACCTGACCCTTCTGGCGGTCAGCTACCTGGGCAGCCACTTCACAGGCAACGAAAGGCCCCTGAGGCTGTCCTACGCCGACCGAGTGTTTTCCATGCCTCAGCCGCCCCGCAGCAATCTGGAGGAAAACCAGGTGGGCGTGGAGATCATCGGCTGGGAAGGCGAAGGCGCCGACGCCGAAGTGGTGTCGCTGCTGCTCAGGACGCTGGACGCCCTTTCCATCGAAAGCTCGGCCGTGGTGGTCGGCGACATGGCCGTCATGTGGAAGTTCTTCGAGGGGCTGCCCGAAGAGCTCTGCCAAAGATTAGTGACGGGACTGCAGGACGGCCGCGTCTCCGATTATATGGAGGAAATAGCCTCCGCCGAAATGCCTGAAAAGCGCCGCGCGCTGCTTCGCGCCCTTCCGACGCTGAAGGGCGGCATGGGCGTGCTCGACGAGGCGGCCCAGATGCTGGACAATCCCGCGGCGCTGAGGTCGCTGAAAAATCTCTGCGCCACCCTCGAAAAGCTGGGCTACGCGGAGAGGCTGCGCGTCGATCTGGGCTTCGTCCGGGATCTGGGATATTACAGCGGCCCCATCTTCAACGTCTACTCCACGGCCACGGGCTCGCTCTTGGGCGGCGGCGGCCGCTACGACGGCCTACTGGCCAAGGTGGGGCTGGACGGCGAGGCTGCGGGGTTCGCCCTAAACCTGAAGGAGCTTGCCGACCACAGCGCCATGGGAACGCCCACGCCCAAAATCATGATCTGGTGCGGCGCCTCCGACCCCGCCGAGGGACTGCGCTACGCCGACGTCTTGAGCCGCAGGGGCGTGCCCTTCGAGCTGAGCTGGAACGCAGACGGCGCGGAGTCGCTGCGCGTGGCGAAGCTGCGCGGCTACGCCTGGTGGGTCGATTATACATCAAAGAAGGCCTTTCTCGTCGAAACGGGCGAACAGAAGGAACTGGCCGAAATGGAACGGGGGACTTTGTCATGCTGACCTTTGCGCTGCCCACAGGACGTTCTCTGAACAGCTGCATCGAAATTCTCGAAGGCTCGGGGCTGCCCGTGTCGAAACTGAAGGACCCGGGGCGCAACCTGGTGATCGAAGACGGCAGCTTCCGCTACCTCCTTTCCAAGCCTTCGGACGTGCCGGCCATGGTCTATTACGGCGCGGCCGACCTGGCCGTGGCGGGAAGCGACGTGATCAACGAATCCTGCATCAGCGTGGTGGAGCTTCTGGACACGGGACGCGGGAAGTGCGTCATGGCCATCGCCGCGCCGCCCGAGGCGCAGGAGAAGTTCAGCGGCAGCTCCTGCGAGCTTATGGGGCTGAAGGTGGCGACCAAGTACCCGCGCACGGCTGAAAAGACCTTCGACCGCTGGGGCGTCCAGATCAAGCTGCTGAAGATGAACGGCTCCATCGAACTGGCTCCGGCGCTGGGCCTGAGTGACTGTATCTTCGATATCGTCCAGACGGGCAGCACGCTGAGGGCCAACGGCCTGGCGGTGATCCGCGAGACGGCGCCGGTGTCGCTGCGGCTGATCGCGGGCACCTCGGCGGTCCAGCTCCGCTGGAACTCCCTGTCGGGAGCAGTGAAGGCCATCGAGAACTACGTCAAGGGGGCTGAAAAGAATGAAGACTGAGATCAAAAGGAACACAAAGGAAACCCAGATCGACCTGACGCTGGAATACCCCGGCACGGAACGGCAGATCGACACGAACTGCAGCTTCATGAACCACATGATCGACCTGATGTGCCACCGCGGCGGCCTGGGCATCACCCTGAAAGCCCGCGGCGACGTGGAGATCGACGCCCATCATCTGGCCGAGGATCTGGGCATCGCGCTGGGACAGGCCCTGAAAACGTTGGCCAAGGCCGGCCCGATCCACCGCTACGGCTGGTGCCTCCTGCCCATGGACGGCTCGCTGGCGCGGGTGGCCCTCGACTTCAGCGGACGGGGCGGGGCCTATTTCAGCGGCGAGTTCCCCTCGCAGAAGTGCGGCGATTTCGACACCGAACTGGTGCCCGAGTTCCTTCACGCTCTGGCGCGCGAAGGCGGCGTCACGCTGCACGCCGACCTGCTGAAGGCCGACAACTCCCACCACGCGGCGGAGGCGGTCTTCAAGGGGCTGGGCATGTCGCTGGCGGCCGCGCTGGAACCGGCCGCCGGGGCGCCGAGCACCAAGGGGCTGTGGCTATGATCCTGCTGCCCGCAATCGACCTCTTCGGCGGCAGGGTAGTGCGGCTGACCGAGGGGGATTTTTCGCGCAGGACGGACTACGCCGTCACTGCCCTCGAGATGGCCCGGCGTTTTAAGGACGCGGGCTGCGGCTGTATCCATATCGTGGACCTGGAGGGGGCCAAGATAGGCCGGCCCTGCCACCTGGGTGTTTTAAGGGAAATACGCAGCCTGGGCATGTTCATCCAGTACGGCGGAGGCCTTCGGAGCCTCGAGGCCGTGGCCGACGCCGTCAAGGCGGGCGCCGACAGGGTGATGATCGGCAGCCTCCTGTTCAAGGACCGTTCCATGCCTCAGCTGATCGCAGAACGTTTTGGCACGGCGGCCATGCCGGCCATCGACGTCAGAGACGGCATGGTGGTCCACTCAGGCTGGCAGGCGGGCACGGGGCTGGCGCCTCTCGGCGTCATTCAGAGCCTGGCCTCCATCGGCTTCTCCACGTTCCTGGTCACCGACACGGAACGCGACGGCTGCATGAAGGGCGCGCGAACCGAGCTGTATGCCCCCCTGACGGGCGGCGATTACCAGATCGTCGCCGCCGGCGGCATCACCACCGCCGGCGACATCAGATCCCTCAAGGCTCAGGGCGTGGCCGGCGCCGTGATCGGCAAAAGCCTCTACGAAGGCGGCATCACCCTGCAGGAAGCTTTGGCCGCGGTTAATTAATGGAGTGACGGCGGCACTCGCTAAACGTGCCAGCTGCTCGAACCCTTCCCCGGCCCAATCCTCACCGTACACCAGTACGCCTCCGATTGGGCCGGGGGAAAGCTTCTTCGCACCTGGCACGTTTATCGAGCACCGCCTCCCTGCGCTGCTCACGTAAAAGCCGGTTCAAAAGCAAGATCAAAAAATTGAATCGCAAGACCGCAAAGGATCGCAAAAGAAAACCTTAAAAATTTCCAGAACCGCCAAACCCAACAAAACATATGAATTATTATCACGCGACCTGTTTTTAGTTAATAATTCAGGTTTTGCTTTCCTTTGCGACCTTTGCGCCCTTTCACTTCAGCCTTTGCGATGAAAATCTTTTGACTTTGATCTTCATGACGCAGATAAACGAAAATTTTTATTTTGGAGGAATAGATTATGTCTTTGGACATGACGATGATCAAGTTTGATGAAAAGGGGCTTGTGCCTGTGGTGGTGCAGGACGCGGTCACGGCGGAGGTGCTGATGACGGCCTGGGCCAACGAGGAATCGCTGAGGCTGACGGCCCAGTCGGGGCAGCTCACGCTCTGGAGCCGCTCGCGCGGCAAACTGTGGCGCAAGGGCGAGGAAAGCGGCAACGTGATGGCCGTGAAGGAACTGCGCGTGGACTGCGACGGCGACACCCTGCTGGCGCTGGTGGAGCCCGCGGGACCGGCGTGCCACACGGGAGAGCGCACCTGCTTCTACCGCTCGCTCTGGGGCGCGGCCGATTCCACCGAGGGAACCTTTCTGGGCCGCCTGTACCGCTTCCTGCTGAAACGCAAGGACGACAGCCCCGAGGAGAGCTACACGGCGCGGCTCATCGCCAGCGGGCACTCCCGCGTGGCCCAAAAGGTGGGCGAAGAGGGCGTCGAAACGGCGCTGGCCGCGGCAACGGGCGACAAGGGCGGCTTCCGCTATGAGGCGGCAGACCTGCTCTACCACCTGCTGGTCGCCTGCATCGACACGGGCGTGCCCATCGACGAGGTGCTTCGCGAGCTCGCGTCGCGCCACAAGGAGAAGCCCGCACAATGATAGCCGTCATCGATTACGGCGCCGGTAACCTGCAGAGCGTCTGCAACGCCCTGAAATTTCTGGGCTGCCCTCACGCTGTCACCGCGTCACCGGAGGAAATCCAGTCCGCCGACGGCGTGATCCTGCCCGGCGTGGGCGCTTTCGGCGCAGCCATGGATGAGATCGGCCGCCGCGGCCTGACCGGCACGATCAGGGCGGCGGCCCTCAGCGGCAAACCTTTTTTGGGCATCTGCCTGGGTATGCAGCTTCTCTTTGAAAAGAGCGAGGAAAGCCCCGGCGTGGCGGGGCTCGGCGTGCTGCCCGGCGAAGTGCTTCTGTTCCCGAGCAAGGGCCTCAAGATCCCCCACATGGGCTGGAACTCCCTCAAGGTCAAGCCAGGAACCCGCCTGTTCTGCACGCTGCCGCCCGAGCCCTACCTGTACTTCGTCCATTCCTACTACGTCAAGGCCGCCGACCCGTCCTGCGTGGCCGCAGCCTGCGACTACGGCATTTCCTTCCACGCCGCCGTGGAGCAGCAGAACCTGTTCGGCTGCCAGTTCCATCCCGAAAAAAGCGCCGAGGCTGGCCGCGCTATTCTGCGCCGCTTCGTCGAACTGACGGGAGGTCTTCGCTGATGTATGCCCAGAGAATTATCCCCTGCCTCGACATCAAGGACGGACGGGTCGTCAAAGGCGTGAACTTCGTCAACCTGCGCGACGCCGGCGACCCCGTGGAATGCGCAAAAGCCTATGAAAAGGCCGGCGCCGACGAGATCGTGTTTCTCGACATCACCGCCACCAGTGACGCGCGCGATACCGTGGCCGACCTAGTGCGGCGAGTAGCCTCCCAGGTGTTCATCCCCATCACCGTGGGCGGGGGAATCCGCTCCGCTGCGGACATCCGCTCCATTCTGCGCGCCGGCGCCGACAAGGTTTCGCTCAACTCTGCGGCCGTCAAAAACCCCGACCTGATCGCTCAGGGCGCCCAAGCCTTCGGAAGCCAGTGCATCGTGGTAGCCATCGACGCCAAAAGCCGCGGCAACGGAAGCTGGGAGGTCTATACCGCCGGAGGCCGTACGCCTACGGGGCTCGACGCCGTCCAATGGGCCGCACGGGCCGCGAAGCTGGGAGCCGGGGAAATCCTGCTGACCAGCATGGACAAGGACGGCACCAAGTCGGGCTACGACCTGGCCCTGACGCGCGCCATCAGCGACGAGCTGAACATCCCCGTCATCGCCTCGGGCGGTGCGGGAACCTGCGAGCACTTTTACGACGCCTTCAAAGAAGGACACGCCGACGCCGTGCTCGCCGCGTCGCTCTTTCATTACAATGAAATCCCCATCCCCGCCCTGAAAAAATACCTGAGGGAACGGGGCGTTTCGGTCAGGCTTTAATTCTCCGGGCTGAAAAACGATAGCAAAGGCCGTCCGCGGCGAGGCTTCAGGGGAACTCCAAGACCCCGGCGGGGCCATCCATGAGCCGGCCCTTCCCGCGCAGCGACACAGCCAGCACTGCCGGCGGCAGCCTCGTGGTGAACGGCGGCGGCATCGTCCGACCGAGGAGTTGGATCACACATTTGAAGGGAGCAATTTCAAGATGGCAAAAAAAGTGCTGATCGTCACGGGAAGCCCCCGCAAGGGCGGCAACACGGACATCCTGGCCGACGCCTTTGAAAAGGGCGCCAAAGAAGCGGGGCATGAAGTGGCCCGCATGAGCCTCTGCGGCAAACGCGTCAGCGGATGCCTGGCCTGCGATTACTGCGTTTCCCACGAAGGGCAGTGCGTGCAGAAGGACGACCTGCAGCCCATCCTCGCGGCCATGCGCCAGTCCGACGTGCTGGTCCTGGCCTCGCCGATCTATTTCTTCGGCCTGTCGGCCCAGATCTGTACGGTGCTCGACCGCCTCTACTCCAAAAACGGCAAGCCCTTCCCGATCACCGAGACAGCGCTGCTCCTGACCTACGCCGACACCGGCGACGAAGTCCCCCGCCCCGCGATCCTCCAGCACAGCGAGACCGCAGACTACATGGGCTGGAAAAACAAAGGCTGCGTCGCCGTAGGCGGCGTCTGGGAAAAGGGCGACATCAAAGGCAATCCGGCGCTGGCCCAGGCCGAAGAGCTGGGGCGCAGCCTCTAATTTTTGTACGAGACGTCCATTGACGCCGCGAACCTTTCCCGTCAAACTTGGCGAATAAAGGAGGCGGGACCATGTATGACCGCGAAGCAGTGCTGGAACATCTGAAACAGCTGGGCGTCTCTTTTGAAGAGATCCGCCACCCCGCGGTGTTCACCGTGGAGGAAATGGACAAACTGGGCATCAACCAGCAGGGCATGATCTGCAAAAACCTCTTCCTGCGCGACGCCAAGGGGAAGAACCACTTTCTTGCCGTGGTCCGCGAGGACAAACGGGCCGACCTGAAATCACTGTCGGAAAAGCTGGGCTCGTCCCACTTGAGCTTCGCCTCGGAGGAACGGCTCATGAAGTACCTGGGGCTCACCAAGGGCTCGGTCACGCCGCTGGGCGTCCTCAACGATGAAGGCCGCGCCGTGACGGTGATCTTCGACAACGACCTGCGCTTCGAGAAAAGACTGGGCGTCCACCCCAACGACAACACCGCCACGCTCTGGATCTCCTTCGACGACTTGAAGCGCGTGGTGGAAAACCATGGCAACAAGATCGTCATGATGGGGTTCAGCAAGGAATAACCCCAAGAATACTCAAATAAGAGGGGAGCCTCTGCCGCACACAATGAAGCGCGGCAGAGGCTCCCCTCTTTTTCCGTACAAAACTATTGAATTGCGCCGCAGACAGCACGCGCCCGCGCGCTGTCGCGGCGGATCATGAAGATCAGGTAGCGGCCCAGCTCTTCGGGGAAGTCGACGCCTGCCAGGTCGGGAGCGCCGGCGGTCTTCGTCATGATGAGGGCGTCGGATCTTGGGCCGTTCCACAGGGGCGCAAGGCCGCAGAAATAGTAGCCCCGGCGGCGCAGTTCGGCCACGGCTTCGTTGTGCCACTCCACGTCCAGCGAGAGGAACACCTCCACAGGCTTGCCTTTCTGCTCCCAGCGGTCGAGGCAGGCGGCAAAGTCGGCGCCCGCGCGGGTCATGCTGAGGCGCAGAAGCTCTTCTTCGTCGCGGACGGTTCCCTCGGTGACGGCGCCCGCGGGACAGCTTCCGAAAGCAGGCTGGCAGACCCAGCTGGGGTGGAGCGAGGCGGTGATCATGGCGATCTCGGGGCCGTAGTCCACGGGCAGCCAGACTGTCCGTTTTTCCTGAGCGAAAAGCCTGAACGCCAGCAGCCGCGCTGGCCGGTTGGGAAGGGCCGGTTCGAGGGCCGACAAGACGTACCCGTTTTTTCTGAGCAGTCCCCAGGAGGGGCCGGGGGCGGGAACGTTGGCGTAGAGGGCGTCGCCCAGCTGCGCCGAGAAAAAGCGTTCCTGCCCCCAGGCTTCGCAGGCGCTGGCAATGCCGCCCTTTCTCGCTTCGGGCAGGACCATGCGCCGTCCTGAGCGGAACAGGCGGGCGTTGGGCGCGTCGCCGGCGAAAAAGCCGCTCATGCCGAGAGCCCGGTCCCCCTCGCGGGCCACCATGAGGAATAGGCCCCCGTGGACCATTTCAAGGATCGCGGCGGGATCGCGGAAGCGCGGGTCGTAGGCGTCGCCGTAGACCGATTTCACCAGGTCGGGGATCAGGCGCTCGTCGCCGGGCTGAAAGGGGGAGATGTAGACGTGGCCGGCGCCGGGATTTTTCACGGGCATGGCAGTATGCCTCCTTTAGTCCCGCGCGTACTGCGCGCGCAGAAGCGGCTTGATTCCGCCGGCTTCGAGGATCTTGAGGGCGTAGTCGGTGATGGGCTCACAGGGAAGCTCCTCGCCGGTGGCCTCGTTTTTCAGGACTGAACGGGTCAGGTCCAGGGTCAGGCGGTCGCCCTTTTTCACGCGGGAGCTCACGCCGCGGCAGACCACCAGCGGAAGCCCCAGGTTTGTGGCGTTGCGGAAGAAGATGCGCGCGAAGGACTCGGCCACCACCGCGCCGGCTTTCACGGCCTTCAGGGTCACCGCCGCGTGCTCGCGGGAGGAGCCGCAGCCGAAGTTAGTCCCCGCCACGATCAGGTCGCCTGGCCGAAACTCCTTCACGAAGTCCGCGTCCACCCCTTCCATGGCGTGGCGGCCCACGTCCTCGGGGTCGGTCTGGTCAAGGAAACGGCCGGGATAGATCTGGTCGGTGTCCACGTTGCCGCCGTACACAAAGGCGCGGCCTGTCAGAATTTTATCCATCGGGATCCCTCCTTAAAGGTACGGCGCGGGATCGGTGATCTCGCCCGTCAGAGCCGCCGCGGCCACCGCCGCGGGCGAGCCCAGGAAGATCTTCGCTTCGGGGCTGCCCATGCGCCCCGGGAAATTGCGGCTGGAAGAGGTAATGCAGTTCTCGCCGGCGGCCAGCATCCCCTCGTGAGTGCCCAGACAGGCGGCACAGCCCGGCGTGACGAACGTCGCGCCGGCTTCCACGAGAGTCTGCATGACACCTCGTTTTATGGCCTCGAGGAGGACGCGCTGAGACGCGGGCACCACCACAAAGCGCGTGCCCTGCCTGACATGGCGGCCCTTGAGAATTTTCGCGGCGACCTCAAGGTCTTCGACTCGGCCGCCCGTGCAGGTGCCCAAAAAGGCCTGGTCGATCTTCGTGCCGGCACTGTGGGACAGGGGGAACACGTTATCCACGCTGTCGGGCTCGGCAATCTGAGGCTCCAGCGAGCTCACGTCGAAACGGTGCTCCGCCAGGTAAACATAATCGGGATCGGTCTCATAGACGGCGTAATCGGTGATCCCCTTTCCCTTCAGATAGGCAAAGGTCACCTCGTCGGGCTGGATCCAAGCGGTCTTCGCGCCGATCTCAGTGGTCATGTTGCACAGCGTCAGACGCTCCGACAGGGGCATGCGCTTCAGCGCCGCGCCGGCGAACTCAATCACCCTGTAGACGCCGTAGTCCGCGCCGAGCGCGCCTATGACGTGCAGAATGATGTCCTTGGCGAAGACGCCCCTGCGGGGTTCGCCGTCAAGGACGATCTTGATCACCTCGGGAACGCGGAACCAGAGCTGGCCGGAGATCAGGATCGTGGCCATGTCGGTGGCCCCCACGCCGGTCCCGAAAGCGCCGAGGGCCCCGTGGGTAGTGGTGTGGGAGTCGGTGATGACCATCAGCCGCCCGGGACGGGAAAGGCCCTTATCCACGGCCACCTGATGGCAGACGCCCTGCTCCACGTCCATGACGCTGATGCCCTGCTCGAGACAGAACCGGCGGAACTGCTTCTGGTTGGCGGCCTGCTGGATTGTGGAGGCCGGCGCGTAGTGGTCCATGAACATCACCACGTTCTGCGGCGAATGGACCTTTTTGCCGCCTACCTCGAAGAACGAGCGCACCGTCTGAAGATATAGGTCATTGATGCCGGCCACGTCGACGGCGCAGTTGACGATCTCACCAGCGCTCACCCTGGCGCGCCCCGCGTGAGCCGCGAGGATTTTTTCGGTTGCGTGCATAGTGTCTCCCCCTTTTTATTGGCAGATCCATAACTAAAGTCAAAAGATTGGAACGCGGCGGGCGCAAAGGCCGCGCAGAGCTTCGCGTTGAAATCTTCGCATCTTGCTGCTGAGGGCCCCTTTTTTTTGGATTGTTTCGCACTCCCCTGTTTTTATCTCAAAGGAGAACCTGCCGTGCGGCTGTTCCGCGTCACTTCTTCCGCCGCCCTCGAGCTGAACAGCCGGCCAAGCCCAGAGATTTCCATTGGGCTCAGCTCCTTTCAGATCGGATCGGCATTCCATAAAGAGATTGTACAAGACTGTCTAAGCCAGCACAAGAAGCAAAAACAAAGGCGCCGTTGTCGAAAAAAAGCAGCTGACAACGGCGCCTCCTTTTATATCCCCATAATAGAGCCCAAGAGTTTTACGCCGGATTTAACGATCCGGCGGCTTCGTCACGGTTCAACGATGTTGAAGGCCGCGGGCCCGGAGACCGGAAGCTGGTTCATATGCTCCGCCAGCAGCGTTGCCAGCTCCGCCTTGCCTTCCACTTTCATCGTCTTCGCCATCTCTTCCTGATTGTTGGTAATCAGATAGAACAGGGCGTTCTTCGGACAGGTGATGGAAACATCGGCCTTATCGGACAGCCTATCCTTGTAGACCAGCACCACGCCGCTCCTGATCCGCAGCATGTGGCGCTCGCCCACATCGGGCAGGTTCACGTTGACGGTGAAATCACAGTCTGCCAGGGCCTGCTTGTCCAGCAGAATCCCCATATAATCAAACATCATAGAGGCGGTCATTTCCAGCACCATGGAGCCTGTGTTCTTGGGCATCTTGGCCGCCTTGGCGCTGTTGCCATTCCTCAGCTCCAGCGCCGCCGTGAGGTAGGCGTTGCGCCACGGGCCCGATTCCGCCTGATAGCCCAGCTGTTCCAGCGCGTCGGCGCAGAGCAGCCGGGCGTCCCCGTTCTCAGGGTCGGCAAAGACGATGGTATTGGTGACCTCAGCCACCCACTGGTATTCGCCTGCATCGTAGTCCGCTTTCGCCATGCGCAGCGCTTTGTCAACATCGCCAAGGTATTTCACCCATTTTTTAGCGCTGTCGGAGGGCGCGAGGGGGTTGAGGTGAACCGGGTTCGCGTCGTACCAGCCCATGTACTTCTGGTAGACAGCCTTCGAGTTATGAGCTACCGTGCCGTAGTACTGGCGGGTGTACCAGACTTGTGCCAAGGCTTTCGGCAGTTCGATCATATTGGAGATCTCGTCGGACCTATAGCCCTGATTGATGTAGGTCAGGGTCTGGTCGTTGATGAACTTGTACACCGCGGCGGTGTTGGCGAGGTAGTCTTTGATCACCTCGCTGCCCCAGTGCGGCCAGTTATGGGATTGGAAGGAGACGTGGGCTTTACCGCCGTAACGGGTGACCGTCTCGATGAGATAGTGCGCCCAGGCCGCGCCGTCGCGCACCTGCGCGCCTCGCAGCGTGTAGAGGTTGTGCAGCGTTCCGGTGCAGTTTTCCGCCACCCAGAGCGCCTTGAACTGCGGGAACCAGGTATTCATTTCCGCCGGGGCCTCGGTGCCGGGGGTCATCTGGAACTCCATTTCCACGTCGTCGACGGTGATGACCTCACCGGTCTTCTTGACTTCGTAGGTTGGCGCCAGGTATGACACGGTGCCGACGGACTGGCCCATGCCGATGCCCTGGGCCAGCTTGCCCTTCACGCCCGGCTCCAGCAGCACGCCGTACTGATAATTGGCGCGCCGTCCCATGGCTTTTCCGGCATAGACATTTTCCGAAATGGCGTGTTCGGCAAAGCCTTCGGGAACGATGATGGGAATCTTGCCGCTGGCAAGCTGCTCCGCAAGGGGCAAACGGACGTCCGCCGCGTCGCCGGCGCTCATCACGCCCAGAATGCCGCCGAAGTGGTCCACATGGGGATGGGAGATGACCACCGCCTTGACGGGAAAGCTGCCCAGGTTTTTCTCGATCAGCCCCATGGCGGCCTGGCTGCATTCCACGCTCATCAGCGGGTCAAAGAGGATCCAGCCCGTATCGCCCTTGATCACGGTCAGATTGGCCATATCGTAGCCGCGCACCTGATAAATGCCGTCACATACCTTAAACAGGCCGTAAGCGTGGTTGTTCTTCGTGTTTTCCCACAGGCTGGGGTTCGCGGTATCGGGAGCTTTCTCATAGTCTTCCAGGAAGCAATAGGCCTTCTGGCTCCAGATCACCTTGCCGTCCGCGTCGGTCAGTTCCAATGCCTCAGGGGCGTCGATCAGCCCGCGCAGGGCAAACTCCGCCTCACGTTTGTCGTCAAAGTCCAACAGGGAGTACATCTTGGCGTTCGCCCGCGCGGTATATTCGGTGGCAGGCTTGAGCTCCTTTGTCAGACCAAGGTTAGGGGACGTTCCGCCCTTTGGCACAGCAATGCTGACTGTAGAGGACAGGAGCAGCGCAACTACGAGAAGAACAGAAAAAATTCGTTTCATGTGAAAGTCTCCTTTCCTAATTATAGAATGGCAAAGGATGGCGCTGGTATTCAGCGTCATCTTTCTCCCGTTTTAGATGTTTCTTAATAGTTGTCCCCAGCTGAAGGAATATTACTTGTTATATTCTTTCAGCAGTTCTTCAGGATCGGCGCCCTGGCGGTAGCGGTGCTGGAGGATCTGCATTTTCAGGAGCGCAGGCAGGACGCCGCGTTTTTGGAAGCGGCGCGCCGAGGTGACGATGGTCCCTTCGGCCAAAACGGGCACACTATGGGCGCGCAGGCACTCCGAAAAGGCGTAGTCCTCCATCAGGGGGATCTCGGGAAAACCGCCGAGCTCTTCGAAGAGCTTCCGGCGGATGAAGAGCCCCTGATCGCCGAAGACGATGCGCCGCGACCTCACGCGAAAGTCCGAGAGCAGGGCGCAGAGCTTCAGCAGCGCGCCTCCGCCGTCGAAGGCCAGATGGAAACATCCAGCGTCGTGGCCCCGGCGCAGAACTTGAATAATCATATCACAGAAATTCTCCGGCAGAAAGCTGTCGCAGTGCAAAAAAAGCAGCGTCTCCCCGCGGGAAGCCCACGCCCCGGCGTTCATCTGCCGGCCGCGCCCTGGGGGGGACTGGACCAGAGGATAACGGCCCGCAATACGCCCGCGCGTTCCGTCGCTACTGCCTCCGTCGGCGAAGACCACGCTGAAATCGCCTTTCAGGGCATCGAGGCGGTCCATACAGGCCTCTACGGCGCGCTCCTCGTTCAGGACTGGAATCACCACAGAGATCGTCATAGGCCAAAGAACTCCCCTTCCAGAAGGCTCAGAAAGGGATCTGACAGATAATCACTGATCTTGCGGCGCGTGAAGTCGTTCAGCAGTTCTTTGCCGCCGCCGCGGTACTGCTCCCAGGCCATGGCGCACCAGGTGACGCCGCGCAGGCAGGTCATGAGCAGGCAGTCTTCAAAACTCTTCAGCGAGCTTTCACGGCCCGAACGCGCCGCGTACTCGCCAAGGAATGCGTTCATCTGGGGACGCGAAAAAATTACGTCGGTCTTCCAGAAAGTGGTGGTGGGCGCCAAAAAGTGGGCCAGATCCTGGACGGCCGGCGCCCAGAGGGGCTTCTCCCAGTCCACGAGGAAGCCCGGCGCGCCGCCGGAGATCAGGAAGTTGCCGGAGTTCAGCTCGGTGTTGACGACGCACCTCGCCTCCGCCGCCCGCTGCCGTGAGAGCAGCCGCCGCGCCCGCTCTTTCATGCGCAGGAGGCGCCTTTTCACCGCTTCGGGGGCGTGGGGCGAGCCCAGATAGACGCCGAGCATGGCCGAGCACTCGTCAAACATGGCGGCCAGCGGATCGGCCGGAGCCAGCAGCCCGCAAGGACCTCCCGGATTCACGCTATGGATGTCGGCGAGGATCGCGGCGGCTTCGGACAAGTCCTTTCCGTAGTCCAGAGCCTTGCCTGGAAGCCACTCCATGACCAGAACCCCATAGGGCAGCGCTGTTTTGCCGCCGTCGAGCCACAGCGCCCTGGGAGTGCGTCCGCTGGGCTCGAGCAGCTTCAGGGCGTTATACTCGTAGTCGATCTGGCGTTCCAGACGCATCTGGCTGCCCATGTTGAGGCGCAGTACCAGCCTCCGTCCCGTCTCGGGGTTAACGAAAAGCCAGTTGTCGTTGTACTCCCCCGCGCCCAGCCGGGAGAATTCCAGAGGCGCTCCGCGGGGGATGCCCAGGCTTTCGCGCAGACTGGAACGTCCGGCGTAAACTTTCAGGGCTTCCGCGGTGATCATGCTCCGGGCCTCCTCTCGCCCAGGAAACCGCGGGATTCGAGAAAGCGCTCCACCTCGGGGCAGCGCAGCCGGCCTTCGGAGATCTGCCGGGAAAGAAAATACAGATCCTCCTTCACGTCAAGATCGCGGCTCTGGGCGCAGAGCCCCACGGTGAGCCCGAGCTTCCGCGCGGCGCGCAGAGTCTGCGATAGCACGCTGGAGTCCCCATACCTCTCCGCCGAGAAAAGCTCCGCGTGAAACGCCTTCATCCCCACAAGGTAATACCCCCCGTCGTCGGCAGGCCCCAACACGGCGTCAGACTCTTCAAGAAGACGAAAGGCTTCAAGAAACGTCTCCGGCGTCAGAAAGGGCAGGTCGCTTCCCACGAGGACGCAGGCTTCCGAGGTTTTCAACGTCTCTTCCACAGCGCGAGCCATTCGTTCCCCCAGGCCGCCGCCCTGCTGAACCAACAGGGGTTCGCCCTGAAGACAGGGTTCTAAAAGGCTTTTTCGCTCCGCGGGCGTATAGCAGACTACCCTGTCGATTCCCGCAACCCGGCACTGAGCCAGCACGTGACGCAGCATACAGCCCTGAAGCTCCGCGCAATCTTCGGGGCTCAGCGCGGAACGCAGGCGGGTTTTCGTATCTTCAGGCCAGGGAACGCGCGTGAATACGATAATTTTTTTCTTCATTCACAATCCTCCCGTTTTGCTGGAATGAGCCAAAGGTCGCGGCTCGAGACGCGCAGGGACGCCCGCGCGCCGGCGCTCAGGCCCTTGCCCGACGGGAGAAGCGCCTTGACGAGTCTGTCGCCGCAGCGCAGGACGCAGAGGTAGTCCCGTCCCGAAAAACCGACCGACGCCACCTCCGCCTCGCCTTGCCCGTCAGGAACGACGGAAATTTTTTCGGGCCTGACGCACAGCTGGGCGCAGAATTCGCTCCCGCCGGATGAAGAAATCCCGAAATGTTCCACGTGGAACATTTTCTGCCTGGAACCGCCGCCGCGGGACGGGAATTTTCCCAAATGTTCCACGTGGAACATTTCCTCATTGAAATTTTCCCCGCACAGAGGGAAAACTCCCAGCGCCGAACGCGCGCAGCCGTCGGAGACGACGCAGGGCAGGATGTTCGCCGGCCCCGTAAGTTTCGCCGCGGCCGCGCTGACGGGCCTGCTATAGACCTCCTCGGGAACCCCCGACTGCAAAATCCGCCCGTTGTCCATGAGGGCCACGCCGTCGCCGAAAGCGCAGGCCTCGGCCCAGTCGTGGGTGACGATCACCGCCGTACAGCCCATGCGCGTCAGCAGCTGCCGCGTTTGAAACAGGACGTTCTCTCTCAGCGCCGTATCAAGGCCTGAAAAAGGTTCGTCCATCAGGATCAGCGTAGGATTCGCAGCCAGCGCCCGAGCCAGCGCGACCCGCTGCTTCTCCCCGCCCGAGAGCGTGCAGGGGCGCCGGCGCTCCATGCCCGTCAGCCCCGTCAGGGCCGCCAGTTTTTCCACCGTCTCAGCGATCTCCCGCGCGGGACGGCGGCGCAGTTTCAGGCTGAAGGCGATGTTGCCCGCCACGTCGTAGTTATCGAAGAGCGCGTAATCCTGAAAAATCAGCGCCACGCCGCGCTTCTCCGGCGGCAGCCTCGTCACGTCGCGCCCCCCGATGAACACCGAGCCTGCGTCGGGCCTTTCAAGCCCTGCGACGAGCCTCAGCAGCGTGGACTTGCCCGTTCCCGAAGGGCCCAGAAGCGCCAGAGAGCGGCCGCGCTCCAATTTTAAATCAAGCCCGTCCAGCACTTCCTTTCCACCGAAGGCTTTTTTCAGGCCGCAAATTTCAAGTAAGGACATCAATCGATTCTCCATTCATTTTCAGAAAGACGTCATGGATTTTTCCGCGCAGCTGACCGCTTTGCCTACGGCCATGCACAGCGCGATAAAGAGCAGCGACAGCGCCGCGGCCACCCCCCGTTCCCCGTCGCGCGCCAGCGGAACCAGCAAAACCGACGCCGTGACGAACCGGCCGCCGCCCACAAGCAGCGTGAGAAGATACTGGCTCATGGATACCACGAAACAGAAGCCGAAGGCAGAAGCCAGCATGGGAGCTGCCTGCGGCAGCCCAACCATCCAAAAAGCCTGAAAGGGCGACGCGCCGAGGACTCGCGCCTGCTCTTCACGGCGAAAGACCCCGCCGGTCCAGACGTCGCTCAGCAGCCACACGGCATAGGGCAGGCATTGCATCATGTGAGCGCAGACCACGCCGGCCAGAGAGTCCGCAAGCCCCCACAACAGGAAGATCCTATAGGAGCCAAAGACATATCCCACGGCCGGAACCGCCAGAGGCGCCAGAAAAAAGAGCCTCAGCGCTTTGCGCCGCCAAGGCGTCTCCTGCGCCAAGGCACGCGACGCCGGCAGCCCCAGGAGGATCGAGAAGGCCGAAGCGAGAAGGCCGATCAGCCCGCTTGTCAGGAGAGAGCGAAAGGCCGAGGACTCCGGCGAAAAGACGAGCTTCCACCAGCGCAGCGTCCAAACCGACGGCAGCAGCCGGGGCATAGGCCAACGGAGGCTTACCGACCAGAGCGCCGCCAAAAAAAGGGGCAGCATCAGCAAAACCAGAACCGCCTTCAGCCCCTTCATTTTTTGACCTTCCTTTCAGAGCTTTCCGAGAAAGCGCAGCAGCACAGCGACAGGCCCGAAATCACGCAGGCCAGCGCCAGCGCCCCGGGCTGCCCCGTAAAGTTCGACTGAGTGAAGAGATTCCACGCCTTCACGGCCAGAGCCCTCGGCGACGTGGGGCCCAGGATCCAGGGAATTTCAAAGGCGCCGAAGGAATAGGCGAAGAGCATGGAAAAGCACGTAAAGGCCGGACGCCAGAGCGCCGGCACGAACACACGCAGGAGAGCCTGCCGGTGCGAAGCCCCCAAAGTGCGCGCCGCCTCGTAGACGCGCCGGTCAAAAACCTTGACCACGGAAATCAGCGTTATCAGCGTGAAGGGAAACCCCTTCCAGCAATAAGCCAGAATGACGCCCCAGCCGCCCCGATCCATGACCAGAGGCGGAACGCGGCCGCCCCACTGTCCGGCCACTCTCGAAGGCAGTCCCGTCCCCGAAAGGAGCGTGAAGATCAACAGCGACGCGATGACATGCGGCACCGAGACCGGGACGGCACAAATGCGCCCCGCCAGCTTCAGGCCGGCGGGGTTCACAAAGACGGCGCAGGCGCAGAGGACCGCCAGAACCGACGATATCAAAGAAGAAATCAGCGAGAAGCGCAGCGTGAAGACAAAAGAGGCCCAGAGCTCGGGATCGGAAAAGACGGCCCGAAAAGCATCCAAGCTCCAGCGGCCGCCATTTCTCAAAGCGCCTTCCAGGCCCAGCGCCACGCCGCCGCCAAAAAACACCGCCAGCAGGAGCAGCGCCGGAAGGTACATCAAACCGCGCCGGACGCCTCCGTTCACTGGGCGCTCTTTCCCTTCATAAGAACTTCGGCGCGCCACACTTCCTCTACCACGGGAATCAGGTCGGCGGGCGGCTCGGGAATCCGGCGCTTCAGCAGCTCGGCGATGGGCACGCTGGCCTCGCCGAGATCCACAGCGTCGAGCCTGGCCCTGTCCTCGGGACTCAGCTTCGCGGGGTCAAAGACGGGCAGGCTGCCCCAGACCGCCGGCTCAAGCTTGGAGATCTGCGCCTCGGGACTCAGCATGAAGTCAGCCACTACCTGGGCGCCCGCGCGGTTTTGCGCGTTGAAGGGAATGGCCAGATAGTTCGTGTTGCCCACAGTGCCTTTGTCGAAAATGAAAGAACGCACCGTCTCGGGGAACTCGCCGCGCGCGATCCTGCCCGCGGCGTGCAGAGCCGTATAGTTCATGCCCATGACCAGCTCTCCGTCGGCCACCATGTTGGACACCTGCGCCGGAGAGGCGGGATAGCTCTCGCCCTGTCTCCACAGGTAGGGCGCGAGTTCGCGCAGATAGGCCATGGAGGGTTCCAAAATTTTTGCGGCTTCCCGGGCGTCCATGGAAAGGCTCTTCAGAACCGCCTCGCCCTGAATATCGCAGATGACCGTGCGCACGAAAGCGCTTCCCGTGAAGTCGGGCGGCGCGGGATAGGTGATCATGCCAGGATGAGCCTTTGCCGCTTCCAGAAGCTCCGCGGAATTACGGGGCAGCTTTTTCACGACCGCCCCGTCGGCGTAGAAGGTCATCTGGGCGCGGCCGTAGGGCGACTCGTAGCCCTCGATGGGCGTGCCGAAGTCGAGCTTGCCGTCGGGGTGGTCGCCGATGAAGCGCGCAAAGTTGGGCAGCCCCTCCGAGAAGGGGCCCCAGAGCAGCCCCAGTTTTTTGGCGGCGCTGAAGTTTTCGCCGTTGATCCACACCACGTCGAAGGAGCCGATGGAACGGCCCGCTTCCTTTTCGGCCTTCAGGCGGTTCAGAATGTCGTCGATGTCCATGCCCACGCGTTCGAAGCTGATGCCGTAGAGCTCCTTCAACCGCCGAGCAACCCAGCCGTCGAGCCAGGCGTTGGTTCGGGGGTCTCCGCCCCATCCCACCAGCCGCACGGTGGTGCCCCGAGCGGCGTCCAGCTTTTCCTGCCAGCCCTGTGCGGCTCCGGCAGTGCAGAGCGCCAGCGCAAGGCACAGCGCGGCGAAAATTTTTCTCATGGTCCATTTCTCCTTCACACACAATTTTTCCTCACAGCGCCCAGCCGCGCGGCGCGGCAAAACTCCACGCTGCCGCCTCGGCCGGCGCTTCCATAACCTCAGTGCGTCAGGCGCCCCTGGTCCATCCTGTACTGTTTGGAAGTAAAGGACAGAAAACTTTGATCATGAGTGGTCATGAGGATCGTCGTTCCTTCATCGGCCGTTTTTCTGAAAAACTCCATGATCAGGCGGCCGTTCTCCCGGTCAAGATCGCTGGTGGGCTCGTCGGCCAGCACCAGCTCGGGGGAATGGATAAAGCCGCGCGCGATGGCCACGCGCCTCTGCTCGCCCCCCGACAGGCTGGAAGGATATTCGTCCTCCATGCCGCCCAGCCCCAGCATGTCCAGAAGCTGAAGCGCGCGGGAACGCGCGTTCTTGATCTCCGCCCCCAAGAGCGCGGCTATGGACAGATTCTCCAGCAGCGTGAAGTTCTGAAGGAGGTTCTGCCCCTGCAGCACATAGCCAACGCCGCTGCGCCGCAGCGCCGCCAGCTGATCCGGGCTCAGGGTCCCCAGCTCCCGCCCCAAAAGGCGCACCTGTCCCGACGTGGGCCTCACAAGCCCCGCGATCACGTGAAACAGCGTGCTCTTACCGCTTCCCGAGGGGCCGGAAATGCCGATAAACTCTCCCTTTCCGGCGCTTAGACTGACGTCGTCCAGAGCCTTGAAGAGACGGCCGGCTCGAAGGTATTCCTTGGTGATTCCTTCCACAGATAACAGCATGGTTATTCGTCCCCCTGTATCAGATGGATAGGCTCCTGCCGTCCGATCCGGACCGCGGACCACAGAGAGGCTCCGAGGCTGGCCAGCAGCGACAGAGCGACGCAACGCAGCCCCGTCGCGGCGAGGAAGCCGAGAGATGTGACCAGCGAGGGAATGCCCAGCTCCAGCGTCACCAGGTTCTGGAAGATCAGGAGCGAGCCCAGGGAGAGAACGCAGCCCGACAGGCCGCCGGCAATCCCTATCAGCGACGCCTCGGCGAGGATGATCTTCACCAGCTGCGCCCGCGTCGCCCCAAGGGCAGAAAGGACCCCAAACTCATGACGGCGTTCGTGGATGGTGATCGTAAAAACGCAGATCAGGGCCATGATCACGAGGAAGAACACCACCGCCGTCATGAAGACGCCATAGAAAGAGAGCTGCCTCATCGAATCGGAAAGGCCGCTGAAGATGCCGCTGGCCGTAGAGGCCTTCAGGGGAAAGTCCTGAAAGCTGTAGTTGATCTTCATGGCCAGAGGGCGCAGTTCCTCGCCTTCCTTCGCCCTGATCATGAGGACCGAGGCTGAAGTGCGGGCGCTGTCCCCCGAGTCGGGGTAGAACAGATTCCACTCCGGCGTGGACATCAGCCTGGAGGCGGTGCTGAAATTCAAGTACACGCGGTTGTCGCACCCCGTACCGGTTCGGGCCAGCACGCCCGCGACCTGAAGGGGCACGCCGAAAAACTTGACCAAGTCACCCTTTTCAGCCAGGATCTCCGACCCAATGATCACCTGGCCGTCCTGGAGATCGGGAATCTCCAAAGCTGTCAGCCAGGAACGGACGATAAAATCCGTCCCTGGGTCGAAGGCCACGATCTGAGTAGGCTGAAGGCAGCAGCTGGCTTCCAGCGTGGCGATGTAGAGCTGGGGCGTAATCCGCTCTACGCCGTCCACTCCGGCGATCTTCTCCATCCAGCTCCGGTCGAAGCTGAAGTTGCAGACTTCGCCAAGGAACAGAGAGTTCACCAGGCTCGACTCGGCGTCTTTAGGCGCCACCACGATGTCGGCTCCCATCCTGGAGATGGTGTTGTCCAAGCTCCGCCTCATGCTCTCCTTCAGGACAGAGCAGACGCAGAGCGACGCCGCCGCGGCAAAGACGAAAAAGGCCATGAAAGCCGTGCGGAACTTCCGGTGCAGAAGGTTCCGAAGGGCTATTTTCAGCAGCGGCATGCGAGGTGCCATCTCAACCAGTTCCATGTCAGCCTATTCCCCCCGGCGTGAACAGAACAGGATTCCTGCCTGGACGAACACGTTCACGGCGTTCAGAAAGTAAATCGCGGGAAAAGTCACGGCGCGGCACGCCATGGACGGTTTCATACATCCGCCGATGATCCAGGCGGGCACGCAGACCGCGGCAAAGCTGAGCACGATGCTCATAAGGCAGGGGAAGAGCAGGCCGCCGTCCCTGACCGCCAGAGCCAAAAGCCCCAGCGCGATAAAGGCAAGCCCCAGCGCCAGCTCAGCCCGGCAGCTCCAGAAGCATTTCATGACCTTCGTCTCGGTACCGCAGGTCTTGAAAAGATACCAGGGGCCGACGATAAGAAGGATCCCCACAATCACGTTCAGCAGCGAAGATATGGCGCGTTTCATCGTTTTTTTCCTTTCAAAATAAAAATGCCACCGCCCGCCAGAAAGCAGCCAAGAAAGGCGTTCAGCGCGTTTACCGGCAGCCTGTTGGCGCTCAATCCCTCGCGCAGGATCAGCGCCGGAAGAAGGGCCAACCGTTCCATCCCTAAAAAAACCGCTCCGCAGAGAAGGACCGCCAAAAGCGAAAGAACCGTCACGGCCTTCCCAGGGGCCTTTTCGCGAATCCAGAGCCCCGCGAAGAAAAGAAGCCATAGCAGAAAGAACAGCAGCCCTACGTTAACCCGCATTTCAAGCCATGTGTTCTGAAAAAGGGCTACAGCGCAAGCCATAGCCCATATGAAGGAATTATAGAGTAAGCTGAAAATCATGTTCCAAGCGTGTAAAAAACTACTGCGCCAGGCGGAAAATCACGTTAACTCTCGTGCCGTCGGCGGGAAGCACGTCCTTGTTGCCATAGAACTGCACAACCTTATTCTGAGTGGTGCCCGTGGGATAGGAAGCGTTGCTGGTAATTCCCACGGCACAGCTGTCAAGGCAGAGCACGCAGCCCGTATTGGCTTTCTTCGCGGCGGGAAGGTTGCCGCCGAAACGGATATCCATGGGGCGGTCTTCCGTGGCCTTAATGATATCGTGGAAAGGAACTTCGCCTTTTGAGCCTTCCCAGGTCACGAATACGTCCAGTTTATCGCCTTCGACCCTCTTGCCGTTGTCGGCGCCGGCCTTCATGTCATCAGCCGTCACGTTGTTTCCCGCCTTGGCGCCGATCTTGAGGAGCGCTTCATGAAACTCCTTCTCGTCGGACAAACCGCGAAGCACCGACTTTTCGCCGTTCGACCCCGGAGCGAAGACCACGCCATGGCGGGTGGGCTCGGTGAAATACTTGCCGTTAACCTCGGCGGGCATGACGGTCTCCTTCTTTTCTACGCTGATCTCCATGGGAAAGCCCTTCACCTGAGGTTTCTGATACCTGTTGAAGCCATAAAACCCGCCGGCCGCGACGGCTGCGATCAAGACTACCCACAACAATTTTTTCATCGAACAATCCTCCAAGTTTTTTAATGATCCTTCGCGCGCAGCGCGCGAGAAACCTTTATCTATGGGCCTTCGCGGAAGGCTTCATGTACTTTCTGTAAAGCCCGGCGCTGAGAATGGCTATAGCCAACGCAAGGGCACAGGCGGAGCCCCACAGGACTTCTTTGCCCTCAGGCGAGAGTAACCCCGCGGTCCCCAGGGTGAACAGGGCCACGCCCGGAATCATGAACAAAAAGGTATAAAGCGCGTAGGGAACGAGGCCAATGCCCGTGACGCCGTAAGCAAAATTCTGAAGGTTGTAGGGGAACAGGGGCAGAAGCCGCGTGATCAGAAGCAGAAACATGGCGCTGTGATCCGATTCGTCAAAGAGGAGCCTCTTGAGGCGGGGGCTCTTCTCCAGCATGGGTTTTACGCTGTCCCTGAGAAAATAGCGCCCCGCCAGAAAGGCCAGAACAGCGCCCAGCGTGGCCGCCGCGAGGCAGAGCAAGGTCCCCATAAAGGGGCCGAAAAGCATCCCGCCGATCACGGCGAAGGTCACGCCAGGCAGCGCCAGGAGCACGCAGCCCGCCGCGGTCAAGACGACGTAGAGCAGCGACGCCTTCAGATAGTTCTCCCTGACCAGGGACTGAAGCCACGCCAGGCCGCGCGAGTCCGTCAGATATTCCGACAGGCCCCAGCGCCGGTTCAGCCAGGCGGCGGCAAGGCAGATCAACAGCAGCGCCAGAGGCTTGGCGTATCCTTTCATAGGCCCCGCCCCCCCGCCCGCGCCCTCATGGCCCACAGCGCCGTCCGGCAGCGGTTTGCCCAGACGCCGCCCCGTTCCGCATCAGAAGCCCCGAAGAGCAGCTCCAAGCCGTGGACGCTCTGGCATCCCGCCGAAGCGAAGGACTGGACGCAGGAAAAACAGTAGGTCAGCACGTTTCTGTTCGGGCTTTCGGCGATCCGGCGCTCAAGAATTTTGCGCCCACGCCCGGGGTCAAGCACCATGAGCATGTCCCTCTTGCCGCAGCAGATCGCGCGGACGCCGTGGGAAGGGTATTCCTCCCAGCTGACCCCATTGCGCTCTATCACGCGCCGGAAAGCCCGCTGGGTCTCAGGGTCGTCCCGGGTCGGGCAGGGATCGTGAAGCACGTAGGCCCCGCCCCTTTTCACAGGGAAGACCACTTTCATCCTGTCAAGAAGAGACCATATGGAGAGGACCTCCACCCCCGCCAGCCCTTGAAGCGTCCCCGCGCAGTTGGGACAGCAGACTACCAGCTCCCCTATCCCCGCGCGGGACAGAGATCGGGCAAGCCGCTCCTGATACTCCCTAAAAGGCTCTCCGCCGCCAAGGCACAGCGTCGGATGACCGCAGCAGGCGCTGGCCAGGCCCATGCGCGAATCCGCCGTCCTGAGCCATTCGTAGACGGAGCGCACCAGTCCAGAGCTGTGCCCCGCCATGCTGCATCCCGGAAAGAAGGCCCTTTCACCGCCCCCCGCGAGGATCTGCATGAACAGCGGGGAAAAGCTCAGGCTCTGATGCAGCCTGACGCCCCAAAGCCCCGCGCTACTTTTCCGAGGCGGCATTGGCAGCCTTCCGCGCCGAGCGCTCCCCGTAGATCTGGCGCAGCATCACCACCAGGATGGAGAGGCCGAAGAGGACTAGCAGGCCCGTGACGAAGTACTTGGCGCCGCCCGTAAGCATGCCGCCCACATAGGAATAGACGACCGTGGCGGGAAGCTGCCCTATGCCAGTGGCGACAAAAAATCCCCAGAATCCCATGGAAGTCAGCCCCGCGGCGTAGCTCACGAAATCAAAGGAGATAAAAGGCAGAAGCCTGGCGATGAGAACGCTCTGCCGCCCATGACGCTCAAAGAACTCGTCGATGGACTTCAAGCCAGGGCGGCTCGTAAGCTTTATCACAAAATCACGGCCCATGATCCGCGCGATGTAGAAACAGACCGCGGCCCCAACCATGGCGCTGGACCAGGAAAGAATCGCGCCCTGCCACCACCCGAAGAGGTTCGCGTTGGCGAAGGTGATCAAAAAAGCCGGCAGAGGCGCCGCGATGGACTGAAAAATCATCAGGAAAAAAGACACCGCCGCGGCCTGAGGGCCGTATTTAGCGACAAATTCGCGCATCACCGTGAAGTCTCCCGACGCGAAGGCGGCGAAGATGTCATCCAGGATCCTCTTGTACCCAGGGACCACAAAATACGCGCCCACCGCCAGCAGGGCAAGGACGACGATAATCGCTCTCTGCAGGAATTTAGAATCGCTCCGTGCTGAACTCTGTTGCTGTTCTGACATGAAACCGACCTCCGTCATTTAAAAAATAAGGAGCCGCCGTTATTTATCGGCAGCTCCACCAGGAAAGGCTACTTGGCGGGCTCGAGGGGATTCTTGGGATCCTTGCTCCAGTCCGTCATGCTTCCGGCATAATTCTTGACGCTGCCGGCCTTATAACCGAATTTCTTCGTCAGGGCCTCGGCGAACTTGCCGCTCTGCTTGCCCGTGTTGCAATAGACGATCACTTCCACGTCCTTCGTGATGCCCGCGGCGGCAAGCGCCTTATCCGCGCCGGGTTTATCGAGGTCGGCAAGGGCAAAGTTCACCGCGCCGGGAATGTGCCCGCCGGGGATGCCTTCGCGGGGCGGCTTGCCGTTGAAGATGTCGGCGGTACGCACATCCACAAGCACCTTGCCCGGCTTGCCCACGTTGGCCTTCACGTAGCCCTGATCAACCACGGCCACGGCCCCCCCGCCGACAAAAGAATCAAGATAGCCCAGATGCCAGGCGGCGCCGGCAAGAACGACTGCGATCACGAGAAAAACGAGAATCTTTTTCACAGATGAAACCTCCCTTAGATTATTAACAAATACACATGAAGTTTATTCCCAAAAATTAAAAACGCAAGAACCATGGACGACGACATTTGAACCTTTTTCCCCTCTTTATCCTGTCATTTTAGAGGACTTTACGAGGGCTTTCGAGTCTCGCGGAGAAAAGGGCAAAAATCAAACAGAGCCCTCCCCTGCCGTTTCGGCGCTCCCCCATTGACACATAGGCCCCCCCGGCTCAAGCCGGGAGGGCCTATGTCAAGATCCTTCAAATTATTTCAGATGCTCATCGAACCATTCCGTGATCTCCCTCAGGCGGGCCAGGCGGTTTCGGGGCTGGCCTGAGCGGCTCAGCTCGTGGTTGTCGCCCTCGAAGAAGCAGAACCGGGTCTCCACGCCCAGCACCTGCAGCGCCGTGAACATCTGGAAGGCCTGCTCGGCGGGGCAGCGGTGGTCTTCGTTGGAGTGGATGAACAGGAGCGGCGTCTTCGCGTTAGCGACATACTTCAGCGGCGAGGCGTCCCAGGCTTTCTCCACGTCCTTCCAGGGCGCGCCGCCGGTCTGATCCTCGTCGAAGTAGTAGCCGATGTCGCTGCAGCCCGTCATGGAGATCCAATTGCTGATGCTCCTCTGGGTCGCGGCCGCCTTGAAGCGGTCCGTGTGGGTCACCATCCAGTTGGTCATGTACCCGCCGTAGGAGCCTCCGGTCACGCCCACGTTCTCACTGTCCATAAAGTCCAGATGGGCTTCGCACCAGTCGAGGAATGCCGTGAAATCGCTGTAATCTTTCACTCCGTAAAAGCCGCGGATGTCGGCAAAGCGGCTGCCCCGACCGTCGCTGCCCCTGGGGTTGGTGTAGATCACGGCATAGCCGCGGGCCGCCCAGCACTGCATCTCGTGGAAATAATGGGCGCCGAAGGCCGCCTTGGGGCCGCCGTGGATGTGGAAGATCGTGGGGTATTTTTTTCCCTCCTGGCAGCCCAGAGGCTTCATATACCAGCAGTCGAGCATTAACCCTTCGCCGTTGTCCACCTGGAAATACTGGGGCTGAACCAGTTCGGCGCCGGCCGTGAAGCCGTCGTTGAGATGGGTCAGCTGAATCTCCCTGCCCGATTCCGCGAGATAAAGCTCCTGAAGCTCCAGCCCTTTGAAGCCCACTACGGCGGCCCGGCCCTCGCGGCAATCGAAGTTGTCCACCGAGGAAAGGCCTGGGGTCAGGACTTCGTCGCCGCCCTTCGGGTCAAAACGATGCAGGCGGCAGTAAAAGCCCTCGGTGGAGCTGTAGCAGATCCGGCCGCCGTCGACGGTAAAAACCTGATCGGCCAGGCCGTAGCGGCTGTCGCAGACCAGGGCGTTGTGAAGGCCGCTATCCAGGTCCGGCGTCAGGCAGGTCATCTTCCCCTCCGCCAGTTCGAAAAACTGGGGGTTCTGGTTCAGGCCGTAGGTCTTGCGGTCCGCCGCGGCGGCGATGACGCGGCCGTCCAGATAACCGGCGGCTTTGAAGCTGTAATCGAGCCCCGCGCTGAGGCAGGCTGCCGCCCCGTCGGAAAGGTCCATCTCCCAGACGTGATTGGACATGGGCATCACCGTCCGGTACTCCATGGCGACAAACAGGGCCTTCTTCCCATCGGGCGACAGGACGCAGCGCTCCACGTCCATGAACTCCGGCGTCAGGCGTTTCAGCTCGCCGGTTTTCTGGTTCCACAGGGCCAGAGCCTGACGGCGCTGTCCCGTAAAGCCTTTGCCGTTGCTCAGGAACGGGATCTGGGTGTAGACTTTGTACTTGGCCTTCTCTGGATTGGGAAAATCAGGGCTGTAGCAGGCCGCGACGAGAAAACGCCCGGGCTCCAGAAGCCAGAAGTCCGAGACGGGATTGGGGACCGTGCCGAGCGGCTCGGCCTCGCCGCCCTCCAAGCTGAGGCGGTAAAGCGCGGAGGTCTTCTTCTCGCCCTTTTCTTCGCCGTCGTCCCTGCCCGAGACGAAGAAGATCGCCTTGCCATCGGGGCTCCACTTGAAGAACTTTTCCTTGCCTGAAAAGGTGAGCTGCCTATTTTCCGACCTCCGAAGGTCGTAAAGCCACAGGTTGGTGTCGTAGCCGTCCTTTTCAAGGTTCGCCCGGCTGACCAGGTAGGCGATGGACGAACCGTCGGGCGAGAAAGCGGGACGGGCGGGAAAGAAAAATTTCAAAAAATCGGCGTGTTCCACGGGACGCAGAGCGGTCATTGAGAAAATCTCCTTTGATGAGTCATAATATTCACAAACGGCGGAATCGGCTCCGAGGGACCGCCCCGAAGCGTTCAAAAAAGAAAAAGGCACGGGCCGGCCTCCGTTTACTGAAGCCCTGCCTGTGCCTTTCGTCGTTTTTACTTCACCGAAGCGGTGTAGCCCGCGTCGTCGAGCAGCGCGATGATCTTTTCAGCCGGAGCGTCGACCGTCACGGTCTTCGTGGGAAGGTCCACGGCAAAACCCGCATAACCGGCCTTCGAAAGGGCGTCGGTAATGCGCTTGACGCAATGTCCGCAATTCATGTCCGATACGTTCAGAACAGTCATAAAAAGGTCCTCCTTATTGAGATCAAAATTCTTATAGGCACTCCGCCGTTATGATAGCACGAATCAGTCAAAAAGGGCAATCGGGCGAAAAGCCTCAAGGATCACTTGCAGGGCGAATAACCGCAGCTGAAGCAGTAAGCGCAGCCAGCCACCATCTCCATGGGCGCGCCGCACTCGGGGCAGATCTTGTCGCTCTTGGAACGCCCGGGCTTGGCCTGCTCCGGTTCGATGAGCTTCTGAAGCAGCAGGGCCACGGCGTCGGGAATGGAGCGGACCATCTCGTTGTCGTCGCAGTCGAACATCCAGTATTCTTTTCCCGAGATGCCGCGAAGCGTGCCGATAAAGTCTTCCAAATGGCCGCCGGAACGGAGGCCGATGGACACCACGCGGGAAATGGCCTCGGTCATGGCTTTCAGCTCGGAGCCGCTCTTGCCAAGCGACGCGAAGACCTCAAAGGGATCGTTGCCGTCGTAGTTCAGCGTCACCCACAGGCTGCCCCAGGGCGTCTTGTCCTTGATGGTCTTGCCGTAGACGATCGGCGTGGAGCGCTGGCGCACCTTGCTGCTGTAGATGGTCGGCGCGGGCGCTTCAGCGCCCTTGGCTTCCGGCTTGACGGGCTGGGTTTCGGCCTTGGTCTTCTCCTCGGCTTCGGCCTTGACCACCGTGGAGGGCGCTTCCTTCTTCACCTCGATGGGCTGATCGTTGCGCGAGCCGTCGCGGTAGATCGTGATGCCCTTGCAGCCCATGTCGTAGCAGGCCTCGTAGACACGGCGCACGTCGTCCACCGTGGCCGAGTTGGGCAGGTTGACGGTCTTGCTGATGCCGCTGTCCACGTAACGCGCGAAGATGCCCGTCACCGCCACGTGTTCGTCGGTGGAGATGTCGTAGGCCGTCACGTAGCGGGGATCGGAAATTTTCATGCCGGTATGGAGTTCCTCCATGCCCTGCTTGGTGACCAAAGGATGGAAGTACTCGCGCACCTCCCAGCCGTCGCCGTCGGAACGCATGACCTTGCGGCTCCAGTTCCAGGCGAAATTGGGCTCGATGCCGGCGGAGCTGTCGAAGATCATGGAGATCGACCCCGTCGGCGCGATGGAAAGCCGGCGGCTGTTGCGCAGCCGGCCCTCCAGAAGGGCCAGCAGAATCCGGCGGAGCTGGGGAAGCGCGTCGGCGCCCAGGAACTCGGGCAGCGCCTCCAACGTGTTCAGCAGGGTGTAGGGCACGCTGCGGCGACTCTTCATCTGAGCCACGAAATTCCTGTACGCCTCCAGATCCATCTCCTCGATCCACTGCCGTGAAAAGAGTTCGCCGCCGTGGGCGCGGTGTTCTTCCTCAAAGAGCTTCGCCACGGCGAAGCTCTCGGAGAAGGGCTCCTTGCTGAGGTCGCTCACAATGTCCGCCGTGGCCATCAAGGCCGCCGAGGCCATGCGCGCCCCCAATTTCTCGCAGCAGCGGTCGAAGCTCTCGGAGCCATAGACGTCGCCGCACAGGATCGCCGCGTCGGCCAGCCCCATCAGCCCCAGCCCCACGGGGCGGATGCGCTTGGTGCGCTCGCCGATACGCGCCAGAGGATAGCTCGTCGCGTCGATCACCAGGTCGAGATAGTAGATCGAACGGTACACCTGATCCACAAAGGCCGCCTCGTCGAAACCGGGCGTCCCCGCCTCGTCGGGCTTGACGAACTTCGCCAGGTTGATGGAACCAAGGTTACAGCTTGTATATGTAGGCAAGGGCTGTTCGCCACAGTTATGGACATAGAGTCCGTTCGCGTCGAAGGCGTTGATCCCCGGCACCTGAACGTCAAAGACTTCGGCTTCACCGCAGGGCGTCAGCGCTTCAAAGCACACGGCAAACCTCTCCCTGTTCAACATCCTCTTGTAACCGGCCAAAGCATCGTCCAATCTGCGCTGTTTATCGCTGTCTTCAAAGCCGATCAGATCGCTGAACACCTTGATGTTGTCGTTGCTGATCACAAGTTCGTGCTGGCTGCGAGTTTCATAGAGCTTTCGTCCGCCCTTGCCGTCAGGCAGAAGCGAGACCGACGCGTTTCCTCTGTTTTGATAAATTGCGCTGACAATGCCGAAGCGTCCCAGCATCCTCTGCACCGCTTTCAGCGTGTCCAGATCGCTCTGGGTTAAACGAACGCTGATTCCCTTTTCGCAGCTTCCCTGAACTGAACCGTCAGCGTCAAACAAGCCGCGCAGGAAACCTCTGCAAAAGGCGCTGGACGTTTCAGACTCAAGTTTCGGCGTAATGCGCTTATGTCCCGGCGCCATGCCAAGGGAAAGAGCCGCATCCTTGATCGCCGCGATGGAAAGACGGTATTCATTCCTCTCGGGCAGAGGCATCCACCCCGCAAAATCCGCACGGTGAGGCAAAGAAAGAGCGCACTGATAAGCGCGATCCATCACGGCGTTTACACCGGCACAATCCCCGTTGGACGCCTCTCCAGCCTGCCACACCGACAGAACCGCCTTATCTTCCTTGAGCGTACCGTCCCCAAGAAGCAGCCCCATCAGGTAGCCTTCATTTTCAGAGAACCTGCCTTCCCATCCTTTTACAGAACGCTGGTCGTTCAAAAGCAGAAGGTCGCCCTTCACAAGAGCCGACGCTTCCACCCATTCGACTTCTCGAGCGTATCTGGAAAGAGAGCTGATGCGGCAGACCTTGTGATCAGCCGTTAGTTTCAGCGTCTGCCCCTCGGCGGTGGACAACTCGTAGACCTTTTTGATCCCCGTGGGGAAAAACCCCGTCGTCTCATAGGTTTTTCCATCTACGAGAAGGGAGGCAGGAACGTTCACTAACGACAAGACCTGCCGCGGCCCACGGTCGGTCATAACCCAAGTATCGCCCGTCACGCAGGGATTCGTGGACTCAATTCTAAATTCATCAGACATCTTCAAAAGATTGTCGTCGTTGGCCCTGTCGATGAAGAACACGCCGGGGTCGCCGCGCCGCCAGGCGTTCTGGCAGAGTTTATTCCAGAGGTCGGCCCCCTGGACCGTGCGAACCACTTCGCCGTTCGAACGGGAGTGGAGGGCGAAAGCTCTCTTCTCGCGGGCCGCGGCCACCAGCTCGTCGGAGACGCAGACAGAGATGTTGAAGTAGGACAGTTTGCCCTCCTCCACCTTGGCGTCCATGAAATGCTCGATGTCGGGGTGGTCGTCGGGCAGCATGCCCATCAGCGCCGCCCTGCGGCGGCCGCCTTGGACGACCACGGAACCCATGGTGTTCCAAGTCTCCATGAAGGACACGGGGCCTGAGGCTTTGCCGCCCGTGCCGCCTTTGATGTCGGCCCCGCGCTCGCGCAGATGGCCGAAGTTGCCGCCCACGCCGCCGCCGTACTTGCTGATCACCGCGGCGTCGCGCACGGACTCGAAGATGCCTTCGATGCTGTCGGGAATGTCGATGACAAAGCAGGCAAAAAGCTGCTGATTGTCGGTTTTGCTGTCATAGAGGCGCCGGTAGTCCTCGAGGTCCATCTCGTCGGGCGAGCGGTAGATCAGCTCTACCAGCTCGGGATTCCGGGTCATTCCAGCGCCGGATGCGAAAAGGCAGGGGGAGTTGAAGATAAAACGCCCCTCCACCAGATCGGCGTAGAGGTTCTTCTCAAGCCTGCGAATCCAATCGATATCGTCGGATTTTCTATACAGGCTCTCGGCCGTGCAGACGATACGGGAGACGCGGCGAGCGAACTCTTCAAAACTGCGTTCTTTGCGCAGTCCGCCGGCGGCCCCGTCATAGCGCTCTGCAAAATAACGCTGCTCCAGAAGCCAGAGCGCGTTCTCCGACTGACGCGGAACAAGAGGATTTTCCAGCAGGGCAAGATCAATCGCAGCTTTAAATCGGTCCGTCATAGATTTGTACATGAGTGCTCTCCGTTCTCTTCAATAAGATATGGGAAACGATCCGTCGGGACGCGCCCTTTCAAAAAGCGCGGGCCTCGGAATGCCCCCTTGCAGCCGGCGGTTCCCCCCGGCCTTCTCTCTTCGACGCGATCTCCCCGCCAGGGGACAGGACTCGCGGCCTTTGGCGCTGCAGACATAAAACCTGGTGAGCCACAGTTTCATTCTACCGCAAAACAGAAGTCCGGTCAAAGGAAAAAACGCTAGATATAGCGTCAAGTTTTTCTTAAAAACACTAATTGTGGAGAAAAAAGCCTTTCCCAGCGCCAAAAAGAACCCTTCCGCACACCGTCAGACCACGCGGCACGGAAGGGATTTTACCAGCTTTTGCCATGGTGATGGGAAGAAAAAAAAGGCGCTTCTCCAAAATCCTGGCGCGTCCTGCGCCTCTCACAGTTCCATGCTGACGCCCTTCAGCGAAAACCTTACGGGAATCCTTACCCGGGCGTTCAGGCTTTTCACGAAGCGCCAGCTTTTCAGCGCCCTGACCGCGGAATTGTCGAGCGCCGCGAAGCCGCTGCTTTTCTCGACGGCGACGCCGGTCACCGCGCCCGCCTTGACGGTGACGATCAGCGACACCAGTCCCTGTTCGCCCCTGATGCGGCTTGGGCGCGGATAGAGAGGATCGCTTTTTCTCAGCACCATAGCTCCTGCCGCGTTTTGGACTCCGCCGCCGTCTGCGGACCCGCCGCCTTCCCCTTTTCCGGAGCCGGGGAAAACGGAGGCCCCTACGGGCCCCAGCGCGGCGGGCGCGGCGATCTTGGATGAAAAGGAAGGCGGCGTCTCCGTTTTTTCGGGATCCCTGCGGATCGCTTTCCTCTGAGAAACCGCTGGTGTACGAGGTTTGCTCTTCGGCGGAACGGCTTTTTCAGGAGTTTTTTTCGCGGTTTCCGCAGAAGGCCTGGGGACGTTCTGGACGGGCGGGGCGCTTTGGGGCTGGGGAACGCCCGCTCCGCCTTCCCCCCTGGATCCCCCGCCGCCGGAGGAAAGCAGTTTCAACACCAAAAGGGGGCGTTCCTTTTCGGAACGGGGGCCGAAGGGCAGCGCGAAGAGAAGGGCGTGGACCGCCGCGCTCAGCGCCAGCGCTGCCAAGTAGACTTTTTTGCGTCTCTTCACAATTCCCTTCCCTCCCGTTCTTTTCCGTCCAATATACCACATCCTACGTTTCAATTCCATCTGAAAAGGTACGCGCGAAAACGGTACGGACCGAACAATTCATTGATCTTATTTCCCCCAAATGGTAGAATGCGGCTGTCGGACCTATTGCGGCAGAATCCAAATGAACATGTTTATCAGCGTATCCGGGACACGCATGTTGAATCCAATCGAGAGAGGAATGTCTAAAATATGAAACTGCAGAAACAGCTTTTCCTCACGCTGATATGCCTGTGCACAATTCCCGTGATGTTCAGCACCGCGGCCTTCATCCTGTTCTATAGGAGCAGCGCGCTCGAAAGCATCTACAGCGGCATCGCCACCTCCGCCCAGATCAGGACCGAGAGCATTGAACGGCTGATATTCACCGTGCGGGAGCACCTGCACCTCTCGGAAGCGACGCTGCCGCTGCACAGCCTGCTCGAGGCCAGCTTTTACGGGACCCCTTTTCAGCCCAACCAGCTGGACGACGTCAGAAAGATGTATCTGGCTCAAGCCAAGAGCCTTCACCTGCTCAAAGCCATCGCGCTGATCGACAGGAAGGGGGAAATCGTCGTCAGTACGGTTCCCGCGCGCGAAGGCACTGTTTCCAGGCTCCCGTTGAAGGTGATGAACTCGCTTCGCAGCGGTGTCGCCCTTGTCATTTCCGCCAACCTGCCGGGATTTTCGCCTCAGGATCCCCAGAAAGGGACCGTCAATTTTTCATCGCCCTGTTTCTCGGGCGGCGTCTACATGGGCGCGCAGAATATCGGCATCGACGTGCAGAGCCTGGCTCCGCTGGTGGGAGGAAAGCTGATCGCTCCCTCGGCCGCCGTCCAGCTCTTTGACGAGGAGGGGCGGCTTATCGTCCAGAGCGGTGCCGGCGTGGTCTCCCGCTCTCTGGAGGAACTTCCCGCGCTGTGGCTCGAGTGGAAGCGCTTTCGCGCCTCCTGTGAAAGCAGGATCATCAGGTTCGGCGCCGGCAAGGACAACCGGACCGGCCTGATGACCGGCATCGGCTCCACGGGATGGACTCTTCTCTGCTCCGTGGGCTACGAGGAACTGATCCGCCCGATCCTCAGAATAACGGGATCCTTTATCGCCTTTGTGGCCATGCTGCTGCTCGTGGCGATCTATCTGACCATGAAATCCGCGAAATACATTACCCAGCCTCTGGAAAACCTCATGGAATCCATCGCGAGACTGCACGGCGGCGCCAGCGACGCCCGTTTCACCTGCGACCTGAACAACGAATTCGGCGTGATCTCCGACGCCTTCAACGGGTTGATCGAACAGCTGAACCAACATATCGCCCGCGAGCAGGAACGAAGCCGCTACCTCCTGAAGAAATCCGAGACGGACTCGCTGACGGGCGTTTACAACAACGGTTCCACCAGGGAATACATCGACGCGTTCCTGAGCGGGGACCGCGGAACCGGAGCCTGCCACGCCCTTCTCATCGTGGACATCGACAACTTCAAAAAGATCAACGACCGTTTCGGCCACGCGGCCGGCGACACGCTTCTGCAGAAGCTCGCCGGGGCGCTGCGCGCCAACTTCAGGGAGAGCGACGTGGTAGGGAGAGTGGGCGGCGATGAGTTCGTCGTGCTCGTCAAACATCTCGCCTCAACGGAGATTTTGGAGAAAAAGCTTAAAACGATGCTGGAGGCCACCAGGGCCATCAGCCAGGAGAGCGGGCTGGAGAGGGCCTTCACGATTTCCATGGGCGTCGGCTTCTGCCCCGCCGACGGGGCGTCCTATCAGGAGCTCTTCGAAGCGGCGGACCGGGCCATGTATCTGTCAAAAGAACAAGGCAAAGACAGCTTTGTCTTCTCTAAGAAAGGTGAGGTCTAAATGACGAATCGCGCTTTGGTCACAGGAGGCGCCGGCTTTATCGGCTCCCATCTCTGCGACTCACTGCTTCGGAACGGCTGGGACGTTACGGTCCTGGACAGCTTGATCACGGGGCGGCAATGCAACATCCAACACCTGATGGGGCGCGGCGATTTCCACTTCGTGCGCGGCGACGTCACCGACGCCGACCTGATCGGCAAACTGGCGGCCCAGGCCGACAAGGTCTTCCACCTGGCGGCCATGGTCTCGGTCCCCCTGTCCGTCGAACAGCCCGAGGAGTGCTGGCGCGTCAACGTCCAAGCCTTCGGTTCCCTGCTTTGCGCCCTCAGGGAGCGCAAAACGCCTCTGGCCTACGCCTCGTCGGCGGCGGTTTACGGAAGCCGCAGCGAAGGCCTGCGCCGCGAGGAGGAGCCGCCCATGCCCCTTTCGCCTTACGGCGAGAGCAAGGCCATCAACGAAATTCAAGCGGCCACGGCAAGCTGCGAGTGGGGAGTGCCCACGGTGGGGTTCCGCTTCTTCAACGTCTACGGGCCGCGTCAGAGCTCCCGGGGCGCTTACGCCTCGGTGATCCCCAAGTTCTGCAGCGCCCTCGTCACGGGGAGAACTCCCGTGATCTACGGCGACGGAGGGCAGACACGGGATTTCATCAGCGTCCATGATATCGTCGAAATCGTTCAGCGGACGCCGCCCGCCACTGCAGGCACGCTGGTCTACAACGTCGCCACGGGGCATTCAGTCACCGTAGCCGAGACGCTGCAACTCATCGCGCAGCACTGGAAAAAGCCGATCCAGCCCGACTACAAGCCCGAGCGCCCCGGCGACATCCGTCTGAGCGCGGCGGACACGTTGAAACTCCAGTCCGTCCTAAAAGATTACCGGTTCCAGCCTCTTTCCGGAGGGATCGCCGAAACGCTCCGCTGGTACGCCGAGCATCCCGAAGACTGACGCGCAGCCCCATAACCAGAAAACAACCAGATAAAGAAAAGCTCAGCGATTTCTTGAACTGTTCGAACTGTTCTTGGAAGCCGCTGAACATTTTTTTTACCGTCTTCATGATCCAGATTCCGCGCCCGCCCAAAGGCACGCCATGGAGTCGAAGGAAGCACAAAATGAAATTTTCATATCCCTGAAATAAAAAAATTTAAAGAGCACCCAACCTTAAGGCCACTAATCTCAATCAGCAACAGGACTGGCAAATACACTGACAACGCTCCGTCTTTGCGGTCTGCCCGCCGGGTTTTCCGCGCCGCTCCACGGAGTCCCCTTCTTTTCCAGCGGCCTCAAAATGGCGGCATGACGACGGCTTTTCCGCTCCTTTCGGCGCCAGCGCGCCACTGTGCAGAGGCTCATCTTCGTCTAAAATGGAACGAAGTAAGCCAAGCGTCTCCTGTTCCGCCCTTAGATCGCATTAGATGACATCTGAAATCTGACGTTCCATTCCATCATCTTGAGGAGGTAAGGCTCATGAAAAAATTGCATCTGCGCTGTTTCAACGTCCTGGTTCTATTCCTCTTCCTTTTGACTCTTTCGCCAGGCTCCCCCGCACCGGCCGCGCTTCAACCCCAGGAGCCCCAGGGAAACTCTCCGGCGCTGGCCCCGGCCGAAGCGGGCCGCGCGCCGACGCTCGAGCAGCTTCGCCGGCGCCGGAAGCCAATCGCCGCTTCGGCCGACGAACAGCCGCAGAACACGCCGGAAACGGCCTCCGCGGGCGCCGCTCCCTCCCCCGCGGCCTCGTCCTGGGACTGGGGCGATCCCGTCCTTTCCGAATCGCGGGAATGGACCGTCATGGTCTACCTCGATGCCGACAACAACCTGGAAGAGGCCGGCATGAGGGACTTCATGGAGATGGAACAGGGCTTTGCCGACGGCGGCCCCATCGACGTGATCGTCCTGGCCGACCGCGCCAAGGGATTCTATACAGGTCTGGGCGACTGGACGGGAACCCGCGCCTACAGGGTCAGGCACAACGAAGACCCTGACGCCGTCGGCTCGGAGCTGATCGCCGACCTGGGCGAGCTCAATATGGGCGACGGCGGCACACTGGCGGCGTTTATGGCCGCGGCGGTCCGGAAATACCCGTCGAAGAAGGCCGCCCTGGTCCTCTGGAACCACGGCATGGGATGGCCCGGCATGGCTAGCGACGATGACGCGGGCGGGGACGCCGGCGCGTCGGCCCTGTCCCTCGCGGGGCTGGCCGAGGCCCTCAAATCGGCGGTTTCCCCGCTGCCCGGCGCGAAGCTGGACCTGATCCAGTTCGACATGTGCCTCATGGGACAGGCCGAAGTGATTGCGGCCTGCGCGCCCTACGCCAAATACATGGTGGCCGGCGCGCCGGTCATTCCCGCGGTGGGCATGGACTACAGGACTTATCTGCCTCTGTTCGCCGCGAAAAGGGAAACCGCCGATATCGCAGCGGAAGCGGTGCGCGCCGGATGCCAGGGATTTTTGGACAGCGGCGCGCGGAACTCGTCGCTCTCGGCTTACGACCTGTCCCAGGCCGGCCAGTTCATCGGAAGCTGCAGGAAGTTCGCCGACAAGCTCGTCCCCTTGGCCGGGAAGTACTGGACCGAGCTCACCAGAACGCTCTACTACTCCCATAACTATGCCGGAATGCACGATTATCGCCGAGGCGAGAGCGCCGTCGCCAGCGTGGACCTTCCGGGCTGGCTCGGCAGGCTGAAAAATCAGCCCTGCGGCGAAGAGATGCGCCGTGAGATCGCCGAGCTTGAGCGGGCTGCCGCAATCCTGATGATCACCACCGAGACGGGCCCCGCTCTTCCGAACTGTAAAGGCCTATCCTTCTACGCGCCTCTACGCGCTGAAAACTACAGGAAAAACTATGAAGAAACAGCCTTCGACTCGTCCGTCGGCTGGTCGCGAGTGCTGAAAGCCCTCTACGCAAGCCAGAAAAAGGACGGAATGCAAGCTCCCAAGGTCACCAAGGTCGAATTCGGCTCGCCCGTGAAGAAGCCCGGCGTCAAGACCCCCAAGGGAGGCGCCGACTTCACGATCAAACCAGCAAAGGAAGTGATGCCCCTCTCGGGAGGCGACCTGCGCGGGAGCTACATCAAGATTACCCTCGAAGGGAAGAACATCCTCTGGGCCTATGTTCAGTTCGGTGTGGCCGATTCGAGGGAAGGCGACTATGTGCTCTACCATCAGCAGCTCCTGTTTGACGAGGCCATCAGCGAGACTTCCGAGACCACGGAACTGAACACCCCCGTGTTCAAAAACGGCCGCAATGAGCTGCTCTATCAGTATTCAGGGCTGCTCACGCTGTTCTTCAACGGCACCGAGAGTACGCTGGTCGCCGTGGACTACACCGACCTCAGCAACCTCAAGACCTTTACCGTGGAAGGCGTCTATTCCGACCCAACCACGGGCGGCGAGATTCCTGTGGAAGTGCTGGTGGACGCCCGGTTCAACGTGATCGTGGGCGTCACGTCGACGCAGCAGGCCGCTCAGGGCACCACGGTCAGACAGATCACCCCGCGGCCGGACGGAACCTTCAGCCCCACGCTGAGAACATTAAAATCCGGCAAATCAGAGATCGAGACGATACAGGGAAGGGCCATCCAATGGAAGGACGGTCCCAGAGTCGTCAACGAAACGATCCCCAAGGAAAAGTTCGCCGTAGCCCTCGGCATGGCCGAATCCCTGGGCGGCATTGGCGGCAAGCTCATGGGCAAACCCGTCAAAACCACGGACAACCCTCAGATCGCGCCCTTTAAGGAGAACGCGGGCAAGTCCGGCTTCAAGGAGCTGATTGGACGCTTCGCTTCCGTCAACGCCATTCCTCTGAGAAGCGGAAAAGGGTACGTCATGGCGCCCAACGGCGGCGTGGTGGAGTACGCCCGGGATAAGGACGACAAGGGCGAGGACATCATCACGGCAAGCATCCAGACCTACAGCAAGGGATCGCTGAAGACGCGCTTCGTGCTGGAGCCCGTTGGGCTTCCCGTATTCAGGATGGTGGTCAGAAACGACGATGGCGAGAACATCCCCATCAAAACGGACTACGCCGTCCTGGCACAGGACGGACAAAAAAGCTTCTGGCGGCTCTTCGACGCGGGCGACGGTTCCATAACTCACTTGCTCCCCCTGAACGAAAGCTGGTTCCCCAAGGATGACCTGACCGGCGCGTGGAAGGGCGACGACGGCTCGTGCATCGGTTTCAGGAAGGACCCGAGCCTTCAGGCGCTCTACGCTCCCGACGAAAATGAAGAGAATCTCTTTTTAGGCCAGTGCAAAGTACAGGATAACACACTCACGATCACCAACGCCGAGGGCGCCAAGATGACGCTCTTCATATGCCGTTCCGGCGACACGCTGGTGGTCACTTTCGCCGACAGCGAAAGCTGCGTGGTCTACACCCCCGCCGGCACAGGCGGCGCGGGCACCCCGGCCCCTGCACCGGCCCCTGCCCCGACGCCGGCTCCGCCGCAGATTCCGCAGCCCCTTCCGCAGCAAGGCCAGTTCTTCCAGGGCGTTTGGGGCGCCTATGCCAACGGGAACCAGTGGCTGTTCCGTTTCGCAGGAAACCGGTACGAGTCCTGGCTCAACGGCCAGATGATGGAATATGGGACCTACAGCCTCAGCGGCAACGTTTTTTCAGGCGTCACGAACAGGGGCGCCCAGTTCAGGAACCTCTTTCAGTACGCTGACGTCCAGAGGCGCCAGCTGCTGATCCAGTTCGGCGACAGCGGGGCCACGTATCTGTTCACCCGACTCCAATAGGAAACTCCCTTTCAAGGCGTCGCGGGGAGCGCCTGCTGCGAGCGGCGCGGAGGCGGAGCTCAAGAGGCTTTCCGCAAAAGATGAAGGATGAAGGCCCGGACTTTTCTCCCAAGGGCCCGCCGCCTTCCAGCGCATGGTGCTTCAATCTGCCGGCCCAGCCTGCCAGCAGCGGGTTTCACGACACACGACCAAGGAGGTTCATCGATGAAGAACCGTTCTCGCCTCTGGGCAGCACGCATTATATCTCTTATCCTTTTCGGCGTCCTCCTCGCCGCCACCCTCGCGCCGGCGGAAGCGGGGCTTCCTCCCGAAAGCTCGGCGAAGCCTGCCAGCGCCTGGGACTGGGGGCCGCCGATCCCGTCGGACCGGCGGGAATGGACGATCCTGGTCTACATGGACGGCGATAACGACCTGGAACCCTACGCCCTGGAGAAAATCAAGGAAATGGAACGCGGATTTCAGGACAGCGGCGCCTACGACGTGGTCCTTCTGCTGGACCGGGCGCGGGGCCATTCAAAGGATTTCGGGGACTGGACGGAGGCCAGGGCGTACCGGATCAGGCATTCCGACGCCCCGGGAATCATCGGCTCGGAACTTCTGGCGGCCCACGGCGAACTGAACATGGCCGATCCCCAAAACCTGGAAAGGTTCATCAGGACGGCCGCCGCGAAATTCCCCGCGAAAAAGACGGCCCTCGTGCTGTGGGATCACGGCAGCGGCTGGGCGGGGCTGCTCTACGACGAGGACGCTCCGGGCAAAAGGAGCGGGGACTCCATGACGCTTGAAGAATGCCGCCAGGTCATGGAACGAACCGCGCCGCTGCTTCCGGAACGGAAGTTCAGCCTGATCCAGTTCGACATGTGCCTCATGGGACAGGCCGAGACCGTCGCGGCTTGCGCGCCCTGCGCTGAGTACCTTCTGGCCAGCGCGCCCTCGGAACCTTCGGACACCATGGATTATGAACTTCTGCTGCCCCTGTTCGGGCGGGGGCTGGAAACCCGGGACATCGCCGGAAACATCGTGGACGCCGCGGCGCGGGGCTTTGAAAAGCACCAGCGCCAGGACTACGCCCTCACCGCCTTCGACCTTTCGCAGGCGGAGCCGTTCCTCCGCGCCTGCGAAAACTGTTTCCACAGGCTTCTGCCGCTGGCCGCAAAGCATTGGAACGACCTGACGCGCGTCACCTTCTACGCCCAGAATTACGGCGGCGCGGGGGACTACAAGCGCGCGGGGAAAGCCTTTTCCAGCGTGGACCTCCTGGACTGGCTGGAGCGCTTGAAAGGCACCGCCTGCGGCGCCGAACTCCGCCAGGAGATCGAGGCGCTGGAGAGCGCCGCGTCAACGTTGATCCTCAAGACGAAAAACGGCCCGGCCTATCCCCGTTGCGGGGGGCTGTCCTTCTACGCGCCGCTGCGCGGCGAAAACTATTCGCGGCTCTATGCAAATACCCGCTTCGACGCGGCCACAGGCTGGTCGCCGGTGCTGAAGGCCCTGCACGGCGCCCAGAAAAGGGCGCCCGCCGAAGCGCCCCGCGTGGACAGCATTGACTTCGGCAGCCCCGTGATCCGGGAAGGCGTCAGGACTCCCAGGGGCGGCGCCGATTACCGCCTCGTCAAGTCCGGCAGCCTCACGCCCCTGAGCGGCAGCGACCTGCGCGGCTCTTACGTGAAGCTCGGAGCGGAGGGGGAAAATATCCTCTGGGCCTATATCGTCTTCGCCTACGGCGACAGTCCCGACGGAGACTTCAAAAGAGTCTTCGCTCAGGTACTCTTCGATGAGAACCTCGACCCCGACGCCTCCAAGACCACCGCCGGCACGCCCGTTTTCAAGGACGGGCGGACAGAGCTTCTCTATCAGTTCGCCGGGCTCCTCTACAAATTCTGCAACGGGACCGACAGCGTGCTGGTCGGCGCCGACCTCTCCAACGTGGCGGACCTCAGCTCCATCACCTTCGGCGGCTTCTACTCCGACCCGGCCACCGGCGGCGAGATCCCCGTGCAAGTCAGCGTGAACGCCCAGTTTAACATGATCACGTCGGTGCTGTCGGTGAAGACCAACTTTCTCGGCGTCACCACCGTCACTCCCGTGACGCCCCGCGAAGACGGTCTTTTCCGCCCTGAAATCCAGGTGCAGCGCGCCGACGGGACCGTCGAAAAAGTCAAGGGCGACTCCCTCCGCTGGGGAACGAATCCCTTCCTGATCAACGAGCTGCCGCCCCGGGGCAGCTACGTCAAAATCACCGGTCTGGTGGAATCCCTGAGCGGCCTTGGCGCGTCAATGACCAGCCCCGCCATCCCCGTGGACGAAAACGCACTGATCGCGCCCTTCGTCGAAACGACTCTCCGCGACGGCTTCGACCATCTTACGGGACGCTACGCCGTGGCCGCTCCCGTGCCTCTCAAGGGCAGCGAGGGCTTCGTTATGGCCCCCACGGGCGAGAGCGTCGAATACAGCCTGGAAGAGTCCCCGCGGGGCAGTGAGACCTTCGAGACGCTGACTGCCGCCGACGGGACCTCTCAAAAATATCCCCTCAGGATCAACGTAAAAGGATTGCCGGCGATCATGACCGTCGCCAAGGACAGCCGCGGGCTGCTGCTGTCCACGCTGAGGACCCATCACGCCGTCCGCGTACCCATGGGCGGTTCCTTCATCTGGCGGCTGATCGACGCGCGCAGTGGGCGGATGATCCACCTGATCCCCCTGGATCCCTTCTGGTATCCCCAAGGCTTCATGAAAGGCCGATGGATCGGCGGCGACGGATCGGAGCTCCACTTCGGCGATTCGTCCTTTTCGCTCATCCAGGACGGCGCGCTCCTTTGCGGAACCTATAAGGCGCAGGGGCAGAAGATCACGCTGAAGCCCAACGAACAGCCCGAAAGGACGCTTTTCGCGGCCTGGTCGCCGCCGGACGAAAAGCTGGCGGCGACCTTTGCGGAAAGCGCGCGGGCCGTGATCTACACCAGGGCGTCCGACGCCAGCGAACCTCAGGCGCCGCCCTCTTCCCCGCCGCCCGCCATCCCGCCGCAATTTTTCCCCGTTCCGCCGCTGCCGCCGCTGGTTCCTCAGCCGGACTCTTTCACTGGAACCTGGCTCGCCTGGTACGGCGGCCAGATCACGCTGTGTTTTGAGGAAAACCGCTATTCTCTGTGGCACAACGGCCAGCTCACGGAACAGGGAACCTATTATCTGCGGGGCAGCGTCTTCGGCGGCGTCACCAGCCAGGGCTTCCAGTTCCGCAACTTCTTCAGGATGCTCGACGCCGCCGGCACCCTCATGACCATCGACTTCGGCACCGGCGGAACCGCCCTGTTCCAGAAAGTCCAGTGATCCCGCCCCAATCCCCGCGGCGGCCGCGGAGCACGGCCGATCGACGGCGCACAGGAACAGAAGGTTGAGCCGCAAAATGGCCAAAGGAAAAACTGAAACAGGATTGGCGTTTGATACTCTTTCGCAGCTAAACGGCTTAATTGGAGACCGGGGCTGGCCCGGGGGCATTCAGCGCTCAAGACTATCTCGGCCTTCGGCCTGCCCATGCTCGCTTGGTGGATCCCCTCGGGCCGGCCCTTCCGTGCCCATTTTGCGTTTTTATCGCCCTGTAGTATGAAAGGGAACGGACGCCGCTGCGTCCAAAAAACTTCGGATGTTCCACGTGGAACATCCCCCTTCTGGGGGAAATAAGAACGAAAAAGGGAGAAGAACTCGCCTATCCTCGCGGGTTCTTCTCCCTTTTTCATTTTTCGCGTTCTTTCAAGCGGTCTAGCTTTTTAAACGCAGCGTCCGCAGTATCGAATCCCACCTGGCAACTTTGCCGTCCACGGGAACGGCAGCCCCGTCAAAATTAGAGGCCTGAGCAAAGGAAAGGCTGCCACGCTGTTTTTCCTCTTCGTCCAAGGTGGAAAATTTTTCTCGATTTTGTCTTCTGTCGTCAAAAAGCCGGATTTCACGCCCCAGAACCCTGCGAGAAAGGTCCCCCGTCAAGAGAAACGCCAGCCAGGTTCCCGAGAAAATGACGATCAGCCTGGAATCGAGCAGCAGCGCAAAGGTCGTCAGGATAGCCAGAAGCAGTCTCAATCCCCGAGGATTCACGCGCTTTCCCCGATACCACTTCCACACCACATAGCCTAGAGTTCCAAGGGCAGTCGCCTCGAAAAGTCTTTTTAACATGGTCATTCTCCTTAAAAATCAGATTGAGAGAGAAAGGCCCGTTGAAGCGCCTTTCAGCGATCCTTCAGGATCAGTCCGAAGAACCTCTGTAGGCCCGCTCCAGGATCACGAGATAGTCTTCCTTGGTCATCGGGCGGGGGTTGCTGCCGTTGGAGCAGTTCTTCTCGGACATCTCGGCCAGCTGATCAAAGCTCTTCACGTCCACCTTCAGCGTCGCGAAGGAAGGCAGGTTCACGTCCTTCGTGAGCTGCTTGACCCTCTCCACGGCAAGCCGCGCGCCTGCCTCAGCGGTCACGAAGCCGCAGCCCATGGCGCTGGCGATACGGGCGTACTTCTCCACGCAGTAGGGCATGTTGTACTCCATGACCCAGGGCAGGAAGATGGCGTTGCACATGCCGTGGGGCAGGTCATACATGCCGCCCAACGATTCGGCCACACAGTGCACCGACGCCACGTCGGAGTGGCTGAAGGCGATGCCCGCCAGCATGCTGCCCATGAGCATGTCGCTTCTGGCCTTGAGGTCGCTCCCGTCCCTCCACGCGTCCACAAGGCTGCCGCAGATCATCTCCACAGCGTAGAGCGCCGTCGCGTTGCCGATGGGCTCGGCGCAGGTGGCCGTGTAGCCCTCGATGGCGTGGGTCAGCGCGTCGATACCCGTGGCGGCCGTGACCGAAGGCGGCACCGAGAGCGTCAGCTCGGGATCGCACAGGGCCGCGCGGGCCGCCGTGTACTGGCTTTTGACGGTCATCTTGTACTTGTTCTTCGTGTCGGTGATGACCGACGAGAAGGTGACCTCGCTGCCCGTGCCGGCGGTGGTGGGAATGGTGATGAAGGGCGGCAGGGGCTTGGTCGCGGCAGTTTTGCCCTCGTAGAGCTTGATGTCGCCGGCGTTATGGGCCATCAAGACGCCCACGGACTTGGCGCAGTCGATGGGGCTGCCGCCGCCGAGGCCGATCAGAGAGTCCGCGCCGAAGGAACGGGCTATTTCCGCGCCGGCGTTGACGTTCAGGTCCTTGGGGTTGGCCTCCACGCCGTCGTAAATCGCGTATTCCACGCCCGCCGCGCCGAGCAGCGCCGTGACTTTCGCCAGGATGCCCGCCTTGGCGACGCCCTGGTCGGTGACAACCAGAGGCCGCTTGCCGCCCATCTTCGCCAATTCCCCGGCCAGACGGCCGACGACGCCCGCGCCGAAGATGATTTTCGTGGGCAGGGAAAATTCGAAGGGAGCTTTTGTGTCAAACTCTAACATCATGAGGATCTCCTTTATGAGGCGATGGGATTTTGTGCTTTGATATTAAGAACGCTCTGAGGAGGTTCCTGATTATTATAACAACTGAATGTTTTTATAACAAGACAAAACAGCCCCTTCGGCCGGCCATATTCCGGCAAAGGGGCTGTCCTTTTCATAAACGCGGGGCTCTATCCCCGAAGGGCGTCCACGCGGTCGGTCCTCTCCCACGCGGGCATGGGATCCAGGTCGATGCGGCCCATGTGGCCGTAGGCGGCGATGCGGCGATACTGGGGCTTGCGCAGCTCCAGGTCGCGGATCATGGCCGCGGGACGGAAGTCGAAGTGCTCGCGCACCAGCGCGTTGATGCGGTCCTCGGTGACCACGGAAGTTCCGAAGGTCTCCACCATCACCGATACGGGACGCGCCACGCCGATGGCGTAGGCCACCTGGATCTGGCAGCGGTGAGCCAATCCCGCAGCGACGATGTTCTTCGCGGCGTAGCGGGCCATATAAGCGCCGGAACGGTCCACCTTGGTGGGGTCCTTGCCGGAGAAAGCGCCGCCGCCGTGGGGCACCATGCCGCCGTAAGTGTCGACGATGATCTTGCGGCCCGTCAGTCCGGAGTCGGCCATGGGGCCGCCCTTGACGAAACGCCCCGTGGGGTTCACGAGGATACGGGGGTTCTTCATCAGCTCGGCGGGCATGACGGGTTCGATCACGTTCTTCGTGATCAGCTCGCGGAGCTCTTCCAGGGAAACGTCTGGGCTGTGCTGGGAGGACACCACGATGGTGTCGGCCGCTACGGCCTTGCCGTCCACGTATTCCAGCGTAACCTGAGTCTTGCCGTCGGGGCGCAGGCAGGTCAGGGTCTTGTCCTTGCGGACCTGGGTCAGCCTGCGGGCCAGGCGCTGGGCCAGCGCGAAGGGCATAGGCAGGTACTCGGGCGTCTCGTCGGTGGCGTAGCCGATCATCATGCCCTGGTCGCCGGCGCCGACGCGGTCGATCTGATCGTCGTCCATGTCGGACTCGCGGACTTCCATGGCCTTGTCGACGCCCATAGCGATGTCGCCGGACTGCTCGTCGATGGACGTGAGCACGGCGCAGGTCTCGCAGTCGAAGCCGAACTTGGCGCGGTCGTAGCCGATATCGCGGGCCACGCCGCGGGCGATGCCGGGAATGTCCACATAGGCCTTGGTGGAGATTTCGCCGGCCACCATGATGACGCCGGTGGTCACCAGGGTCTCGCAGGCCACGCGGCCCATGGGATCCTGCGCGAGGATCGCGTCCAGCACGCCGTCGGAAACCTGGTCCGCCAGCTTGTCAGGATGCCCCTCGGTCACTGATTCAGAAGAGATGAGAATTTTTTCAGCCATATTGTAGTAACCTCCAGAAAATTTTGCTCCCGGCACCGCTTCCCTATCGAAAACGCGCCTGGAAGCCATCACAAAAAAGAGCCTCTCCATGCGAGGAGAGACTCAAATAATCCGCTGAGCGCTGCTCCTCTCATCATCCGATCCGGAAAAAATCCTTCCGGTCTCTGGTTTTAGCACCACGCTCCCGAAAAAACGGGCAGGTTGCCGGGCGTCAAAGGGCCAGTCCCTCAGCCACTCTCGATAAGAGTTCAGATTTTGTGCGTTCCTGAGACAGCCAGGAATTTCATGCGTACCATTATACACAGGATCGCTCCGAAGTCAAATAGAAGTTGCGCGGCCGCCAGGGCGCGGTTCTCCGCCCTTTGCCTCAGGGAACGAGCTACCGCGATATCTCGGGCTCCCAATGGTTCAGATCCTCGATAAAGGGGGTGAAATAGCTTTTGAACAGTTCGATGCTCTTGACGCTCCCCGGGCGGGGGGTCTTGCTCTCAAGCATATAGCACACCCGCGCCGGCGGTGGATCAGACAGCTCGCGGATTTCCAGATCGTCCACAAGCCTCTCGAAGGACCTGACCACCGACAAGGGGCACAGTGCCCAATAGCGGGGATGATCCATGAAATTCAAAAGCAGCGCCGCGGTGTCCACCCGGACATGCGGTCTGATCGCGGGGTTCCACCACGAGTCGTGCCACCGCTGGATCTCAGGAGGAAAGCCCATGTAAAGCTCATCCCGTGGATCCAGGCGCGAGGGATGAACCGGTCCGCGGGGCAGCGAGCCTCCCTTCCTGGAGATCAGCAGCATTTTTTCCGTCAGCACGGGCATGGTCGTCACATTTTTGGACCGCATGGGCAAAAGGACGAACCCCACGTCGATCTTTTTGTCCTCCATGAGTTTATAGATCTCCGGCGACTGTTGAGAGCGGATCTGAAGGTACAAGGGGATTTCCAGGTCCGCCAGCTGCTTGTAAAGGGGCGTCATGAGATGGACGTTGACGCTGTCCACGCAGGCGATGGAAAGGGAAAGCCCAGGCGATCCGTATTTCAGGTTCATCGTCTCGTTCCACAAAGAGAGCCACTTCTCGGCGATAGGCACAAAATCCGCGCCCTGAGGAGAGAGCTCCACGCCTCGGAACCCTTGCTTCCGCTCCACAAGCTGCAGCCCCAGCTCTTCTTCGAGGTTTTTCAGCCTGTGACTGATCGTCGACTGCGAGACGAAGAGCTCCTCCGCGGCCTGCGAGATGCTGCGGTTCTGAGCGATCGCCAAAAAAGTCTGTATATTTAAGAGGTTCATGGCCAGCCAGCCTCCCATAATCATGATTTTTTCATTATACAGGCTCCTCTTCAAAAAAACAGGAGCCGCCGTCACAACCGGCAGCTCCCGCACAGAGTTCCTCCCCAAAGTGGCTCAGTCCTTTTTTCCCCCGTCCATCATGCTCACGTCCCACATCTTTTCATTCTTCGCCACGACCAGAGTGCCGGCGACGTCGCCAACCACGTTCGCGGCCGTATGGGCCGTATCGATCAGCCGGTAGAATCCGCCCAGCAGCCCGCCGAGCTCGACGGGAAGGCCCACCATGGACAGAAACAGGGGCCCAAGGACGATGCCGCCGCCGGCAATGCCCGGCGCAGCGATTGCGACAATCGTCGAAAGCACGCAGATATAGGCCAGCTGCTCAAGTCCCAGATGGACCTGATAAAACTGAGCGACGAAAATAGCGAAGATAGTGGTAAAGCAGGCGCCGCCGCTCAGGTTGATCGTCGCGCCGAGAGGGATGGAGAACCCCGTCAGCTTCACCGGCACCCTGTAGGTGTTCTCGGCGACGCTCAGCGTCGTGGGGATCGTCGCGGCCGAGCTGTTGGTCGCGGTGGTCATCAGCAGGATGGGGATCAGGCTCTTGAACCACGTGCCGAAACCAACCTTGCAGTAGCAGACCACGGGAAGGGTGAAAACCAGAAGGATGATCAGAAAGCAGGCCACCCAGATGGTCCCGATGAATTTCGCCAGAGACGTGAACAGCTGGGGACCGTAGAAAGCCGTGGCGTGGGCCATAAGGCAGAACACGCCGATGGGAGAAAGGGCCATCACTCCGTCGATAATCTTGTAGATGACCTTCAGAAAAGCGATAACGCCGTTCTTGAAGCTGGCGGCGGGCTCGCCCACGAGGACCACCGCCACGCCGCAGCAGATCGCAACGAAGATCACCTGCATGGTATTGCCGGCGGCCATAGCGGCGATCATGTTGGAAGGCGCGAGGTTCTTGAAAAATCCCAGCAGGTCGATCTGGGTTATTTGGGTCGTCAGGGCCGGAATGTTCTCAAAGGCGGCCCCCACGCCCGGCTGGAGCAGCGACGCCACGGCGACGGCCAGGACGCAGGACGCGAAGGTAAAGAACACGTAGACCAACACCACCTTGCCGCCCAGTCTCTTCAACGTCGCCGCGTTCTCAAGGTGAGCGATGCCGCCCACCACGGAACAGAAGACAATCGGGATAATCAGCATTCTGATACCGTTCATCCACAGGTCGCCAACCCACTTGACCTTCACGGCCGCGGAGGGGCAGGCCAAGCCGAACAGGATGCCGAGGACGAACAGGATTCCCACTCTCAGATACAGGTTTTTCTTGGACATGATCGCTAACACCTTAAGAACCTCTTTTCTCGATAACCATAAATTTAACGCTTGAACCGGGCGATTTCTTCGGTCACGCGCAGAAACTGATCGACCTCTTCAGGAGAATTGCAGTGGATCGGCGAAACCCGAACCACGCCTTTCAATCCGAAGGATTCCACGATACGCTTTGAATAATGGCTCGGCGACTCCCTTTCAAAGACATAGACGCCGCGTTCCACATAGGCTTTCGCCGCCTCGGAAGCGCTCATCCCTTCAAAGGTGACGGGCAGGATAAAATCTCTCTTCGTCAAGTCAGGATTGTCGCATTGAACAGTGACACCCTTGATATGGCGCAGGCCGGGCAGTTCCGGCGTCCCTTCGAGAGCCCGATGCAGCAGCGCGCGCTCCTGAAGCTCGATGCGGCTCATCCCCTCGACAAAAAGGCTCCGTCTGTCGGCACTCTGGATGTACTGCGAACCAAGCCAGCACACGTAATCCGCCACGGCGCTGAAACCGGCGAAAAGGTGCGGAGCCGTGCTGCCCAGTTCCCAGGTATCTTCGCTGTAACAGAGAATCCGGTTGTGAGGCAGGCAGGCGCAGCGATCGGAAACCCAGCCCACACCAGTGCCGCGCATACCGAAAAACTTGTAAGGCGCGAAATCCAGCGCGTCGATCTCCATGGCGTCGATATCCACCACACCGTGAGGAATGTGCTGAACCGCGTCGGCCACGACATAGACGTCGGGCTTGATCTCCCGCGCCGCGCGGGCCATGGCGGGAATGTCGTTGATCGCGCCGGTGATGTTGCAGGAGTACATGCAGCTGAGCAACACCGTATCTTTGTCCACCAGGCGCCTCACCTCGGAGACGCCGATTCCGCCCGTCGCCGGATCGCTCTGCATCACGCGGAGCTCCAGCCCCATGCGCTGGGCGTACATCTGGACCGAATCGAATCCCGAGGGATGCTCCAGCACCGACACGACCATGTTTTTCCCGGGCACGTTCTGGGCGATGGCGCCGATGATGTTGAACATGACCTGCGATGCAGAAAGGCATGTCACGATGGAACCACTGTGGGCGTTCAGGATCATTCGCAGGTCTTCATATCCCTTTTTGACCGCCCCGTCCTGCACCGCCGCCTGGGCCTGATGACGCCCGGGGCAGTCGGGATGGGAGTCCACGTCGAGAGCCGCCTGCAGGCAGGCTTTCAGCCGCAGGGAGCCTCCAGAATTCTCGAAGAAGATCCTCTTGCCGAAGCTGTCGGCTTCCACATTGCAAAAGCGGTCTCGCACCTGTTTCTGAATCTCGGGGGAGAACATCAGCCCCTGAGGATACTCGTTGGGATTTATCATCCTTCCTCCTTCTGGGCTTGTCAGAAAGCCCCGTTCATTAGGTTGTTTAGTACCTTAGCATAAAAAAGAGAGGTTCCGCAAATGAATAATGTCGTTAATAAATATCGACCTTTTGAATGTCCCCTGTTCCCACGCCGCCGCTCCGCCATAAAAGCCCATCGCCCTTTCTTCATTAATCCACAAAAAATTTTTATGATTATCCCCATAAAGCGTCGCTGTTTTTTTGGGTGCCCTTCGTGTAAGCTCTGTTTGCCGCAAAAAGTTTTTTAAATAAGAAAGGATCTTGATCCGTATGGCAACCTTTGCCGATTTTCAGAAAATAGACGTCCGCGCCGGCGAGATTATCCGCGCCGAGGCTTTCCCCAAGGCGCGCCGGCCAGCTTACAAGCTCTGGATCGATTTTGGGCCGGAAATCGGCGTCAAGCGCTCCAGCGCGCAGGTCACCGACTGCTACGGCCTGGACGAACTGATCGGAAGGACCGTGGTCAGCGTGGTGAACTTTCCGCCCAAACAGGTCGCCGACTTCTTTTCAGAAGCGCTGGTGCTGGGGGTCTACTCAGAGCGGGGCGTGGTGCTGCTGTGCCCCGACCGCCCCGTGAAAAAGGGAGACCGGGTGGGATAGGCATGTTAAAAGGACAGGAAAGGGGAATCGCGGCCATGCTCCTGGCGGGCCTGCTCTGGGGCACCAGCGGGACGCTGTCCCGCCTTGCGCCGTCAAGCGCCGCCCCTCTCGCATTGGCTTGGGCGCGGCTTTTTTTCGGCGGCCTTTTCACGCTCTGCGCCGCGCTGTGCGCGGAAAAGGGCGGGAAAAACTTTCTGAGGTCGCCCTTCGTCCTGATCTCGGGCGCCATGACGGCGGCCAATCAGGTCTGTTTTTTCGCGGCCATGGACCATCTTGGCGTCGCGCTGGGAACCATGCTGGTCATCGGCTCGTCGGTGGTTATGGCGGGAATTTGGGGCTGTTTCATGGGCGAGCGCCCCTCAGGGCTGTGGTGGTTCGCCGCGGCCCTGGGCGTCGCCGGCAGCTGCGCGGCCGCCCTGTCGTCGCCAGGAGGCTCGCTGTCCTTCGACCTGCCTGGGCTGTTGTTCGGCCTGGGCGGCGGGCTGGCCTACACGGGGCTGGGAGCCGTACTGAAGCTGATGGGAGAGCGGGGCTTCAGCGCTCTGGAGCGCAACGCCATGGCTCTTTCGGGCGGCGCTCTGCTACTGCTTCCGCTGCCGCTCTTTTTCGCCGATATGCAGTGGCTCGCGAGCCTGCAGGGAGCTTCGTCAGCCCTGTCCATGGGCCTGTTCTCCACGGCGCTCCCCTACTGTTTCTTCGCCGCGGCCCTCAGCCGCATCACCGTGGGGCAGGCCTACACCATCGGCCTGGCGGAACCTCTGACGGCGGGGCTGCTGGGGCTGTGCCTGCTGGGCGAAAAGCTGTCCCTTTACGGCGCGCTGGGCATGGCGCTTCAACTGGCCTGCATGGCCCTGACAGGCTGGGAAGCGACCCGCAAAAGCCGCTGACGCGCGGCAGCCAAAGTTCCACAAAACTCCCGCGGGATCGTGTTATAATGAATCCTCATTTTACGATCTTCAAGGAGGCAACATTGTGATTTCCACAGACAAAACCGAACTTTCCATGACCGAACGGCAATTCGCGGAAGCCCCCGTGGGCAGCCTGGTCATGAAGTTCGCCGTCCCGGCGGTGATCTCGCTGCTGGTGAACTCTCTCTACAATATCGTCGATCAGGTCTACATCGGCCAGGGGGTGGGATTTCTCGGCAACGCCGCGACCAACGTGAGCTTTCCTCTGGTGTCCATCACCATGGCTCTGGGGCTGCTGCTGGGAGTGGGCTGCTCGGCCAATTTCAGCCTGCGCCTCGGCGAGGGGCGCAGGGAGTTGGCGGCCCAGGGCGTGGGCAACTCTCTGACGCTTCAGATCCTCTGCGGCCTGATCCTGTTCGGCCTGGGCACGGCCTTTCTCGAACCTATGCTGAAAGCCTTCGGAGCCACGCCGCTGGTCATGCCCTACGCCCTGGACTACACTCGAATCACGCTCTGGGGCCTGCCGCTCGTGCTGGTCAGCCTGGGACTATCCAACGTGATCCGCGCCGACGGAGCCACACGGTACGTCATGTGGACCACCATGTCGGGAGCCGCGCTGAACACGGTGCTGGACCCTATTTTCATCTTCCCCTGGGGGCTGGGCATGGGCGTGGCCGGCGCGGCCTGGGCGACGGTGATCAGCCAGGCGCTGGTGTTCGTCCTCACCGTGGCCTACCTGCGGCGCTTCCAGTGCATCCGCTTCTCCCTGGACTGCATGAGGCTGCGGTCCAGGGTGGTGCGCAGCCTGCTGACCCTGGGCACGTCGAGCTTGCTGAATCACGCCACGCTGGTGCTGCTTCAGATCACCGTCAACAACTCGGTGGTCTACTATGGGGCCCTGTCGGCCTACGGTTCCGAGATCCCTCTGGCGGTCATGGGCATCGTGATGAAGGTCAACCAGATACTGATGTCCGTCGTGATCGGCATCAGCATCGGCGCGCAGCCCATCATCGGCTACAACTACGGCGCGCAGAACTTTCACCGCGTCGCCGAGGCCTATAAAAGGGCAGCGACCGCCGCAACGTGCTGCGCCGTCCTGGGTTTCCTGACCTTCCAGATCTTCCCCGTCCAGCTGGTCAGCCTCTTCGGCAAGGAAAACCCGCTCTACATGGAGTACGCGGCCAGGACCTTCAGGATCTTCCTGTTCATGGCCATGGCCGTGGGAATACAAGTGGTGACCACAGGCTACTTCCAGGCCACGGGCCGTCCTCTGAAAGCGGCGTTCCTCACGCTGACCCAGAGGCTGGGCTTTTTCATCCCGCTGATGCTGGCGCTGCCTCTGAAATTAGGCCTCGACGGCGTGCTTTTCGCCGCTCCGCTGTCGGACTTCTGCGCTCTGGCGGTCACGCTGTGCAGTGTGCTGCCCGACCTGAAGCGCCTTACAAAAGGAGCGCTGGCCGCGGCCGGATAAATTACGATTAGATTAGGAGAGATGCCCCATGTACGATTCCGTAATCACCCGCTTCACCGCCGACCATCCCTGCTGGACCGCCGAGCTTTTGGCGCGGGCCGGCGAAGACGCCGAGGCATTGCCCGGCCTGGAAAAGCAGGGGCTTCTGGAACGGAGCGGCGGCGTTTACACGCTGACCGGCGCGGGACGCCAGGCCTTCGCCGAAGCGGCCGCCGAAATGTTCCTCAACGAAAAGCCCGCTGAGGCCCCCGCCGACCCTCAAAAGTCCCTCCTGGCCACGGAACTGTGGCTTGAACTGGAACGATGCAACCTGCAGCGATGGGGCATCAAGCGCTACCTGTTCCGCCCTCGGATCGAGACGCGCCCGGCGCTGGATCGCGGCGGACTGTGGACGCGCGAGGGCCCGCGAATCACGTGGAACTACCTCGCCAGCCCCTTTTTCAAGGAGATGACGGAGAGCCACGGGAACGTCTCCATCAGCGACAGGAAGCCCGAGCTCCGCGACCCCGAGGCCTACAAAGCCTGGCACAGCCTCCCTGCGTCGAGACTGCCTCTGGACCTTCTATTCCTCTGCGACTACGATTTCGAGAACTACCTGGACTTCAAGGGCCATCCCGCCGACGAGCTGAGGCTGATCAACGCCGACCGCTTCGCCTTTTCTTCGGCGTCGTCAACGGAGGAACAGCTGGACACGATAGGGCGCTATCATCTGTGGCTATGGGAGCTGCGCCGGTTGTCCATCTGCGGCTACCTCGACGCGGACACTCAGGAACAGGGCAGCGTGAACTGGCTGATCTTCCTCTCGGAAACCCAGGAAGAGGCCCTCGCGTCGGCTGAAAGGCTGAAAGCTTTCGGCGACGAACTGATCCGCCCGGCCAACCCCATGGAGATATGGACCCTGTCGCTTGAAGCGTTGAGGAACAGCCCCGCCCGCCGGGAAGTGATCTGGGACGTGCTGCCTCCCCTGGGCCGGAACGTGTGCGCCACACTGCAGGGGTAAACTCAAAAAAATATAATACAAGAAGGAGCTCCCCGCCGTTGCCGCGGGGAGCTCCTTCTTGTATGCGCAAACTGTTCACACCGCTTCACGGGGCAGCGCGAGGCAGCGTTATATCCTCAAGCTTTCGTCCTGATGAGCTGGACGGCCGCTCTGAGAATCTGAATCTTATTCCCATCTTCGCTGACTTCGATGACAAGCGTTTCAGGGCCGGCTTCCGAGACGGTTCCAAGGATCCCGCCCACGGTGACGATCTGGTCGCCTACCTTCACTGAACGCTGCATGAGGTCGTGTTCTCTCTTGCGGCGCTTGCCGGGGATCACAATGCAGACATAATAGAGCGCCACAAGGACGATAAAGTAGAGCGCGATGTACAGGGAACCTTTTTCCATCTCGGCCTCCTCCGGTTACTTTCCGAGATAATCCTCGGCGATGGAGACAAACACAGCCGAACCGCGCCACAGCACGTCTTCGTCCACGTTGAACTTGGGGTTGTGGTGGGGGACGTCGGTGCCCTTGGCGTGATTGGACGAGGACAGGAACATATAGGCGCCAGGACGCTGCATCAGGAAGTAGGAGAAGTCCTCGCCGGCCATGTTGGGCGCGGGGCGCCACGTGATCATGTTCTCCTTGCCGACCACCTTCTCGGCAGCATCGGCGGCGAACTTGGCCATGGCGTCGTCGTTGACCACAGGAGCGGCGCCCCAGACCATCTCGAGCTCGCACTTGGCACGGTAGCTCGCGGCGATGCCCGACGAGATCTCGCCGATGCGCTTCGCCAGATACTGGCGCACTTCTTCTTCGAGAGCGCGGGTGGTGCCTTCGATCACCACTTCGTTGGGGATCACGTTAAAGGCGAATCCGGCGTGAATCTGGCCGATAGTCAGCACGGCGGGGCGCGTCGAGGAGATCTCGCGGGCTACCACCTCTTCAAGGGCGATAACGATATTGGCCGCGGCAACCACGGGGTCCACGCCCTTTTCGGGCGTCGAGCCATGGCAGCCCACGCCGGTCACGCGAAGCACAAACTTGTCGTAGGAAGCCATGCAGCATCCGGGCGTCACGATCACTTTGCCCGCGGGGATGTTGGGGTCGATGATGGAGCCGATGTGCATGCCGAAGATGGCGTCCACATGGGGATTTTCGAGGACGTTCTCCTTGAGCATGATCTGAGCGCCCGTAGCCGTCTCCTCGCCGGTCTGGAAGATCAGCTTGACCGAGCCGTGAAGCTGGTCCCTGTTTTCGTTCAGGACCTTAGCCGCGCCCAGAAGCATGGTCATGTGGTTGTCATGGCCGCAGGCGTGCATTTTCCCCTCGTGTTTCGAGGCGTAGTCCACGCCCGTCGCTTCGGTGATCGGCAGGGCGTCCATGTCGGCGCGCAGCGCCACCACCTTGCCGGGCTTGCCGCCTTCGATCAGGGCGGCGATGCCCGAGTCAAGGGTGTTCAGTTTATAGGGAATGCCCATCTTGTCCAGCTCGGCGCACACGAAAGCGCGAGTTTCGGGAAGGTCGTTTCCGAGCTCGGGGATCTGGTGAAGCTGGCGCCTGACGTTCACCAGGTATTCCTGAAGATCTTTGCACTTCTGCCACATAGAAAAGACTCCTTTCACATAAAGCGGACGGAAGGCTCGAGGCCGCCGTCCGCTTTCATAAATTCCAATCCTGAAATTTTACTTCTTGTGCTCCATGTTGTAGAACACGCGGCCAACGGCGATCGAGCAGAAGACCACCAGGATGATCATCACGTACGCGGGCAGCTTGAAGAAATGGCTGAGAAGCAGCGGGAAAGCGATGGCGAAAACGGCCACCTTGGGGAACTTGACCGCGAAGTTGCCGAAAGTACCGCCGAAGATCGCGGCGCCGGCGTAGCGGCTGAACGCGTTGGCGACCACGGGAGGCAGCGCCGCGACGACGGAAGCTCCCACGATGGCGGCCAGAAGCACGAAGAACAGGTTGGTGATGATGGAGCCGCAGATGCCGAGGGTGGAGACAACTTCTGCCTGAAGCGTGCCAGGTTCCGTGTTTGTGGCGTCAAGAGCCAGGGCGGCACAGGGAAGGCGCATATTTCCGATGTTGCCGGAAAGGAAGGACAGGTAGGTGCCCGACAGGCCGAGCACAGAGTAATAGGCGATCGGTTCGACGATGTAAAAAGCGCCGAAGGAAGCGGCGACCATGCCCCAAGCCTTGAGGACCACGTCCCAGTCGGGCCAGCAGTTATAGGTGGCGCACAGCCACAGCACGGGAAGGAAGCTGGCGGCAGCGGCAATTAAGTTCGTAGGAGCGCCGATAAGAACGCAACCCTTTTTCCATTTTGCATTAAGATCCATAAGAATGCCTCCTCTAATTCTCTGCTAAACTTAAGCCGCGGCCTTGCACAGGTCGTAGATCACAGCGCAGGCCATACCGAAGAGCATGGCGATTCCCAAGGCGTACTCCGTAAGCTTTGGACATTTGGGGAGGATGCACTTGACGAGGAACATCATGCCTAAAGCGCCGGTGATGGAAGCCACCAAGTTGCCGCCGCCACGGCGGATCTCGTTGTGGTTCAGGTAGCCGAACACGCCGAGCGAAGCGGCGCCGCTCAGGGCCGCCAGCCACTTGACGTCGCCGCCGCCGACCTTCTCGCGCAGCTTTTCAAGCTCCGTGGAGAACAGCCCGGTGATGACCAGCCAGCCGCAGCCGTTCAGCGCCATGGCGAACCATGTGACGGCCATCACGGTGATCGTGAAGTTCGGAGCGTTCAGCCCGCTTCCGGCCGCTTCAGCGGCCAGCGTCGCCGAGGTCAGCTCCGTCGCGGCGGCGCCGATGATGGAGAGGCGCAGCCAAGCCATGGGCGAACCGATGGCGGTCATCAGGCCGACCATGACGATAAACACGCCGATGGCGGGACCAATCGCGGAGATCAGGCCGACTCGGAAAGCGACCTTCGTCACTTCGGGGCCAATCTGGGCTTCCTTGGCCATATTGTCGGCCATGCGTTTGAACAGAAGGGTCTGAATCAGCGAGACCAACACCGTCACGCCGCAGAGCAGCCATACTGTTGTTGAGTTGGCAATAGCCATGACTTCCTTCAACGAATCCATAAAACCAACCTCCTCATAAATTCATGAGGCGTCCCCCGAGAGGGACATCTCACGTCCTTGTCCACAGAAGGGCAAAAAACACGCCGCCTCAAGTTCTTCTATGGCACTTGAATGACACAGAAAAGTATACCCAGTCATCACGGGGAAAACCATGTCCTTCAGAAACAATAATTTAGCCTATATTTTTCAAAAATCCCCAAAACGGGCTCCTAATCTTGTTTAGATTAAACACAAAGAACAATGAATAGGCCTATTTTTTACCTTATAGAACAAATTACGCTTTTAAAAGAATAAAAATGTCGTTGCGGTACAAAAAAAATCATTTTTTTAGGACTTTAGGACAAAAATTAGTTCCATCATAAATGAAAACAACCGATGAAACAAAAATTAAACTGTATTTTTATTTCTAAAATACAAAAGAGAACGTCTCTGTTTTGGACGTCCTCTTTCGCCAAACCGCCCTGACCGCGTATCAGAGCATATTTTTTTCCATGCGCAGAAGCCGCAGGGCGATCATCGTATTCAGGCGGTCGCCGCTTTTCGAAGGGTCGATCCCCAGCAGGCTGCAGATCTTTTTCCAGCGGTATTTGAGGGTGTTGTAATGCACGTCCAGCGCCTCGGCTGAATCCTTCAGGTTCCAGTTGCAGCTCACCACGGCCATCAGCGTTTTCAGGAGCACGTCGTCGCCGTGGGCGCCGTCCTTCAGCAGGCCGCCCAGGTGCTTCTTCACGAAATCGCGGCCTTCGCTGGTCCCCACGATGCGATAGAGCAGCTTGTAGACGCCCATCTCCTCCCAGCGCGCGATCACGTTCCCGCCGGTGCTCTGGCGCAGAAGTTCCAAGCCCTGCTGAGCCTGGCGGTAGCTCTCGGGACAATCGAAGACGTTGTCGCAGGGGTCCCCGATCCCCACGGTGACGGTAAACCCCGTCTCCGACGCGACGGCTTTCATCATGTCCGAAAGGGTCCGCCGCAGCAGGTCCCGGAAACGGTCGCCCGAAGCGTTCCGCTCAGCGGGGAATATGTAGACCACGGAGTCGCTCATCTCCGCGTAGGGATATTTGCGCCCGCCCAGGTGAGACAAAAAGCTCCGGCTGATGCTGTAGATGCGGGCCTTGGCGTTTTCCAGGGCCGCCGACCCCAGCCCCTGGGCGATGGAGCGCGTCAGCTGACTCTTGTAGTTGTCGATATCCACCACCACGACCATCTGAGGCCCCGCCAGGTCCCAGTTGAAGGTTTTGGCCCTGTTCCAGGCTTCCTGCTCCATGCGGATATTGTGGGTGATCAGGTCCTGCACGAACTCGTTGCGGTAGCGCGACTCCACCTGCCGCTGAGCCTCGCGCCGCTGCAGATACAGCAGCAGCGTCCCTTTTGCCTGGTTGATGGGGATTTCCGACCAGCGGTCTTTCAGCTTGTCCCACGCCACGTCGAAGATGAGGTAACCCCAGAGCTTTTTGTCGATGGTGATCTCTTCGTGGGGATAGTTGACGAGCACGTCCTTCAGCGGCAGCGAGTCCAGGTCGGAGGGCAGCCTCGCGGAGTCCGAAGCCAAATATTTTTTCTCCGACGTGGTGTCCACAAAGGCCAGATCCATGTGGGTGAACTCTCTCAGGGTCTGGATGATCTCCTCGATCTCGGCGGCCTTGATGCTCAGGTCGAAAAAGCTGTGGCGGACCTTTTCGGAGTACTTCAAAAGCCGGGCCTGATCGTGGATAATCAGCGACTGGATGGGGTGGATGATGTCGGCGAAGGGCACCTCGATGGGAATATCGATGATCGGGAATCGGTGTTTGTCCGCCAGGTCGAGCACCGATTGGGGGATCTGTTTGATGAACCTCTCAATTTTGATGCCGATGCAGGTGGCTCCCCGGTCGATCAGCTCCTTGACGAGCATGTGGAGCTGCTCTTCGGTCTGATAGGCGTAGGCCAGCGTGATCACAAACTCGCCGCCGCGAATCCATTTCCAGGAGTCGGGCGCTTCGATAAAGGTGGTGTTGGTGATGCCCCTGTCCAAGCCGTCAAATCCCGCCAATACGCTGAACCCTTTGAAAGAGTCCAAAGCCAAGGTTTCTCTCACTGTCGTAGCCATACCAAAAGACCTCCCGAACATGCCTCTCCGACGCTTTTCCAGGTCTGAACAGAATCGACCTTTGCCGTTTTGACGCTTGCGAAACATCAGTGAAGATAGTAATATCTAGACCAAATAAAAGAGAAGAATTTCGTCTTTTCCTCATTATAGCAGATCCGACACCTCTGTACGGTTTCGCGGCATCCTCTCGCCATGAGGCAAAAAGAAAGGCCGTTCGGCCACGCGGCTGGCGGTCTTTCTTCGTTGCTCCGCCGCGAAATGCAAAAGAAACGGCCCGGCTGCACTCAGAACTGTTCCGTCTCACTTGGGAAACGAGAGCACAACGTCTTTAAGACAATTTGAGGAGGTACGCAAAGCAATGAGCATTCATAAGACAAGGACAACGGCGGCGCTGATCCTGACAGCCGTCCTTTTTACCGCCCCCGCATGGGCCCTGACGCAGAAGGAATTCATGAGCATCTGCCAGAAGGGCAGCGCGCTGGATATCGCGGCCGCTCTCAAAGACGAGGGGATCTCCGCTGCCAAAGCGGACGCCCAGGGAGTGACGCCGCTGATGATGGCCGTCCAAAACCGCGGCGCCGCAGCCGACGCCGGCAAGATCGCCATGCTCGTCAACGCCGGCAACAAGGTGAACGCCCAGACGGGCAGCGGCATAAGCGCCTTGATGTACGCCGCCCAGACGACGGACAATCCCGACGTGATCATCAAGCTGTTCCAGGCGGGAGCCAACGTGGAAGCCGAGAACGACAAGGGCTGGACCGCCCTCTCCTTCGCCGCGGCGAGGAACCCCAGCACCGACGTGCTGGAAGCCATTATCGACTGCGGCGCCGACGTCAACGCCTCAGACCGCACGGGCGCTACGCCCCTCATGCTGGCAATCCGCGGCGGCAACGAGTACGCCGTGATCGACGCGCTTCTGAAAGCGGGCGCCGATCCCACCATTCCCGACCTGAACAAGAGAACCTGCCAAAGCTACCTCAAAGCGAACAAGAAGCTGACGCCCGCCCAATCCGGTGAACTGGACGCCCGGCTTCAGCGCAGGGAAGAGATCCGGCCCATGACGCCGGAGCGTTTTGCCCTCCTCTGCCGCCGCGGGTCGGGCAAGCAGATCTCCAAGGTCCTGGCCGCGCGGACCGATCCCGACGCCCCCGTCCAGGACATGACGCCGCTCATGTGGGCGGCTCGGGACAACACCCAGTCCGACGCCGTAACCGCGCTGCTTCAGTGGGGCGCCGAGGAAAACGCCCGCACGAAGGACGGACGCACGGCCCTCATCTACGCCGCCAAGGACAACGGCAATCCCCAAATACTCTCGCTGCTGCTTTCCTACGGGGCGCGGGCCGACTACCGCGACGTCTCGGGGAAGAACGCCCTGGACTACGCGAACGCCAACCCCGCCTTTTTCCCCGAGGATACGCTGCTGCTCAAGGCCATTCTTGAAGGCATGAAGGACGCGGAAGAGCGCGGCGCCAAGATGGAAAAGGAGCGTCAGAACCTCGAAAAATCCGTCCCAGAGCTCTTCCCGATGACCGAGCTCTACAAGAAGCTGGCCGACGCGCAGGAGCAGATCCTGAAGCTGAGCTCCGAGCTTTCCGCATCCCAGGCCGGCAGCAGGCGCGAGAGCGCCGCCAGGGTCGCGGCCCTGGAAGCGAAAGCGTCCATGCGGGCCGAGCTGGAACGGCAGAATCAGCACATCCAGAAGCTCACCATGGAAGTGGCGCGCCTCCAAGCCGAGAAGAAGAAGGAACTGGACCAGAACAAGGAAACCACCGCGAAGTTCACGTCGCTGTGGCAGAGCGAACTGCGGAAAAACCTGAAGCTCGTCGAAGAGATGGGCCTTATGGAAGAGAAACACCGCCGGACCGCGGAAGACCTTTTGGAGAAGATCCACGCCGCGGAAGCCATCTCGCAGAAGCTGGCCGCGGAAAAGGAGAAAAACGAGGAGCTGAACCAGCAAAAGATCGCCGCCCTGGAAGCGCTCCGCGCTTCGGAAAAACAGAAGCTCGAAGACCAGCTGCAGAACGACGTGGGCGACCTGAATGCCCGCCTCAAGGCGGAAGAGGAAAACAGCAGGGCTCTGGCTCAGAAACTGCTCATCGAAGAGAACAAAAGCCGCCAGGAAATTCTGGAAGTCCGATCGAACCAGGCCCGCCTTCTGGGCGAGAAGGACCTGGAATACTCCAGAAAGCTGATGGAGCTGCGAGAACAGGCCGACGCCGAAAAAGCCCGCTTCCAGTCGGAGACCGAAGCCCGCTTCGCCGCGGAAGCGGCAAAGACGGCGGACCAGCTTCTGACGGCGCAGAAAGCGGAGCTTTCCAGGGTGGAAGCCCAGTACAAAATCGACCTGCTGGCCCAGCAGGACAGGCTGAAAGCCCAGTACGCCTCGGCGCTGGCAGAGATGGAGCACCGTAAGGACGAGGAGCTCGGCAGGAAGCTGGCGGAGGAATCCAGCGAGAAGAACGAGCTCCGAATCCAGATGAACGACGCTATCGACGCTATGACGGCAGCAATCCAGAAAGAACGGAACGTCAGCGCGGCCCTGCTCGCCGAGAAAGAAACCTGGCAGGCCCAGACGGAGAAGCGCCTCGAAGAACTCCGCGCCGAACAGGCCGCGCTCATGGGCAAAGCCGAGGCGGACTTCAGGAAAAGACTCGAAGAGCGCGAAAACCAGCTGCGTTCCGACTTCGCCCTGGCCGCCGCCCAAAGCGAAGCCCAGCATCGCCAGGAGATGCTGAAAGCCGTCGCCGACCTCGAGGCGAAGCAGGCCGAGGCCATAGCCAAGCTGAAGAACGCGCACAACGATGAACTGGTCAGCGCCGCCGCTAAGATCGAAACCGCCAGGACCGAAGCGCTGGCCCAGGCCAAAAAGATTTACGACGCCCAGCTGGAGGCGGCTATAGCCACCATGGAAAGCGCGAAAAACGACCAGGCCGGCCGGGCAAGCGCCGTTTACCGCGAGGAAAGCCGGAAGATCCGGGACCTCCTGGAGGCCGCCTACACACAGTCGCTGGAACAGGCCGAAGCCCAGTTCAACAAGCGCCTGGAAGCGCAGGCCGCCCAGCAGAAGTCCGCGTCGGACGCCGCGCTGGAACTGATCCGCCTGAAAAACAAGCAGCTCGTGGAGGAGGCGCTGGCCCAGGCTTTCGTCGAAAGGAACGCCGCCGTCGCCCAGCTGAACATGGAACACCAGAAAGAACTGGCGCAGCTGCGCGAAAAGGCCAAAGAAGGCTGGCCCGAGAGGGAAAAGGCCCTCACCCAAAGGTTTGAAAAGGAGCTGGAAGAGCTCAGAGCCTCGAACCAGCAGGCCAACGAAAAGCTTCTCGCCAAGCTGAAACAGGAATACGACGAAAAGATCAAAGCCATCGTGGCCCAGAAAGACCTGCTTGCCGAAGAGGCCATGAAAAAGCTCGAAGCCCATCACAGGCTGGACCTGGAGCGGGTGACGGCGCGGCTGCAGAGCGTCAGCGCGGCGCTTCCGCCCCAACCCGAAAAGGAACAAAGGACACAGGACGAGCCGCCCGCCCCGCAGGAAGGCGCCTCGCCCCAGAAAAACAATGAGAATCCCTAACGCCGCCGGACCCCGTCCATTACCTCCTCCAAAGGGGCGCACTCCATCGTGAACGACCAATCGACGCTTATGACCCAGGGACCGATCTGGAAGAAGATCGTCCTCTTCGCGCTCCCTCTCTTTTTCGGCAACCTCTTTCAGCAGCTCTACAACGCCGTGGACTCTCTGGTGGTGGGCAATTTCATCGGCAGCGCCGCCCTAGCCGCCGTGGGTTCCTCGGGCAGCCTGATCCAGCTGCTGATTGGGCTGCTGCAGGGAATCTTCATCGGCGCGGGCGTGGTGATCGCCAGGTATTACGGCGCCCGCGACGGCGAAAAAGTCCGGCTGGCGATCCACACCACGCTGATGTTCGCCTTCCTGGCCGGGCTGTTCCTCACCTTCTTCGGCGTGGCCTTTACGCCTTCGATCCTGCGGCTCATGGGCACGCCCGAAGACGTGCTGCCCAACTCCATCGTCTACTTCCGCATCTATTTCGGCGGCGTGATGGCGCTGGTGCTCTACAACTCCGCCAGCGGAATCCTTCAGGCCGTCGGCGACAGCCGCCACCCCCTGATCTATCTGCTCGTCTCGTCGGCGCTGAACGTGGGCCTGGACCTGCTCTTCGTGGTGGTCTTCCACTGGGGAGTGGCCGGCGTGGGCGTCGCCACGGTGATCTCCCAGGCCGTCAGCGCTGCCCTAGGCTTCTGGCACCTTTGCCGCGTGAAGCAAGAATACAGGGTCGTGCCGTCGATGATCCGGCTGGATGGGAGGATGCTGCGCCAGGTCCTGCACATGGGCGTCCCCGCGGGGCTTCAAAACTCGATCATCTCCCTGGCCAACATCATCGTGCAGTCCCACATCAACTCCTTCGGCGCCATGGCCATGGCCGGCTGCGGCTCCTACGCCAAGCTCGAAGGCTTTGGCTTCCTGCCCATCGCCAGCTTCGCCCTCTCCATGACCACCTTCATCGGCCAGAACCTGGGCGCCAAACTGTACGACCGCGCCAGGCAGGGCGCCCGCTTCGCCCTGGTCGCCTGCATGGTCCTGGCCGAGATTATCGCCGGGATCATCTACGCCTTCGCGCCTCAGCTGATCGCCGCCTTCAGCGGCGATCCTTCGGTCATCGCCTTTGGCATCATGCAGGCCCGCACAATCACGCCTTTCTACTTCCTGCTGGCCCTCTCCCACTGCATGGCGGGAATCCTGCGCGGCGCGGGTAAGGCCGTGGTCCCCATGGTGGTGATGATGGTCTGCTGGTGCGTGATCCGAATCGCTTATCTGGAGCTGATCCTCTCCTATATTCCCGAGATCCAATGGCTTTTCAGGGCCTACCCAATCACCTGGACGCTCAGCGCCCTGACGCTGCTCGTCTACTACAGGAAGGCCGACTGGCTCCACGCCTACGAACGGGAACAGGCGAGGCTCTAAAAAACGCGCCGACAGCGAGAGAGCCGTTCCGGCAGCAATAGATCAAAAGATTGGAACGCTGAGGCCGCAAAGGCTCACAAAGAAAGATCTGAAAAGTTTCAGAATTACGAACATCATCAGATCTACAAATTGTTATCATATTAGTTAACCTCAGTTATTGATTCAGTTTTTACCTTTCCTCTGAGGCCATTGCGCCCTCCGCGCTGAGATCTTCGAACTTGGCCCGATCGGCGGCGGGGACAGAGATTTATAGGCGAAACGGGGATGAACTCGGCTCATTTAGCGAGTTCATCCCCGTTTTTATGAATTATTTCCCCAGGAAGGGTTTTGTTCTACGTGGAACATTTTATGAACGGCGGAATCCTGACGCGGTTGAAGCCTTTCTCCTATTTTTTCATCCCGTAGCGGTTCGTCGGCCGGCCGACCTTCTGATACTCCCGCTCCAGCACCGCCTTGCCGGAGGTGACTAAATACTCCAGATAACGGCGGGCCGTGATGCGGGAGATTTTCAGCGCGTCGGCGGTCTCGATGGACGACAGCGGCGCCGGCGCGCGGCGCAGCAGGTCCTCCACCTGATGCAGCATCTGGGGGTTCAGGCCCTTGGGCAGGCTGATGGGAGGCTCATCGTTCTTCTGCACCTGAAGCAGCTCGTCCAGCTCCTCCTGGTCGATCTGGCTGGCGCCGGCGTTCAGGCGGTTCTCCCTCTGCTGGAAGGACTGCAGCGACGACCGGATGCGGTCGAACACGAAGGGCTTGATGATGTAGTCTAAAGCGCCGGCCTTGAGCGTGGCGTTCACCGTGCTGGTGTCGCGCGATGCCGACACGATGATGACGCTCACGCCGCTGCCGCTTTCGCGGATTTTCTCCAGGACGGCCAGGCCGTCCATGCCGGGCATGAAGATGTCCAGGATCACGAGGCGAACGGCATGTTTTTTCAAAAAATCCAGGGCTTTCTGGCCGCTGGAAACCACGCCGGCCACGCGAAACCCCTCGACGGCGCCGACGAACTGCCGGTGGATGGCGGCGACCATGGGATCGTCCTCGACAATGAGCACATCGATCAATTCTGACACGGGTTAAACCTCCTGTTTCTGCGGGATGGGAATGGTCACGGTGAAGTCAGTGTATTCCCCCGTCCGGTAGTCCACGGCGATGTCGCCGCCAAGTGACTCGATAATGTTATGGATCGTGAAAAGACCAAAGCCCGAAGGGCGCCCCTTGCGTTTCGTCGAAAAGCCCTTATTGAACAGGTTGGCCGCAATGGTGTCGGTCATGAGCCCCGCGTTGTCGCGCACGCTCAGGAAGATACGTCCCGACTCGTCGTAAATCGCGAAGTCGATGCGCGAATCGGCGGTCACGCCCGCTTCCAGAATGGCCTCGATGGCGTTCTGCATCAGGTTGCCCACCACGATGACCAACGAGCGGTCGCTGATGTCGGCGCTGTGGTCGCAGCAGTAGCTGTCGGAAGCGAGGACAAAGTCGATGTGCTGCTCGCGGCACAGGCCTGCCTTGCCCATCAGGATGCCGCAGACCGCGGCGTTCTTGATCCGTTCCGACATGAAGGACTGGGCGGACTGGGTCGAGTCGGTCTCCGAGGCGATGAAATCCACGGCCTTGTCGTACTGCTTCAGCTGGATCAGCCCCGAAATGGCCTGCATCTTGTTCATAAACTCGTGGTTATGGATACGCAGCGACTCCACGTACATCCGCACGCCCGTGATCTCCTCGGCCATGGCCTGGAGCTCCGACATGTCGCGCAGCGTCACGATGGCGCCGCAGGGGCGGCCGTCGATGAACACGGGGACTTTATTGCAGGAGACCAGGGCGCCGCGCAGGTTCTGTTCCATGTTGTAGACAGGCTGGCCGTCGCGGAGCACCAACTCGATATCCAGGCCGGGAACGAGCTCGTCGGCGGGGCTGCCTATGTTGCCGTCGGTCAGCCCCAGAAGCCGCTTCGCGATGCGGTTCAGCAGCGTGATCCGCCCCGTCTGGTCCACTGCCAGGATCCCGTCGCAGACGAAATCGAGAATGCGTTCGCGTTCGCTGACCACAATGCGGATCCGGCGTTTGAGAAACCGGTTCCAGCCCAGGATGAGCAGGATGAAGACGCCCACCGATCCGGTGATCTGGAGCAGAAAGACGGGATCGGGGTATTTCCGGTCGTAACGTTCCAACCAGGTCTGCAGGATGCGGTTGGAGCCGCCGTTCAGCTTCAACTCGCGCACCCCCCGAGCCAGCTTCAGCGCCAGGACGGAATCGCCGCGGAGCACCACCAGGCCGCGCTGATAGGTCTGAAGCGGCAGGTCCGCCGCCTTGACGCTGTAGGTGAGGGCGGGCATACGCTCAATCTGGTACTTCCCCTGATAGGTCTCGGTGATCACGGCGTCGCCGATGTTCCGGGCAAGGCGCTGGAAGGCCTCCTCGGTGCCGGCGCAGCGGATCAGCTCGCGGGAGAAGCCCATGTTCCTCAGATAGGTCTCCTCTGGGGAATCGGCGACGATCAGGATCTTTCTTTCGTGCAGGTCGTTGAAACTGTAGTTGTTGTCGCTTCGCAGGAAAAGGGACGCCGATTCGGTGACGAAGGGCAGGGCGAAACAGGTGGACACCTGTTCTTTGCCGGGAAGGCTGTGAAGCATCAGGGCCACGTCGGAGGCCATGCGCGCGTCCATGGGATCCAGGTTTTTCACGGGCTGGTAATCAAAGAGCTCCTGTCCCGACTCGACAGGGTAAAGAGGCCCGATGACGATATCCGGCAGGGTCAGATGCAGCGCACGCCGGTCGCCGCTCCCGCTGCTGAACGAAAGGGCGAACTTGAGCTGTTCGCTGTCGGCCAGGGAGCGCAGGAGATCCACATAGACGCCGCGGAGGGTCCCGTCGCCGTCCTTGAAAATATAGGGGGCTTGGGAGTAGAGGCACAGCACCCGCAGAGTGCGCACCTGTCCTTCTCCGATTACCAGGTCGGGGATCTCATCGCCGAGGGCCGCCGTGGAGAACGTCAGAAAAAACGCCATGACCAGCGCCGCCGTTTTCTTTAAAGAAGTCTGAATCTTCATCATCTCCATCGCCGTTTCAGGATTGAGGAACGCGCAAGGTTCGAAGGCGCGCTCCGGGGGCTCCGGCAATGTGCCTGAAGCTCAAGTTATGGTGCAATCATACCACAAGAAAGGAACGTTATGGAACGAAGATGATCTTTTTGCAGCCATCTGAGTTCCGCCGCGAAGCCCTTCTCCGGCGCGCGAAGCTTTGTGAACGAAAAGAACAAAATATGACTTTAATCTGACATAAACTTTTTTCCTGACATGAAATGGCGTATAGTTCAGGTTAAAGTTCTTAAGGAAAAACTTTATTTCGTTTTTATTCCGTGGAAAAGAGGAGGGGATGCACCGTGAAACTGCGTATGAAGCTGCTGTGGGGCGTCTTTCTGATCCTCTGGCTCAGCGCCTCCGCCTTCGGCTGTACCGGCGTGGTAGTCGGACGGAAGGCCAGCGCCGACGGTTCGGTCATCACGTCCCATACGGCCGACGGGGCCTTTTACGACGCCCGCGTCCGCGTGATTCCCGGACGGGTTCACAAGCCCGGGGAAATGGCCCCCGTGTACTGGAACATCACCAACGAGGAGTACGGCCCGCCCGTGAAAATAGGCGAGATTCCCCAGGCGGAACGGACCTACTCCTATTTTCACGTGGGTTACCCTTTCATGAACGAATGGGGCCTCACCATGGGCGAGAGCACCGTGTCCCAAAAGATGGAAATGAAGACGTTCCGCCCCGACGCCCGCGCGATCATGACTGTGGAACAGCTGGAAGTCTTCGCGCTGCAGCGTGCAAAAACAGCCCGCGAGGCCATCGAAGTGATGGGCGCCCTGGCTGAGAAATACGGATTTGTGGGCTCCTGCTCCTTCGAGGGAGAAAGCCTGACCATCGCCGATAAAAAGGAGGCCTGGGTGTTCGAGCTCCGCGGCGCGGGAATCATGTGGACGCCCGAAAGCGGCAGGCCCGGCGCTTACTGGGCGGCTCAGCGCGTCCCCGACGATATGGCGGTGGTGGTCTGCAACGTGAGCCGCATTCAGGAAATCAACCCCAACGACAAAGACAATTTCATGGTATCCAGGGATTACAAACAATTCGCCATCGACATGGGCTGGTGGAACCCGCGAGGTTCCGAGCCCTTCAACTGGTCCAAGGTCTACGCTCCCTACACGGGAGGCTGGGCCCTTTCCTCCGACTGGGTCCGAAACCGCCTGTACACACTCTATAAGCGGATCGACCCCAACCGCGAGTGGGACCCTCTGGCCGAGACCACGAGCTATCCCTTCGCCGTCAAGCCCGCAAAAAAACTTTCCGTCCAGGACGTGCAGTCTCTGCTGCGCTCCCACATGGAGGACTCCATCTTTGACATGTACGAAGCGGAGCAATGGTACGTCCGCGAGGGAAACAAGGCCGTCAAAAGCCCTCTGGCGTCGCCCTTCCCCACCCGGGACGAGCGGGCCCTGCTGAAAATCCCCTACAACCGCCCCGTGGCGAAATGGGACTGCGCCTACAGCTTCGTCGCCCAGGTGCGCGACGGCCTGCCCAAGCCCCTGACCACGATCCTATGGTTCGGCTACGACAATCCCCACACCACCTGCTACGTGCCCATCTACAACGGCGCGCTTCAGACCCTCCCTTCCTGGCAGGTCTTCGACCGCAACGAGTTCAGCCTCGATTCCGCGCAGTGGGCCTTCATCCTGGCCGATGATCTGGTGCTGAGGCGCTACGGCGACGCCATGCAGGACCTTCTGGCCCTCAGGGGTCCGCTGGAGGAGAAATTCGCGCGTGAAACCGCCGAAATCGACCGGGAGGGCGCGGAACTCTTCAAGACCAATCCGGCCGCGGTGGAGCGGCTGGTTACCGATTTCACCTGGGAGTGCATGGAGCGCGCGGAGAAGCAGTGGCGCAAGCTCAACGGCATTCTGATCATGAAGTACAACAACAACAAAAAAAGCTAAATCCAGGGTTTAACGGCCCACGGCCTGCTTCGGCGCGGCTGCCCCCGCGGCGGAACTGGCAACGGGCGTTTCCAATAGGCCCCGTCATACGACAGGGTATATCTGTTCAGGGAGGTAACAAGCATGAAGGCAACTCGTTTCTCAGCAACACTGTTTGCGGGCGTTGCCGCGGTTCTCGTAGCGACGGCGTCCATGGCCTGCACCCCTATGGGCGTCGGCTCCAAAGCGAGCGCTGACGGTTCGGTACTCGTCAGCCACACCTGCGACGGCTGGTATGATCACCGCATCAAGATCATCCCCGGCGGAGAGCACAAAGACGGCGAAATGGTGGACATCTACAACATCATGTGCTACGCCACCCGTCCCGATCGCGAACCCAAGAAGGTCGGCGAGATTCCTCAGGCCAAGCATACCTACACCTATTTCCAGGTCGGTTATCCTTTCATGAACGATCAGCAGCTCATGATGGGCGAGTTCACCTGGAGCGGGCGCAGCGAGCTGGAGTCCCCCGCTGGCATGTTCTACATCGAGAACCTTGAAGCTCTCGGCCTTGCCCGCGCAAAGACCGCCCGCGAAGCCATCAAGGTCATGGGCGAGCTGGCTGAGAAGTACGGCTACGCCGACGGCGGCGAGACGTTGGTCATCGGCGACACCAAAGAACTCTGGATCTTCGAGATCTGCGGCCCCGGCGCCATCTGGACCAAGGATTCCGGCAAGCCCGGCGCTCACTGGGCTGCCAAGCGCGTTCCCGACGACGAAGTGTTTGTAGGCGCCAACCGTGCCCGCATCGACTTCATCGACTTCAACGACAAGGATAACTACATGTACTCCACCGACGTCACCGCTCTTCCTGAGGCGATGGGCTGGTGGAAACCCGGAACGCCCTTCCACTTCGCCGACACCTTCAACCCCGAGCCTTACGGCTACGCTTACTACGCGGCCCGCCGCGAGTGGAGAGCTCTGAACCTGATCGCTCCTTCCCAGAACTTCCCCGTCAAAGCCAAGTGGGAGCACTATCCCTTCTCCGTCAAGCCCGACAAGAAGCTTTCCGTCCGCGACATCATGCTGACGGTCTACAGCGATCACCTTGAGGGCACCGACTACGACCTGACCAAGGGCGAAGCCGCCGGCCCCTTCGGCAACCCCACCCGCTGGCAGACGCCCAAGAGCGTCCGTCCCGAAGGCCTGAAGAATGACGACTGGGAGCGTCCCATCGCTCTGTTCCGCTGCTCCTACAGCTTCGTGTCCCAGAGCCGCGAGTGGCTGCCCAACCCCGTTGGCGGCCTGCTCTGGTACGGAGCTGATTCTCCCGACACCACAGTGTACGTGCCCATCTACTGCGGCGTCACTTCCATCCCCGAACCCTGGACCGTAGGCAAGCGCCACACCTTCGACCGCGACAGCGCCTGGTGGGCTTTCAACCTGGTCAACAACTGGGCCGGCCTGCGCTGGGACGCCATGTACAAGGACATCCGCGCCAAAAAGGCTTCCTACGAGGACAAGTTCTTCGCCGATCAGAAGACCGTCGAAGATCACGCCGCGGAACTCTACAAGAAGGATCCAGCCAAGGCCGTGGCTTATCTGACCGCTTACACCAATAAGGCCATGAACGACGTCGAGCAGGGCTGGTGGAACTTCGCTTTCGAGCTCATCGGCAAGTATTATGACGGCGGCGTCATGTCTCCCGAAGGGAAAATGGCTACCCCCGGTTATCCCACCGATTGGCTCAAGAAGGTCGGCTTCGGCGCTATGACCGAGCGCGACCTGAAGGCCACGACCAAGTAAGCAAACTGGCGCCCATCAGGGCGACCGTAAAAACCGCTTTGTAAACGACCGCCGCTGAGCGGCGCGGCAGAGGGCGAAGCGGAGAGCGTTTTTCATTCCGCTTCGCCTTTTTTCCCCCTTCGCAGACAGCGAGAGCTGCAATGATTTTTTTCAAGAAAAGGCAGGTAATAGGACATGAGTTATAAAGGCAAGGTTCTTTCCGGTATTCTGTGCGCCATGCTCCTTACGAGCTCGGCCAGCGCCTGCACCGACGTCGTCGTAGGCAGGAACGCCTCCGCAGACGGTTCCGTCATCACCTCCCATACGGCCGACGGCGCGTTCTACGACGCCAAGGTCCGCTTCATCCCCGGCGGCAAGCACGCCAAGGGCGAAATGATGCCCGTGTTCTGGAACATCACCAACGACGAATCCGACGTGGTGACCAAGATCGGCGAGATCCCCCAGGCCGAAGAGACCTACGGCTACTTCCACGTGGGCTACCCCTTCATGAACGAATATGGCCTCGCCATCGGCGAGAGCACCTTCGCCCAGAAGGTTGAGATGAAAACCTTCCGTCCCGACGCCCGCGCTATCCTGACCATCGAACAGCTTGAAATTCTTGCGCTTCAACGCACGAAGACCGCCCGCGAGGCTATCCAGCTCATGGGTTCTTTGGCCGAGAAATACGGCTTCATCGGATCCTGTGACTGCGAAGGCGAAAGCCTGACCGTGGCCGACTCCAAGGAAGCCTGGCTCTTCGAGATCCGCGCCGCGGGGATGATGTGGACGCCCGAAAGCGGCAAGCCCGGCGCTTACTGGGTCGCTCAGCGCGTGCCCGACGATGAAGTGCTCATCACCTGCAACGTGGCCCGCATCCAGGAAGTCCATCCCGAGGACAGTGATAACTTCATGGCCTCCAAGGACTACCAGCAGTTCGCCATCGACATGGGCTGGTGGGATCCCAAGGGCAAAGAGCCCTTCAACTGGGCCAAAGCCTACGCTCCCTACACCGGCAGCTGGGCTCTGAGCTCCGATTGGGTCAGAAACCGCCTCTACTCCCTCTACCGCCGCCTGGATCCCGACCGCGAGTGGGACCCTCTGGCGGAAGTCACTTCCTACCCCTTCTCCGTCAAGCCTTCCAAGAAGCTTTCCGTCCAGGACGTGCAGGCCATGCTCCGCAGCCATCATGACGGTACCGTCTACGACATGTACGAGGCTCCCGAGTGGAACATCTGCAAGGACGGCAAGGTCGTCAAGAGCCCTCTGGCCTCTCCTTTCCCCACTCGCGACATGCGCGAGCTCCTGAAAATGAACTACAGCCGCCCCGTTTCCGTGATCAACTGCGCCTACAGCTTCGTCGCCCAGGTCCGCCCCGACATGCCCAAGCCCCTGACCACCATCCTGTGGTTCGGCTTTGACGCTCCCCACACCACCTGCTACGTGCCCATCTACAACGGCGCTGTGGACACCAAGGAAAGCTGGCGCGTCTTTGACCGCGAAGCTTACGCGGCCGAGTCCGCCCAGTGGGCCTTCATCCTGGCCGACGACCTGGTGCTGAAGCGCTACGCCGATTCCATGAAGGATCTGCTCGCCCTCCGCGATCCCCTCGAGAAGAGCTTCTTCGACGAGACCGCCCGCATCGACAAGGAAGGCGCCGAGCTCTACAAGAAGGATCCCAAGGCTGTGGAGAAGATGGTCACCGACTTCACCGTGGACTGCATGGACAAGGCCGAAAAAGCCTGGCGTCAGCTGAACAGGACGCTGATCACCAAGTACATCAACAACAAAAAGAGCTAACCCCTTCCGGCGCCTTCAAAAGGCTGGAGGTTCGGTTTTGTTCGAAGGATCAGGCAGGGGTTTTCATGTCCCGGCCTGATCCCCCAAGTATCTCTTTAAGGAGGAAAATATCACATGAAAAAGATCCTTGCCGCCTTCGTGGCGGTGCTCACCATCGGCGTGCTGAGCAGCTTTGCCTTCGCCGTCGAAGCTCCCAAGCTGAACGGTCCCTTTATCGTCACCACCTGCGGCCAGAGCCCCGGCGCTGTTATGGTGCGCATGTCGGCCATGCAGGCCAAGATCGTGGCCAATCACGATAACAAACTGACCGCTGAAAAGCTCGCCGCCACCGGCGCAAAGACTCTCATCGTCACTTCCGGCACCAGCATGAAGGGTATGGGCGCCGCCGGCACCAGCGTAGAAAACGAGATCGCCCGCTGCACCGCGCTGATCGCCGAAGCCAAGAAGCTCGGCATGACCGTGGTGGGCGCCCACATCGAAGGCATGGCCCGCCGCACCGACAGTTCCGACGCCGCTTCCATCGAAGCGGTCATGAAGGACGCCGACGTGATCCTGGTCGTCAAGGACAGCGACAGCGACGGATTCTTCACCAAGTACGCCCAGGAGCACAACAAGCCTCTGATCGTCGCCAAGGACGCTCTTGCCATCGGAACCGCGCTGAAGTAACCACAATCAGGAGGTCTCGCTTGAGGCCTCTTTTTTTCTGAAAACCGAAAGGACGTAATCACCGATGACCATGTTTCATCACTCCTTGCTGGTGCTGGCCGCCGTCGTTTTGGCGTTTATCATCGGCAAGAAATTCAAGCTGAGCACCGAACTGTCCATGTTCGTCTCGGCTCTGGCGGGAATGGCCGCTCACGCGCTGCTGCCGCAGGGCGTGGATCCCCGTTCTCCCCTTCCCTTCTTCGAGATGGTCCGCCATGTCGTAGAGGGATCCTTCACCTATTTTGACGTGTGCCTGATCTTCCTGACGGCCACGTTCTTCATGACCCTTTACAAGGAATCGGGCGGCGTGGCTTTCATCGTGCGCCGCATCGTCCGCAGCTTCCATGCCCATCGCGTGGTCTGCCTGCTGCTGCTCACGCTGGTCATGCTGGTCCCCGGCGCCATCACCGGCTCCGGTGCCACAGCCGTGCTGACCGTAGGCTCCCTGGTGGGCTCCGTGCTGATGGCCATGGGCGTCTCCGAAGACCGCCGCGTAGCGCTGATCTTCCTTCTCGCCGCCATGAGCGCCGCCTGCCCCCCCATCAACCTCTGGGCCATGATGGCCGCCGCCGGCGCGAACATGCCCTACGTGGGATTCGGCGCGCCCCTGGCGCTGATGTCCATCGTGGGCGCCCTGTTCTCCACCTTCTGGCTTGCCGGCCGCGGCAAGGCTATCGACGTGGACAAGGCTCTTGCCAACCTGCCCGAAGCTCCCGCAGCGTGGAACTGGACGAAGGCCGCCCTGCCTTTCGTGGTCCTGATCGTCTTGGTGCTCGCCGGCCGCGTGTGGCCTCACAGCTTCCCGATCCTCGGCCTGCCGCTGGTCTTCATGATCTGCGCTCTCTCTGTGGTCATCCTGAGCCCCGTGAAGCTTCACGTCTTCACCGTGGCCCGTCAGACCGTGGATAACCTTCTGGGCCTGGTGGGAGCCATGGTCGTAGTCGGCGCCCTGATCCAGGTGCTCGCCCTGAGCGGCGCCCGCGGGCTGCTGTCGCTGGCCGTGGTCATCCTGCCGCTGTCGGTGCTCTTCGCCACGCTGTGGATCATCCTGCCTCTCTCGGAAGGCGTGCTTCAGTACGCAGTGGCCCCTCTTTTCGGCGTGCCGCTGATCATGCTCTTCAACATGCTGGGCCTTGATCCCATCGTCTCGCTGTCAACCTGGGCCGTCATGTGGCCCGTCGGCGACTGCCTGCCGCCCACCGCCGTGGTCGGCCGCGCCGCCGTCATGGAATTGGACTATAAGGGCAGCTATTACGGCGGCTTCGTCAAAACCGCCCTCGTCCCTATGGCCTTCATCCTCGCTGTCTGCACGCTCTGCATGATCTACAGCAAGGAACTGGCCGCCGTGATTGGAGGTTAACGTCATGGATATGGTGCTTATCAATAACGCCGTGATGTGGCTCTACTATGCCATCGCCGCGTTTTTCCTCGTGGCCGTGGTCGTCAACTTCGTGAAAACGAAGGATCCGCAGAATGCCGTTCTCTACTGCATCGTCATGATGCCCTTCGTGCTGCGCATTCTGCGCCTGAAGTAGGGGGAAGTTCTGAATGAATCTGAAAGCTCTCAAAGTAACGGCCTTCGTGGTCATCGGCGCCGCCGTGGCCACCGCCGGAATGCTGTTTAAGGAACACCGCGAGTTCAAAGAACCGGTGGTCGTCAGCCCGGCCGTAACTCAGGTCAAAAAGCTCAGCGACTACTCCGACGTGGTCAAGGACACCGTGAACGATGCCAACGTCTACATCTTCGACAGCGGCGTCCCGGGCGGAACGTTGCTGATCATCGGCGGCACTCACCCCGAGGAACCCGTGGCCAACATGTCCGCCCAGGTCTTCACTGAGAACCTGAAGGTCACCGCCGGCCGCGTGATCGTCATCGACCGCATCAACACCAGCGCTTCCACGTCCACCCGTATGGGTGAAGCCTATCCCCGTTTCTTCCACGTGAAGACGCCCTGGGGCGTCAAGCAGTGGCGTTACGGCGACCGCTCCGCCAACCCGCTGGACTCCTGGCCTGATCCCGAGGTTTACGTGCACTACCCCAGCGGCCAGAACCTGGCCTACATGGACATCCGCAACGCCAACCGCAACTGGCCCGGACGCCCCAATGGCCTGCTGACGGAGCGCACGGCCTACGCCGCCATGGAGCTGATCCGCAAGGAAAAGGTGGACCTGACCATGGACTTCCACGAGGCTGAGCTGGAATACGCCGTGGAAAACACCATCGTCGTCCACGAAAAAGGCCAGGACGTAGCCGCCATGGCGGCCATGATGCTGACCTCCCAGACCTTCGACGTGGCCATCGGCATGGAATTCTCGCCCAAGGCACTGCATGGCCTGAGCCACCGCGAGATCGGCGACCATTCCCAGGCTGCTTCCTACCTCTGCGAGGTGGCGGAGCCCATGCTTGACCGAATCCGCGGCATCACCGACGAAGAGCTGCTGATGTCGGGCAAGGACCGCTTCGTCATGAAGGCGGGCGAGCATAAGCTGCTCTACGCCCCCATCGACGAGAACGGCTGGCCCGCCGACAAGCGCGTGGCCCGCCACGTGCAGACCATGCTCACGATCCTCGAGGTCAACAACATGGTGCACCCCGAACAGACCATCATGATCGAGGGCATTCCCGGCTACGCCGAGATCATGGAAAAAGGACTGGGCTCCCTGTTCCACAACCCCTCAGAAGCTCCCAAGGACCGCTTGTTCTACGATTAAATAACTCTCCGTCCCGGGCCAATCCAACGTCTTCAGCGCCTCCGGTTGGCCCGGCGGCGGCTCTCTCCGCAGCCAGCCGGCTATCCGGCGTCTTTTGTCTGTGATGAACGTTTTTCAAACGGAAGATTTTGCAATATTCAGTTCGGTTTCAAGAAGCCCTGATTTCCGGGGGAAAATGAGGGCTTTTTCGTTGAAATGAGTTATCGCGCCTGTCGTTTTGATTTTTACGGATTTTCCCAGAGTAAAAGAAGAATATACTTATACGGAGGTCTTTGAACATGAACGCACGCACCATGATTCGTTCCATCGCCGCCTTTACGGCGACGCTGCTGATCAGTTCCACGGCCCTGGCCTGCACGCCCATGGGCGTCGGCAAGGACGCCACCGCCGACGGTTCCGTTATGGCCGCCCATACCTGCGACAGCTGGTACGACGCCCGCGTCAAGGTAGTCCCCGGCGGCGATCACAAAGAGGGCGAGATGGTGGACATCAACATCGTCGCCTGCATGGACAGCCGCCCCGGCCGCACGCTGACCCTCAGCGGCCAGGTTCCTCAGGTCCCCCACACCTACACCTATTTCCACATCGGCTATCCCTTCATGAACGAGCACCAGGTCATGATCGGCGAGCACACCTGGACAGGCCGCGATGAGATCCAGAGCAGCAACGGCATGTTCTACATCGAAAACCTGGAGGTCCTGGGCCTTCAGCGCGGCAAGACCGCCCGCGAAGTCATCAAGGTCATGGGCGAACTGGCTGAGAAGTACGGCTATGGTGACGGCGGCGAAGGCCTGATCATCGCCGACGGCAAGGAACTCTGGGTCTTTGAAGTCTGCGGCGCCGGCCTGCTCTGGACCCGCGACTCCGGCAAGCCCGGCGCGATCTGGGCCGCCCGCCGCGTGCCCGACGATCATTTCTTCGTCGCGGCCAACCGCTCGCGCCTCGGCGTGATCGACTTCAACGACAAGGACAACTTCATGTACTCCTCCAACATCACCGAACTGGCCGAGCAGATGGGCTGGTGGAAGCAGGGCACGCCCTTCAACTTCTCCCACATCTTCGACAACGGCAACTACGGCGAAGCGGCCAAGAACAGCTTTGGCAGCTCCCGCCGCGAGTGGCGGGCCCTGGACATCGTGGCCCCCTCTCTGAAGCTCACCGCCGGTTCCGGACGTCAGGACTACCCCTTCTCCGTCAAGCCCGATCACAAGCTTTCCGTCCAGGATCTCCAGAAGATCTACCGCGACCACCTCGAAGGCACGCCCTATGACATGACCAAGGGTCTGGCCGCCGGCCCCTTCGGCTCGCCCGCCCGTTACCGCCCCCAGAAGCCCAAGCATGACATGGAAGACCGCAAGGCTTTCGCCGCCTGGGAGCGCGCCATCGCCGTGCCTCAGTGCTCCTACAGCTTCATCGGCCAGACCCGCGGCGACATGCCCGCAGCCATCGGCGGCGTAATGTGGTTCGGCCTTGCCGCGCCCGACACCACGGTCTACACGCCCATCTACGCCGGCGTCGCCGAGCTGCCCAAGAACTGGGGCGAGAACGACCGCGTGAACTTCAACACCGACAACCCCTGGTGGGCTTTCAACTTCGTCCAGCAGTGGGCTCAGCTCCGCTGGGACATGATGTACCCCGAGATCCAGGCCGAACAGAAGAAGATCGAACAGAGCTATTTTGACGCTCAGCCCGCCTTTGAGAAGAAAGCTCTGGAAGTTTACGCCAAGGATCCCGCCGAAGCGGCCAAGCTCCTCACCAAGCACTGCAGCGACAACATGAAGAACCTGGAAAAGACCTGGTGGGCCTTCGCCACGCATCTGATCTCCAAATACGGCCAGATGCCCTTCTACATCGAAGACAACAAGATCAAGCAGCCCGGCTACAACCCCGAATGGCTCAAAGCCGTCGACTTCGGCAGCACCATGATCGACGACGTCAAGAACGGCCGGTAGAACTCGAAACGCTCCGCGCGGTTCGTCCCCCCAATGAACGCGCTGAAGGCGCGCACATAAAAGAGCGTCCGCAGATAGAAATCTGCGGACGCTCTTTTATGTGCGGAAGTATAGAAAAAATGCCCCGCCTGCACAAAAGGGATCAGCGGGCGTTCAGTTCTTTTTCGTTGACCAGGTACTGCACCTTTTCGCCGTGAAGGAACCTCTTGATGTTGGCGCTGATCATGGGGATCATCACTTCTCCGATATCGGAAGCGACGCCGCCGATATGGGGCGTGATCACGATGTTGGGGTGGTTCAGCAGAGGATGCCCCGCCGGCAGCGGGTCGTCTTCCACGCAGTCCAGCCCGGCGCCCATCAGCCGTCCTTCGTCGATAGCCACGAGCAGCGCGCTGTCGTCGATCAGGCCGCCGCGGGCTGTGTTGACCAGGATTGCGTTTTTCTTCATCTTCGCGATCATCGAGGCGTCCAGCATGTGGTGGTTGTCCTCGGTCAGAGGCACGTGGAGGCTGATCACGTCGGAAGTGCGGACAAGCTCTTCCAACGACACGTAGGTCATGGCAAACTCCCGCTCCATCTCCGGTTTCAGGCGGAACACGTCGTAATACTGGACCTGAGCGCCGAAAGCCTGCACCTTGCGCGCCACCTGGCGGCCTATGTTGCCGCCTCCGACGATGCCCACCTTCTTCGCGTTCAGCGTGACCGCGTTGTCGGTAAACAGGGTGCGGCTCCACACGCCGCTCTGGATGCTCTTGTTATGGAACATCAGGTTGCGCCCTACGGCAAGCATCAGCAGCACCGCCAGTTCGGACACGCTGTAGGCGTTGGCTCCGGGCGTGTTGGTCACCATGACGCCCTTCTCGCCCGCGCAGGCGATGTCCACGGTGTCGTACCCCACGCCCCAGCGGCAGAGCAGTTTCAGCTTTGCGTTGCGCTCGATCACGTCCCTGGGAGCTTTGAAAACGCGCAGAACCATGCAGTCGGCGTCGTCCAGCTTCTCATAGGCCTCAGGCGTGTTCACGAGGGCAAACTGCACATCCTCACCCGCCAGCTGCGCCTGAAAGGCTTCAAGCGTTCCAGGCGGATATTTTCCCACAAGTGCGATTTTCGTCATGTATTTTTCGAACCTTTCTTGTTCGTCTCAGTTCTCGTGCGGCGAACCGCACCGTCTCTCCCATCGGAGCGCGCTGTTCATTGGCCGATACTAGCACAATCAACCTATAACAGTCAACCGCCCGTTAGAAAATTATTTCTTCGTCCTTTTCTCCACCCCCCGAAATGGCAAAATCTTCAATGCATATCGCCCTTTCCTGTGGTAGACTATTCTCATACAGAAAGGCATTCCGGCTTTTTTGAAATTTACCGATTCATCGGAGGTGTATAGGTATGAGAATCAGCAAAACCACTCTTACGATCACCCTTGCCGCGGCGCTGGCCGTGGTTTCCGGGGCCGCAGCTCAAGCGCAGCCCCGGCGGAACGGGGAGCTGCCCGAAGGGCTGAACGCTCTCCGGCAGGCTTCGCCCATAGTGGCTAGTTTTTGGGATGCGGGGCGTCCCGAAGAACCCAGATATCACCCCAACGACCGGCCGCCTCAGCCGCCCCGGCCTGCTCCGCCCCGCAAGCCGCCTCAATACAGGCCGCCCCAGCATCCCCAGGGCCCCGACCACTACCGCAGGCCGCCCGAACCGCCTCGCCCGCAGCCTCAGCCGCCTCGGCCAAAACCTCAGCCGCCCCGGCCTGAACCTCCGCGCCCCGTGCCGCCCAAGCCTCAGCCCCATCCCGGCTACCGTCCTTAGTTTTTACGGCTACAGGAATCATATTAATTTCCAAATAAACAGCTGAACTAACGCCCGGGGCCGGCCTGAGGGAAATCGCTTCCGCCTCGGACATACTCGGACCCTATTTGGCGGTCCTGTGCGGCTTGCGGCCCCGATCTCCCTCAGGTCGGCCCCTTCAAGGTATGTGGTGCTTCAACTGATAAATAGTATCAACGTCCTTTTCTAGGCTCTCTTTTATGATCGAGGGCCTGAAAAGGGCGTTTTTTTCGCCCGCGTCCTTAAAAATTCCTGATGGCGCAAGATAGGACGATATTCGCGATGATAGCGGGAATATGGAACGGATTTTCCTCGAAAAGGACCGTTTAACGTCCTCTTTCGAGGAAATTTGTCACGTTTTAAAAAAAATAAGGTCTTGCCAACAGAAAAATTCTCCCTATAATTGGACTGCACCGTGCCCATGCGGGCACGCTACTCTCCTCAAGTTAAAGGCCCTGTCGCAGGGCCGCGGCATTGAGGAAAACGGAGGGGCGAAAACCTCAAAAAAACAAGCCGGACCCTGTGGGAACTCTCCGGCACAAGCTATAGAGCCGGCGCATGAATCATGTCTGCTCTGTACCAGGAGGATGAGACGAAAATTGACCAACGCGGCTGTACCGTTGATCCAGGTGAAAGACCTGCGCAAGAGTTTTGAAGATGATGTCGTCCTGAGGGGCGTATCCATCGACATTGAGGAAGGGGACCTTGTTTCTATCATTGGTCCTTCGGGGTGTGGAAAGTCAACCTTTCTAAGGTGTCTCAATTGCCTTGAGTACATTGATTCCGGCACGGTCAGCATCGCCGGAGTTACGGTCAGTCGTGCCATCGGCGAAAAGACGATGGACAAAAAATTCCTTGACGCCTGTCACAGAATGCGTCAGGAAGTGGGAATGGTCTTTCAGAGTTTCAACTTGTTTCCGCACAAAACGGTCCTCGAGAATATCATGATGGCTCCCATGGTGGTCAAGCACGTGAGCGAAAGCGACGCGAAGGCCAAGGCCCATCAGCTTCTCGAGAAGGTCGGCCTCGGCGGCTTCGCCAACAAGTACCCCGCCACGCTTTCCGGCGGCCAGACTCAGAGGGCGGCCATCGCGCGCGCCCTTGCCATGGCCCCCAAGGTCATGCTTTACGACGAGCCCACGTCGGCCCTGGACCCCGAACTGGTCGGCGAAGTGCTTCAGGTCATGAAGGACCTGGACAACGACGGCATGACGCAGATCGTGGTCACCCATCAGATGAAGTTCGCCCGCGACGCGTCGGACTACATCATCTTCATGGACGGCGGCGAGATCGTCGAAAAAGAGGACGGAGACGTGCTCTTCGAGCATCCTCAGAATCCTCGCACGCAGAACTTCCTGCGCCACCTCAAAGGAGTCGTCTCAGAATGAGACGGTCTGTCAGATTCCTCCTGTGCGCGCTGCTCGCCCTGTTCGCGCTGGCCCCTGCGGCCCGCGCCGAAGAACTGCCGGTTCTCAAATGGGGCGGCGACTCCGAGGGCAACGTTCCCTACATGTTCATGGACCCCAACAACGAAAAGGACACGATCGGCTTCGAAATCGACATCGTGAACGCTCTGGCCCAACGTATGGGAATGAAGCCTCAATTCGTGCACAACAGCTGGGACAACCTGATTCCCGGCCTGAACCTCGGACTTTATGACATTGCCCTCAGCGGCCTTGAAATTACGCCGGAACACCTGGAAGAGGTGGATTTCACCCTCCCCTACTACAAGACGTTCCTCCAGCTGGTCGTCCAAAGGGGCAACCCCGCGAAGATCACGTCCCTCGAGGACTGCGTGGGCAAGCGCGTGGGCACTCTGAAGCAGTCCTACGCCTTTTTCCAGCTCGTGGACGCCGGCGTGGACGAAATACGCACCTATGACAACGAGATCAACGCCTACCAGGACATGGCTCACGACCGTCTGGATGCCGTGCTTATGGATTCTCCCATCGCGATCTTCTACGCCGGGTTCAACAACGATCTCGAGTTCGTCGGCGAACCTATCGGCGAGATCAGCTACGGCATTCCCGTGCGCAAGGGCGAAGAGACGTTCCTCAAAAAGCTGAACGACGCGCTGGTGTCCATCCGCGACGACGGCACGCTGCGCGGCATCTACGACCGCTGGAACATGTGGACGCCAGTTATGGCCGCCTATTTCAACGACGACAGCCCCGCCAAGTTCGGCCCGGACCGCTTTAACGCCTGGGCGGAGTACCAGAGGCAGGGCCTGACCTGGAGGGAGCGGTTCGACCGCTATGCCAGCTTTCTTCCCACTTTCGGCAAGGCCGCGGTGGTCACTCTGAAGGTTTCGGTCTGCGCCATGGCTCTGGCTATCGTGTTGGGGCTGATGCTGGCGATCACGCGGCTTTTCGCGCCTCGGTGGCTGTCCAAATGCGCGGCGGCTTATATCGAGGTCGTCCGCGGCACGCCCGTGCTGATTCAGCTGTTCTTCATCTTCTACGGCCTGCCCAACATCGGAATCCGGCTTTCGCCCTTCATGGCGGGCATTATCGGCCTGGGGCTGAACTACGCCGCCTACGAGGCGGAGAACTACCGCGCCGGATTGATGGCCGTCCCCCGCGCTCAAATGGAAGGCGCCCTGGCTCTCGGCATGACCAAGAGAGAGGCGCTGCGGTATGTGGTGATCCCTCAGGCAATCCGGGTCTCCCTGCCGCCCGTCACCAACGATTTCATCTCCCTGCTCAAGGACTCGTCGCTGGTTTCCATGATCACGCTGATCGACCTGACGAAAGCCTATGGTCAGCTGGCAAATACCTACTACGACCATTTCGGCATCGGAATCATGGTCGCCGTGATCTATTTCCTGATCGGCCTGCCCTTTGTCCGTCTGGCCCGCCTGGCTGAGCAGAAGCTTGCTGTAGCCGTCCGCGGAAGCACGGCCAAGGAAAAAGAACTCACGCTCAAACCCGCAAGTTATCATAACTAAAGCAGGAGGCCTTTATCTCGTGAATAGTGAGGCTGATAATCTTTCACTGAAAAAAGCGCTGAGACTTTGCGCTGCTGTCTGTCTTCTGACGTTCTTCGCTTCCGCGGCCCCGGCTGCCTCAGGATTCATGCCCGACAAAATTCTGCGCTGGGGCGGCAACTCCGAGGGCGGCGTGCCCTTCATCCTTTACGACCCCGCCGACAGCACGCGGCTGATCGGCTTCGAGGCTGAAATTGCCGACGCTCTCGCGAAGGAGCTGGGGCTGAAAGCCGAGTTTGTCCAGAACGTATGGGATATCCTGATTCCGGGCATGGAACGCGGGCTGTACGACATCGCGATCAACGGAATCGAGGTCACCCCCGAGCGCCAGGAGGTCATCAACTTCTCCATCCCCTATTACGTCACCTACCTGCAGCTGGTGGTGCCCAAGGGGAACCCGGCCAAGGTCTCCACTCTCGAAAATTGCAAGGGGCACACCATCGGCACGCTCCGCGGTTCCTATGCCTATGAAACTCTGGCAAAGGCCGGCATCATCGACATCCGCAGCTATGAAAATGAAGCCACCGCCTATCAGGACATGCAGAACGGACGTCTCGACGCCGTCGTCATGGACGCTCCCATGTCCATCTATTACTCCCGCTTTAACCCCATGTTCGAGTTTGTCGGGGAGCCCATCGGCCGCATGGAATACGCCATGACGATCCGCAAGGGCGAAGACGAGTTTCTGGCCAAGGTGAACGCCGCGATCGTCAAGATGCGCGACGACGGCACGCTGCGCCGCATCTACGACCGCTGGAACCTCTGGAGCCCCATGATGGCCGATTATTTCAACGACCACGGCCCCAACCTCGAAAAACCCGTCATGTACGAATACTGGGCCGACATCCAGCGGGGCGCCCGCAATTGGAACGAGAGGATCAAGCGCTATATCGGCTTCCTGCCCTCTTTCGGCGAAGCGGCCCTGGTGACGCTCCAAGTTTCCGTGGCTTCCATGGCGCTGGCGCTGACCGTAGGCCTCGTCATCGCGGTCTGCCGCCTCTTCGGCCCCTTGCCGCTCCGCGCCCTGGCCGCGTGCTATACGGAGTTCATCCGTGGTACGCCCGTGCTGATCCAGCTGTTCTTCATCTTCTACGGCTTGCCCAACGTGGGCGTCCGCCTGAGCCCCTTCATCGCCGGAACGTTGGCGCTGGGGCTGAACTACGCTGCCTATGAGTCGGAAAACTACCGCGCCGGCCTTGAAGCCGTGCCGAGAGCCCAAATGGAAGGCGCCATGGCGCTGGGTATGACGAAATTACAGGCGCTGCGCCACGTTATCCTGCCGCAGGCACTGCGCGTCACGCTGCTGCCCATGACCAACGATTTCATCGCCCTGCTCAAGGACTCGTCGCTGGTCTCGATCATCACGCTGGTGGACCTGACGCGAACCTACGGGCAGCTGGCGACGGTGAACTACGACTACTTCGGCACCGGCGTGATCGTGGCCGTGATCTACCTTCTGATCGGCACGCCTTTCGTGCGCCTGGCCCGCTGGATCGAGAACCGGCTGCAGGTCTCCGTCCGCGGCGACCGCCCCAGTTCTGTGCACCGCGCCGCAAGCTACAACGAGTAAAAATTTTTACGGCAGACAAAAAGCGTGCCGCCCATTCAACGTTGGGCGGCACGCTTTTTTTATGTCTGGCCTTCACTTGATACTAATTATCAATGTGCGCCCGTGAAGCGCTTTGCAGAGAGTCACCAAGGGGACCTCAGTTGAAGAGAAACTGAGATGCCAACCAACTAACCGGGAGCGGAAACGCCTAA
>SFDM01000035.1 GCA_004558205.1 Pyramidobacter piscolens
CTTGACGATCAGCAGGTCGCCGCCCGAGGCGTTGCCCTCCAGTTCCAGCGTGCCGCCGCCGGAGTAGCTCTCCACGGTCAGCGTCCCGATGGAGTTGCCAGGGGCCACGGCGCCGTCGTTGGTTACCGCGTTCTGAATTACGCCGTTGCCCTGAAGCCGCCCTGCCGTCTCCACGTACACAGAACTGCTCACCAGTTCGCCGCCGGTTCCGTCCTCCCGCTTCGAGATGGACAGGGTGCCGCCGCGGACCACCGTGGGGCCCTCGTAGGTGTTCGTGCCGGTCATGAAAAGCGTGCCCGTGCCGTCTTTCAAGAAGCCCACTTTGTCATATTTCTCCATAGCCTTGTATTCTTCCAGAATTTTGGACACCTCTTCGCTGACCTCGCCGACCACGCCTTCCTTGTTGACCAGGTGGTGCGACGCGATCCACTCCTTCTGTTCGATGTCGTTGGCGAAGACGCTGGGGCCGTAGGAATCGTCGAAGTCCACCTTATAGAGCAGGCCGTATTTTTCTTCCGCGTCGGCGGTGCTCAAACGGTTCATGTTGAGCTGCGAGGGGCCTCTCACGGCCTTGCCCGCGTCCAGAATCCCCTGGCCGTAGACCTGGTCGAAGGACGCCGCCTGCGCGTCGCCCGACAGCACCGCCTCGTAGTAGGGCGTGCCGTCGGAATACACGAGCAACTCTTTAGGCGCTGCCGTTCCCTCGTAGACTCTCAAAAACTTGTCAAGGCTGTCAATGCCATAATAGTTTTCCAACATTCGGGAGTTGCTGTCGTAAAATTCCTTCAGTCTCGCCTGAACGTCCTCATCGGTATAGGAGCTTTTCTTCTCGTCGATAAAGAGCAGGCGGACCTGAAGCGATATTTTCTCGGTGTAGGTGCTTTCATCGATGATCTCGATATTGCTGGTTTCGTCCATGTCCACGTAAAAATCGGGGTAATTGAAGTCCCTGTCGGCGGTGGACAGAAGCGTGTCGGCCAGCTGCTTTCCCGACATCCAGGGATAGGCCTGCTGCACCAGCCCCGCGGCTCCCGTCACGTAGGGCGCCGCCATGGACGTGCCCGACATGAGGGTGTAGCCGTCAAGGTTCGCTGAATTAATTGAATTGATATCCACTCCCGGCGCCAGAAGGCTGTATTCCTCCGCCCCGAAGGCCAGGTTGGAGAAATTCGCAATGGCTTCGTCGCCCAGCGTCTTCTTTCCCTGGGAATCTATGGTCACTTTCGAAGGGTCAAGGGCCATCACGCTGAGCCAGGCCGTCGCTTCGGGGTAAAAAGTGGGATAGGAGGCAGGCGAGATTGGCCCCAGGTTTCCCGAGTTGCTGGCGGCAAAGACTATCAGTTTGCCCTCCCTCACCGACAGGTCAAGCAACGCTGCCCCAATTTCACTTACAATTTCAGATCGTATAAAATCCAACGATTTCTCATCGAGCCAAAAGTAGTATCCGACACTGTAGTTCCCCCAGCTGTTGTTGATGACCTTGATGTCGTCTTTCCCTGAAAAAGCCTCTGTCAGCGCCGCAATTATTTGTCTTGTCACATCGTCGTTCAGGTATCCAAAAGTTCGGGCCGCCGACGCCAGCCCGGCGTCAAAAGCTACGCCCTGCATGTTGCCGTCCGCATCGCTCCCGTCGCGGTTGGCTGCCATGATGCCCGCCACGTGGGAGCCGTGCTCGTTCTCCGCCCAGTCCTCCACGTAGCTTTCAATGAAGACCTGAAAGGCGTCCTTGCCGGCAAATTCCCTGTGGGACAGCCTCATGCCGTCGTCCAAAATCCCCAGAGTGACGCCCTTTCCCGTGTAACCCAGCTCGTAGGCCGTGGCCGCGTTGATAATGTCCAGCCCCGTGCTGTTCCAGTATTCCTGTGTCTTAAAGTCCTCCGCCGCCCAGGCGCCACCGCCGGCCAGCAGGACAGCGGCACAGACAAAGCCTCGCCAATCTCTACCCAAAGGATGAAACATATCCCCAACCCCTCCAGTCCGATCATTCCAAAATGTTCCACGTGGAACATTTTTTCACAGCCCGCCTTTAGAACTTCCATTCAGGTCAAAAAATTTTCAACGCGAAGGAGAAGCTGAAACTATGAGAACCGTTCTATCATCCGCAAAAGCCGTTTTTCATACATTTCAGCTTTTGCTCCTCCTTGGTTTTCGTTTTTCCTTTGTACCCTTTGCGTTGAAATCTTTTGACCTGGCTCTTCAAAACGACGATTTAGAACCTCCATTCCAGCCGGAGGGAGCCAGTGAAGCTGCTGGCGCCGGGGAGGATGTGCCAGGAGAAATGGCCGTCGGCGACGCTGTAGCGTCCGCTGTCCAGGCAGCGTTGAAAAAAGCTGCCTGGACCAGGGGGGTGTCCTCGTAAAGGAAACCGCAAAAAAATCGCGCCCGGCCGCGTTTTTTAAAACATTGCCTCGATGTTATAGGCTGATTTTATCATAAATTATTCATTCCAGACATTTTATGAGAATAACCTTTGTCTTACATTACCAACAAAAAAGACGCCCCTTTCCGGGACGTCTTTTAGAGTAGTTTTTATTTCATACTAATTGCTCATTGAGATGATGAATACCTGCTGAGGGGACGACCCGGGGGGTATCCACAAAGCGAGTATAGGCAGGCCGAATAGGCCGAGATCGTCTTTAGCGGCTGCATGGCCCTCAGGTCGGCCCCGGACGTTAGTTGAGCTGTTTATTCGGAAATCGGAAATTAGCATTAAAAAACGTTCCACGTGGAACAAAACGTTCCATGGAGAAGCAGCATGAAAGAAGCCGTGTCCGCATTCTCACAGGATTCTAAATACCGGTCGTCAGCGTGTCAGGCTTGCAAAATAGACTGCACGCGGCCTACCTGGCCGTCTTCGAGCATCACTTTGATGCCGTGAGGATGGGTGGGGCTGTGGGTCAAAATGCGCATGACCACGCCGCGGGTCAGCTTGCCCGTGGGCTGGTCGCATTTCAGCACAATGTCCACGGTCTGGCCGATTTTGACGTTGGAACGGTTCTTTCCGTCCATGATGGATAACCTCCTTTGAGGGGATAAAAAAAGCGGGGCGAGAGAAGGAAAAGGCCTTCCATCGTCCCGCATGTTCATTTTTTACAGCGCAAGGGGCTTCGGCGCGGGGACTTTATAGGCCGCGTCGGGGGCTTTCAGGCCGAAGCGCGAGGCCGCCGCGGCGCACTGCTCCGGATCGCCCGACGTGTTCAGCACGAAGCTGCCCTTGCCGGCGTCGTTCAGCCAGTTCTTCTCCTCCAGGTAACGCTTCACCGCCATCACCTGCTCATGGGCGGGATCGATCAGAGTGATGCCGGGATAGAGGCGGTGCAGGTTTTCCGACACCAGCGGGTAGTGGGTGCATCCCAGGATCAGGTGCTTCACCGGCGCCTGGGCAAGAATGCTGTCCACGGCCGCTTTGACCTCGGGATCGATCACTTCGGGGCGCAGGTCGCCGCTGTCGATAAAACGGGCCAGATTGGGGCATCCGGCGCAGACCACCTTCATGCCGGGCTTGACGGCGTTGATCAGGCGGTTGTAGCACTTGCTCTGAGCCGTGAACACGGTGCCCATCATGCCCACGCAGTCGATATCCAGCGTGGCCGTATAGGCGCTGCCAGCTTCGACGACGCTGTAGATCTTGAAGGGATAGTCGTTCCTGTAATGATCGATCAGCGTGGAGATGGTATTGCAGGCCACGGCGACCACCTTGACCTCCTGGGCGGCCATGAATTCGAGGATCTGGCGCGTCAGATGCAGGATGTCGTCCTGTTTCCTGTTGCCGTAGGGCATATTGGCGCTGTCCGCGAAGTAGACGATCTTCTCGTTGGGGAGGATCTTCTGCATCTCTCTGACGACGGTAAAACCGCCGACGCCCGTGTCGAATACGCCGATAGGACTGTGCTTATCCATGACAAAAAGACTTCCTTTCAATAGTGTATGGCGATGGACGGGGTTATACGTCCAGGTTTTTGACTTCGTGCGCGTGGGCCTGGATAAAGTCGCGGCGGGGCTCCACGCGGTCGCCCATCAGGATGTTGAAATACTCGTCGGCTCCGAGGGCGTCGTCCACTTCGATCTGCTTCAGAAGACGGGTGGCCGGATCCATGGTGGTCTCCCACAGCTGTTCGGGGTTCATTTCGCCGAGGCCCTTGTATCTCTGCACCGACGGCTTTTTGCCCTCGGCGTCGTAGCCATCCATCATGACGCGCAGTTCCTTGTCGCTGTAGAGGTAGTCCACTTTTTTGCCCATCTGCACGCGGTAGAGCGGCGGGACGGCCAGATAGATATGTCCCTTTTCAACGAGCTCCCTCATGTGGCGGAAGAAGAAGGTCAGAAGCAGCGTGCTGATATGGGCGCCGTCGACGTCGGCATCGGTCATGATGATGATCTTGCTGTAGCGCAGCTTGGAGATGTCGAAATCCTCGCCGATGCCGCAGCCCAGCGCCTGGATGATCACGCGGATTTCCTTGCTGCTCAGGATCTTGTCCATGCGGGCTTTTTCGACGTTCAGGATTTTGCCGCGCAGGGGCAGGATGGCCTGGAACTTGCGGTCGCGGCCCTGCTTGGCGCTGCCGCCTGCCGAGTCTCCCTCGACGATGTAGACTTCGCAGTTCTCGGCGGTGCGGCTAGAACAGTCCGCCAGCTTGCCCGGCAGAGTCAGCCCGGTCATGGCCGACTTTCGAACCAGTTCGCGGGCCTTCTTGGCGGCTTCGCGGGCCTGGCGGGCCTTGACGGCCTTGTCGATGATCGGCTTGATCACCGCCGGCTGCTCTTCAAGCGCCGTCAGCAGGCCGTCGTAGAGCACCGAATCCACGATGCCCTTCACCTCGCCGTTGCCCAGCTTGGTCTTGGTCTGCCCTTCGAACTGGGGAGTGCTGAGCTTCACCGAAAGCACGCAGGTCAAGCCCTCGCGGAGGTCGTCGCCCGACAGGTTGGCGTCCTTCTCTTTCAGGACGCCCGCGCGGCGCGCGCCTTCGTTGATGCCGCGGGTCATGGCGCTGCGCAGCCCCGCCACGTGGGTGCCGCCCTCCACGGTGTGGATCAGGTTGGCGAAGGAAAAGAGGCGCTCGATATACTCGTCGGTGTACTGAAAAGCCATCTCGACGGCCACGCCGTCCCTCTCGCCCTTCACGACGATGGGCTTGGGCGTCAAAAGCTCCTTGCCCTCGTCGAGGAAATCCACAAAGGCCGCGATCCCGCCTTCATAGCAATACGTCCAGGTCTTCTCCTCGCGCTCGTCCACAAAGGTGAACTTCAGCCCGGGGTTTAAAAAAGCCATCTCGCGGAAGTGGTTGCCCAGCGTTTCCGCCGAGAACTCCACCTCGTCGAAGATCTCGCTGTCGGGCATGAACGTCACCGTGGTGCCCCGCTTTGTGGTGGGCGCGCCGCCCGTCAGGTCCGTCACGGGGACGCCGCGCTCGAAGCGCTCGGTCCACTCCTTGCCATCGCGGCAGACCGTCACTTCAAGCCATTCCGACAGCGCGTTGACCACCGAAACGCCCACGCCGTGAAGGCCGCCGGAAACTTTGTAGTTGTGGTTGTCGAACTTGCCGCCGGCGTGAAGCACCGTCAAAACCACCTCGAGGGCAGGACGCCCGTTCGAGGGATGGGGATCGGTAGGAATACCGCGGCCGTTGTCCTGGACGGTGACGCTCTCGTCCCTGTGGACGACCACGCTGATCTCCGTGCAGTATCCGGCCAGCGCCTCGTCGACCGAGTTGTCCACCACCTCATAAACGCAGTGGTGCAGACCGCGGGTCGTCGTGTCGCCGATGTACATGCCCGGACGCATACGAACGGCCTGCAGGCCTTCGAGGACCTGAATATCCTTGGCTGTATACTGTGCGCTCATTGCTGTTCAACCTCCTGATTCAACACGTGGGGAAGCTCCAGATGCAAAGCCCCTTCAAATAAATCCTCATATCGGCGCGCGAGCGTGGCCGGACGGAACCCCGTGACGCTTTTCCGGCCATCGTCATAGTATACGACGGTCCGGTCGTCCTCACGGACCAGCGCGACGACGTTCTCGAGAAAAATACAGTCCTCGCCCTCGATGGGAATAAACATTCATGCGCGCCTCCTCTCGTTTTTTGTCGAGTCTCTAACCGATTTATTATACCAGAATTTTTTCATTTTGATTCTTCGGTTTTTGCAAACGTGGGAAAGGGAGAAAGGCATCTCCCACGCCAATAGACCGCGCGGCAAAATTAAAAGCGCGCCGAAATAGTTCGAAAACGGTGGATTTTGACGCCCGAAGACTGTACAATGAAGCGCATATAAAGGGACTTTTCTAAAAGGACGGCAGGCTTAGATGACAGAATTAAAAACAGAGTCTCTGGATTATTACGGATTACTCCTTGCGGCAGAATAAATTAAACGGCAACGTTATAGACGGAAAGGGGATTGGCTCTCATGGATAAAAAATCAGACGCCGGCGTCAAGGCCGCTTATTTATGGGCGTTGGCTTTTGCTCTGACCATGTACCAATTTTTATTGACGGAACTTCTGGTCAACGACCTCTCGGCGACACGGCTCGGAAAAGAGGCTTCCATCTATCTCTACGCGCTGACCATGGCCAGCGCGGCGGCGGGTTATCTGGCTTTCGCGCTCCGCGCCAGAGGCAGGAGCGCCTCCCGGCTCTGGATCTCCGGAGGCGCTCTCCTTTCGGGACTCTGCCTGACAGCCGCGGCGGCGGCCCCCTTTCCATCCCTCCTGAAAACCGGCGCCTGCGCAAGCCTTTTCTGCGTCGGCGTCTCTCAGGGCTGCCTCTGCGCCGGCATGAGCCGCTCCATGCAGGGCTCGCCCTTTCTGGGACGAACCGCCGGCGCGGGAATCTGCGGCGCCGTGGCGGCGCAGTACGCCGTCCAGACAGCCTTTCACGGACGGATTTTCCTCCAGGCGCTGTCCATAGTCGCCGCGGCTCTGGCCTTATCGTTCCTGCAAAGGCGCCTTCCTCAAGGTTCTTCCGGCAATACGGAAAGAGCAGATTCCGGAAGGGTCCTGAGAATCATGGGCCCTTCGATCGCGGTGGCGCTTCTCGCGTCGCTGATCCTCAACGCCGAAGACTGTATCGCCACCGCGCTCCACGCCACGGGGAACATCAACGTGGGCGACTGGCCGCGGCTTTGCTACGCGCTGTCGGCGCTGCTCGCGGGCTGCCTCGCCGACTGGCGGAAGGGACGATGGCTGGGGCTGGCCCTGCTGTGCGTCCTGCTCACGTCGCTCTCCTTTTACGCGCTGCCCCTCAGCGCCGGTTTCAGCCCGAGCTTTTACCCTCTTTTAATCTATGTCCAGGGCGGCTTTTACGTGGTCTACCTGACGTCGGCCTTCATCAAAAAAGCGGCCCTTACCGGTTATCCCGAGCTCTGGGCCGGCATGGGAAGGGTTATACGCTCACTGAGTCTGGCGGCGATCCTCCTTTTTATGGCCGAAAGGGAAATCCGGCCTCTGCCAATGATGGCGGCCAACACGGTCCTGCTGGCGCTGCTCGCGGGCGTGGTCGCCGTGAAAAACCAGCCTGCCGAAACCGGCGTTCCCGCGCCGCCGCTTTCGGCGGAGGAGCGCCTGGCCTTTTACGCCCGCTCCCATGGCCTGACGGAGCGGGAGAACGAAGTTCTCGCCAAGGTGCTCGAGAGCGAAAGACCTCTTCGCGAGATCGCTTTGGACGTCTACATGTCCGAAAGGGTACTCCAAAGGCGCCTGTCGTCGATCTACGCGAAAGCGGGCGTAAAATCGCGGCGCGCGCTGCTGCGCGATTTCTACGACTGCGACGCCAGCCCCCAAACCCCGGCTGCGCCGGAAAAATCCGCGTTATAGCCGTCATAGGAAGCGCCGCGGCGAACATCGATCTTAATTCTGTGAAGGGAGATTTTTCTATGAACAAATATGAAAAGGGGCTGATAGAAGCCCGCGATCAAGGCGTCATCACCGACGATCAGAGAACCCGCATTCTGGCGCTGTGCGCGCAGGAGCGACCCTGGCTCCAGATCACGTGCTACTCTCTGGGCGGAGTGCTGCTTCTGGGGGCCGTATTCTTTCTGATGAACGGCTATTGGCGGCTGCTTCACGGCATGGCGCTGGTCGCTCTGACTGTCGCGGCGGCGCTGTTCTTCTGCGGCGTGGGCGTGAAGCTGATCCGCAGGGGCGAGCGCGCGGCCGGCGGCATCTTCGCGCTGGCAGGGCTGGGGCTGATGCCCGTGGCGGTGCATAACCTCTGGAGCTATGCCGCGGCGGCGGGCTGGATCGCCGAAGCGCCCGAGGCGGCATGCATTTTGTGGAACAACGGGGTGTTCAAGCGGCGCGAGCTGGTCATGGAGCTCTCTGCCATCGTCTCTTCGCTTTTCATGTACGGGCTGACCGGCGAGGGACTGCTTTTGCTGCCCTGCTGCGGCGCTCTGTGGTTCCTGTTCATGACGCTGACGGCGCTCTTCGGTTTCCTTTTCAGCACTGAGTGCGCCGTGACGGCGCTGACGGGCGCGCTGCTGCTCCTGGCGGGGATTTGCGTCAAAAAGCGCGAGGAGGACGAATCCATCGCCGATGCGCGAAGCTTGCTGCTCTCCGCGGGCGCAGCCTATCTGTGGCTCAGCGTGCTCATGGAATTCCCCTTCGGCGTCCCAAATGCGGCGAACTGCGCCATTCTGGGAGGGCTCAGCGTCATTTACATCGCCGCCGGCGCCAAAGCCGAAAAGCTGTTCATCTCCTTGCTGGGCAGCGTCTCGGCGCTCTACGCCCTATGGTACACCTTCGACACCTATTACAAAGGCTCGCACGCGCTTCCGTGGTTCCTCTTCGCCGCCGGTTCCCTGGTCCTGGGCGCGGGAATCTTCTGGGGCAAACAAAGGAAGCGGTAGCTGGCGTTTTATGGCAATTTTCCAAATTCTAAGGAGGAACTATGTATGAATAAGATCAGACTGGGCAGGACCAATTTGATGGTCAGCGCTTCGGGATTCGGGGCGCTGCCCATTCAGCGTATTTCGGTCAAGGACGCGGGCTATCTGCTCCGCAAGGCTTACGACAACGGCTTTACCTATTTCGACACAGCCAACGCTTATTCCGACAGCGAAGAGAAGATCGGCGCGGCGCTTTCGGACGTGCGCGGCCGCATCGTCATCTCCACCAAAAGCGGCGGCAAGGACAAAAAAACGGTGCTGGAACACATTCAGCTCAGCCTCAAGCGCCTCAGGACCGACTATATCGACCTGATCCAGCTTCATAACCCCGGCGCGCTTCCCGACACGGAAGACCCGGAGAGCACCTACGGCGCCCTGCTGGAAGCCCAGAAGCGCGGCTACGTGCGCTTCATCGGCATCACCAACCACAGCATCGAGCGCGCCCGTGCCGCCGTGCTCTCGGGCAAGTACGACACGCTGCAGTTCCCTCTGTCGTCCATCTCGCCTCAGGAAGACGTGGAGCTGGCCGAGCTGGCCCACGCCCGCGACATGGGCTTCATCGCCATGAAAGGCCTGGCCGGCGGCCTGATCACCCACGCGGCGTCCACCTTCGCGTTCATGAAGCTCCACCCCTTCGTCGTGCCGATCTGGGGCATCCAGAAAGAGTCGGAGTTGGACGAGTTCATCGCCCTGGAGAAAAACCCGCCGCGCTACGAGGACGTGGAAGCCGTCATCGAAAAGGACCGCGCCGAGCTGCCCGGCAATTTCTGCCATGGCTGCGGCTACTGCCTGCCCTGTCCCGCGGGGATCGAAATTCCCACGGCGGCGCGCATGAGCCTTCTGCTGCGCCGCTCGCCCGTAGCGCCGCTCATGACCGAGGAGTCCAACGAGAAGATGCTGCGCATCGAGAACTGCAAGCACTGCAACGCCTGCAAGAGCCGCTGTCCCTACGGCCTCGACACGCCCGAACTCCTCAAGGCCAACCTGGCCGACTACAAGAGCTTCCGCGACGGCTACCTCTCCAAATAGAGCGGCCTTCGTGCTCCAATCTTCCAGCCCGGCCTTCAGGCCGCTGAACGACAAATTTGCGTTCGATGGCCGATTGCAGGCGCCCCCTGCTTGAAAACGGCAGAATAATATTACGTTGCGATAAAAACGCAAAATGGGCACGGAGGGAACGGCCCGGGGGATATCCACCAAGCGAGCATGGGCAGGCCGAAGGCCGAGATAGTTTTTAGCGACTGAATGCCCCCCGGGGCGGCCCCCGTCTCCAATTAATACTAATTTCCTATTGACGTGCTTAATGTCAAATCGAAGAACCACGTCAAAAGATTTCAACGCAAAGAGCGCAAAGGTTCGCAAAGAAAAACCTTGAAAGACTTTTAGAATCGAAAATCAACCAAAACACATAAATTATCATCACATTCATTTGTTTTTTAATTAATAAATTAGGTTTTGTTTTTCCTTTGCGTCCTTTGCACCCTTTCTGTTCAGCCTTTGCGTTGAAATCCTTTGACTTTGAATTTGGGCCCGACATTCAGCATGTTGAATGCGAATTAATATAAGCCGTTTAACTGCGAAAGAGTATAAAAAAGCAGGCTTCCCGGTTCAAGGCGGGAAGCCTGCTTTTTTATACTTTGGGAATGCTAGTTCTGGGCTTCGGGAGCGGGCATCGCCTGCATCTGCGAAGGATCCATAGGAGGAAGGATCACGGGGGTGGGGAGGTTGGCCAGGGAGACCAGCTGTGAGATCATAGCGCGGACGTAGGGAAGCAGCACGTTCATGCCGTTGTCCTTGAGGATAGCCTCGCGGTCCGTGCCTTCGGCGTTGATGAAGAACACGCCCGTCACGTCGGCTACGACGGTGAAGGGATAGTTGTTCGCTTCGGCTTCGTCGAAGACCTTAACGGTCAGGTTCAGGAAGACGGGTTCCTCGGGCTTGCCGCTCATGCGGACCTTCTGGTCCACCTTGATGGCGAGCGAAAGGTTCTCTTCCTTGGGCTGGAAATTGTGGTTGATGGAAAACAGGAGGTTCTCGGCGCGGAAATCAGCAAGGCGAATTTCATTCATAATGGGTAGGGCTCCTTTTTAAAAAAGAATGGATGGTAACCTGAAATTAGGAACTGCAAAAAAACTGGTTCATATTGTATCACAGGAACAGAGAAAACAAACTTAAAAGCGCTTTTTTCGTCCGGAGAGTTGCCGGTAAAAAAACGCCGCCGGTACGGCATGGAGAAATCCCCCATCAGGACGGTCCCGTCCTTGCAGGACGCACTGCGGGGGTTCCCATAAAAGAGGAGCCGCCGGCGCTTCGGGCCTATCGCCGCCAGGTGCGGGGCACGAAGAGCAGCAGCACCGTCATGATCTCCAGACGTCCCACGAGCATGGCGAAGGACAGCACCCACTTGCCCGACGCAGGGACTCCGTAATAGTTGTTCACCGGGCCAAAGTCGGCCAACCCAGGCCCCACGTTGCTGAGGCAGGCCAGGACGCCGCTCAGCGACGAGACCAGGTCGATATCCAGCATGGTCATGAACAGCACGATGGCGCCGTAGATGAGCATAAAGAGCACAAAAAAGGCCAGGACGGAGCTGATAATCTCGTTCTTTATGGGCTTGCCGTTGACGCGGACGCAGAGGACGCGGTGAGGCTGAAGGGTCTGCATCATGTCTTTCTTCGCGCTGCGCAGCAGCATCATGACGCGCAGGACCTTGATGCCGCCGCTCGTGGAGCCCGCGCAGCCGCCGACGAACATCAACAGAAGCAGCACGAAATGGCAGAAAACGGGCCACTGTTCCGTATCGGTTACGGCAAAACCGGTGGTAGTCAAAATGGACACCACCTGGAACGCGGCGTGGCGAAGGATGCCTCCCAGACCGCCCCCCACGCTGTGCAGCACCGCCGACACCGTGAGAACCAGCGTTGCGCCAAGAGTCAGCCACAGATAGAAGCGGAACTCGTCGTCCTTGATATAAGCGTCCAGACGCCCACGGAGGAACAGGTAGTGCAGCGTGAAATTGACGCCCGCGAGGAAGGTGAACAGCGTGATCACCCATTCAATGGCGGGGCTATTGAAATGGGCGATACTTTTGTTGTACGTCGAAAAACCGCCGGTAGCCAGCGTGGCGAAGGCATGGGTCAGGCCGTCGAAAAAGTCCATGCCGCAAAGCATCAGGGCGACCGTCTCAAGCGCCGTCAGGAAAAAATAGAGTTCCCACAGGATAACCGCCGTCTGATGCAGCCGCGGCGTCAGCTTCTCTGGGATCGGCGTGGGCACCTCGGCTTTATAGAGCTCGATCGCGCCGGCGCCGATCAGAGGCATCACGGCCAGGCCGAGGACGATAATCCCCATGCCGCCCAGCCAATGGGTCAACGCCCGCCACAGCAGGATCCCCCTCGGGTTAGACTCGATATCGGTCAAAATTGAGGCGCCGGTGGTCGTGAAGCCCGACATGGCCTCGAAAAAGCCGTCGGTGAAGTTCGTCACCGTACCGTAGAGCACGTAGGGCAGAGCGCCGATGAACGAGGCCACGACCCACGAAAAGGAGACGATCGCGAAGGCCTCACGCACGCCGAAGTCGTTCTGTTCCCGCCGCGCCTCGCGCTTCTTCCCGCGGGACATCCAGAAGAACAGGACGCAGAGGCACAGGGAAAACAGAGCGCTCCCCGCCAGCGCCTTGAAATCAGGGGTTCCGTCGAACCAGGCCCACAGGGCCGGCAAAAACATGCTGGCCGCGACGACACCTCCGATCAGAGACAGGATGTGGATGACGATCCGAAAATCCATGGCCCTAGTCCGCCTCGAAAATGCGCATGGCCTCAGGCATCAGGTCGGCCATCGCAAAGATGGAAATCAGGTCGCCCTGGCGGAGGATCTCGGAGCCGCCGGGCACCAGGTAGCTTGAACCGCGCTTGATCATGGCGATCAGGATCCCCTTGGGCAGCTTCAGATCCATGATTCTCCGGTCCAGCACGGGATTGCCGGGCTTCAGCACAAACTCGAGCATCTCGGCACCGATGCGGTCGATCAGCGACAGAATGCCCGCCGTGTTGGGATAGCGGATATGGCGCAGGAATGTGGATGCCAGTGTGATGTTGGGATTCAGGAGCACGTCCACGGGCAGGGCGCTTTCCAGCTCGTCGTACACCGAATTGCGCACCACGGCAATGGTCTTGCGGCATTCCAGAACCTTGGCCAGAGACGCGACGATCACGTTCATCTCGTCGTTGGCCGTGGTGGCCACAAGGCCGTCGGCCCGGTCGGCTCCCAGCTGCATCAGCAGGCGCTTGTCCATGCCGTCGCCGTTGACCACCTGGACGGAGGAATACTCCTGCGCCAGGCGCTCGCACTTCTGCATGTTCTTGTCCACCAGCGTCACTTCAATGCGGGGAAAGTTGTCCGACAGCCGGTGGGCAAGGTTCGCCCCCAGCTTGCCGCCGCCCACGATGATCACCCGCGACAGGCTGCGGTTCCCTTCCACGTCGAAAAGCCCCTGGACCCGCGACACCCGTTCGTTCAGCGTGACCAGGAAACACAGGTCGCCTTCCTTGGCCACCCAGTCGCCCGAAGGGACGAAGCCGTCTTCACCGCGCTCCACGTAGACCATGACCGCGCCGAAGTCAGGATATTTCTGCCCCACTTCGCGCAGGCTCATGCCGCAGATCGGCGAATCGGCCTCCACGGGAAAGGCGAAACTGCCCGCCCGGCCGCCGAAAAGCTCTGAAGAGTGGACCGCCGCGTTAAAAGTAAGCAGTGACGATATTTCCCGCGAGAGAGAACGCTCGGGCGACGCCATCACGTCGATGCCCAGCTCTCTGGCCCAGTCGGGCGTGTCGGTGAACTCCAAGTCGCGCACGCGCGAAAGCACCCGGGGCACACCTGCCCGTTTGGCAAGCCAGCAAGCCATCAAATTCGTCTCGTCGCGGTCCGTGCAGGCGATCAGGCAATCCACGTCGCCGTCCGCGACGACGCCGGCGGATTCCAGCACCGTGGGACGCGCCCCGTTGCCGCGGATGACGCTTACGTCCTGCTCGTTTTCGATTTTTTCCGCCGTTTCAGGGTCCCGCTCTATAATCACCACGTCCTTCCCTTCCGCGGAAAGGGCGCTCGCTACGGTGCACCCCACGTTGCCAGCTCCGACAACCACAATTTTCATGTCCTCACGCTCCGATTTCAAGAACAGCTCAACTGCGGCCAGCCCTATGGGCTCTTGACAGTTTGTGCTATAATGTAGTGTTGTTCCATTCAAAGCTGCGTTTTTCAGACAGCTTCAAGATCATGCTTCATTCAGAAGGGAATCTGGATCAGATGAATCTCCGTAAAATTATAACATTAACTTTGGTCTTTGCCATTATCGTCGCCACGTTAATTCTCAAAGCCCGGGATCCTGAACATGGACACGGGCACGATCATGCCCACGAGCTGGCGGGCGTCCATGCCCTCTCGGAGGACCGCCCATGAGCGCCTTCTTTGAGCTGCTCCACGACGCCCTCTGCGCCCAGGGTGCGTTCGCCTACGCCACGGCCGCCATTTGGGGCGCCGTCAGCATGCTTTTGAGCCCCTGCAGCTTCGTGCTGATCCCCATGGTCATCGGCTACATCCGTCACAACTCATCGGGCGGCACGAAAAACGCCCTGACTCTCTCGCTGGTCTTCACGGCGGGCGTCTTTCTCAACATCGCGGCGATCGGTGCGGCGGTATGCTACGCCGGAACGCTGCTGTCCCACCTCTCCTTCTTCGCCCCCGCCGTCAACTACGCGGCCGCGGGGCTGCTCTTCCTGTTCGGGCTCCATCTGCTGGACGTGATCGAGTTGCCAGGGCACGGACACCATCATATGCAGGCCAAAGGCGCCGGCCTCTGGGGCGCGCTGACGCTGGGCGTCATCTCGGGTCTGGCTGCCGGCCCCTGCGCCATCACTCACTTCGCTCCCGTCCTCATCGTGGCCTTCAAGGCCGCCGGAAGCACTCCGCTGTTCTCAGCCTGCGTCGTTCTGGCCTACGCCCTGGGCTACTGCAGCGTGATCATCGCCGCGGGGCTGTCCAGCGAGAAGATCAGCCAGCACATGCGCCTTGCCGAGGGCAGCCGCGGCAACTTCATCCTCACCCAAATCTGCGGCTGGCTCGTTATCCTGGCCGGAGCCCATTTCCTCTACGAGGCCTAATATTAATTCTCCATTGACATGCTTAATATCAGATCGAAGAGCCACGTCAAAAGATCTCAACGCAAAGGGCGCAAAGGTTCGCAAAGGAAAACCTTGAAAGGCTTTTAGAACCGCAAAATCAATCAAAATATACAAATTGCCATCACGCTCATTTGTTTTTTGGTTAATAAATTAGGTCTCATACTACTTTGCAATAAAAACGCAAAATGAGCACTGAAGGGACGACCCGAGGGGTATCCACCAAGCGAGTTACACAGGCCGAATAGGCCGAGATAGTCTTTAGCGACTGGATACCCCTCGGGCCGGCCCCGGTCTCTAATTTAGCCGTCTTATTGCTAAATAGTATCATTTTTCCTTTGCGCCCTCTCTGTCCAGCCTTTGCGTTGAAATTCTTTGACTTTGACCTTCGATTCGACATTAAGTACGTTGAATGCGAATTGGCATAACTCGCTTTAAGAATCGCGGGGAATGGCGCCTCAACAAGCATTCCCTATTTTCAGCAATTCGGCAGCCATACTTTGATCTTTACTGTTCCGCGCCGATAATAAGCCCTGCGGACAAACAAAAAGGACCCTGCGGCGAAAAACGCGTTTTGACGTTTGACGCCGCAGGGTTCTTTTTGATCAGCCAGTTTTCAGGGCTTCACGATCAGGTCTCTGACGTTGACGGGCTCGGACATCATGCCCTGCCGGGTCATGAAGTCCACGGTCTTCTGAAGGCCTTCGACGTCGGCTTCGGTGATATCCATGGAGAAATCATACTGGGCGTACATCTCCTCCACCTCTTCACGGCTCAGCTCCATCTCCTCCATCACGATCCGCAGCGTCTCCTCGGGATTATCCTTGATCCATTGAAGGGTCTCGCGCTTGGCCTCCATAAAGGCCTTCACCAGCTCGGGATGTTCCGCGATGAACGTGCCCGCAGCGGCGGTCAGGATCTCGCCGTTGACGATCCCCACGCCGTCGTGCAGCACCTTATACCCCGACCGGGCCATGCGCCAGGCAGGGATTCCTGTCAACAGAGCCACGTCGATTTTTCCGGCTGCCAGAGCGGATTGAGCGGCAACGATCCCCATATTGACAAATTTTACGTCCTTGACGGTCATGCCCTCCGTGGCAAGCCAGGCGCAGAGCAGCTCGTTCAGAATCGTTCCCTTGGGGCCGCCCACGGTCCTGCCGCGCAGGTCTGAAGGGCGGTTGAGCGGCGAATCCTTGGCGGCCACCAGCTTGAAAGCCACGGGTGAACGCCCGAAAATGGACAGGATCTTGATGTCGGCGCCGTTGGAGGCCGAAAGAAAGACGCTTGTGGAACCCACGGCGTTCAGGAAGTGGATGTCGCCGGCGGCCAGAGCGTGAACCTGGTCGGGGCCGTTGGTCAGCGAGGAATATTCCACGGGAAGGTTAAATTTGGCGAAATGCTTGGCAAAGATCCCGAGCTTCCGCTCCACGATGCTGGGGACGTTCAGCGGTGTCTTGATATAGGTCAGCGAAATCTTATCCAGCGCGGCGGCGGGAAGGGGCAAGGTTGCCAAAAGCGCGGCCATGGTGCAGAGCCTCAAAAATTTCTTCAATTTGGATACCTCCTTGGGAAAATCGAAAAACGCTGCAATTCCATGAAACAGAGTGGACGGGAAAACTGCCGGCTCGGCGCGCAGAGGCGAGACCGGCGGTTCTTCGATCTCAGCCTGAGATCAATAATCGAAGCATCAGTTCAGTTTCAGCCCTCGGTATTTGCGGTTGTAGATCAGTTCTTCCACGTTGACGGGGGCGTCGATCATCTTGTTGTCCACCATGAACTGCACGGTCTTTTTCATGCCCTCCACGTCTTCCTCGGTGATGTCCATGGAGAAGTCGTAAAGCGGATACATGGCTTCGACGGCGTCCTCGGTCAGTCCCGTGGCTTCCACCACGTCCTTGACCATCTCCTCCTTGCTCAGGGCGATTCTCTCGAGCACTTCTGCCTGAGCGTTCATGAAGGCGTTGATGATCTCGTTATGCTCCATGATGAACTTTCCGCTCGAAGCGACCACGATGGCCGCGTTCACCAGCCCTTTGCCGCTGGTGATAACCTTAAAGCCGCCTTTTTCCATCGTATAGGCCACGGGGCCCGCCAGAAGCGCCGCCTGCACTTCGCCGGCGGCGAGAGCGGCTTGGGCGCCGGGAATCCCCATATGGACGAAGTTGACGTCCTTCTCGGTCATACCGCCCTTGGCAAGCCACGCCACGAGCAGCTCGTGAAGGATCGTTCCCTTGGGGCCGGCCACGGTCTTGCCGCGAAGGTCCTGAGGCTTGGCGATCTTGCTGCCCTTCGCGCCGATCAGCTTAAAGGCCTCGGGGGAACGGCTGTACATGCACAGGATCTTGATGTCGGCGCCGTTGGCGGCCGCCAGAAAGACGCTGGTCGCGCCGACGGCGTTCAGGATATGGATGTCGCCCGCGGCCAGGGCCTGGGTCTGTTCAGGGCCGGCCGTCAACTCGGAGTACTCGATGGGCAGGCCGAAGAAATGCTTTTCAAAGACGCGGCGCGTCCGTTCCACGATGCTGGGAACGTTCAGCGGCGCTTTCACGTAGGTGACAGCAAACTTCTCAAGGGGCTTCGCCGCCAGCGCTGAGCCGGCGCTGAGCGCCATCGCCGTCAGCAGGGCCGCGGCGGTCAGTTTCTTGTTCATTGTGTATCCTCCTTTGATAGAACGCGTGATTGGGGAGCCATGATACGGCTCAGGATTTTTTTCCGCATTTCCGCGATTTCAGGCAGGGTGATATCGCGGGGATAAGCATAGGAACTCAGATCATAGGTGTCGGAGATCCGCCCTTTCCCGAGGAGGGCCACGTGCCGCCCCAGGATCAGGGCCTCGTCGATGCTGTGGGTAACGAAGACCACGGTCACTTTCTCGCGCAGGTAAAGCTCGATCAGAAGGTCCTGCATGGTCATGCGGGTAAAGTAGTCCAGCGCGGCAAAGGGTTCGTCCATCAGGAGCACGTCGGGGTTCAGCGCCAGGGCCCGGGCCAGCGCCGTGCGGTGCTGCATGCCTCCCGAAAGCTGAGCGGGCTTCATATTCTCAAACCCCTGCAGCCTGACGGAGCCGATGAGATTCATGATCCGCGCGCGGTCCGGCTTTTCGACGCCAAAGGCCACGTTTTCGTAGACGGAAAGCCAGGGCATCAGGCGGGGTTCCTGAAAGACCATGCCGATGCGCATCTTCCCTGCCGTGCAGAGCTGGCCGCCGTCATACTCTTCCAGGCCGGCGAGAATCCGCAGCAGCGTAGTCTTTCCGCAGCCGCTCTGGCCGGCGATGACCATAAAATCCCCGTCTTCCAACGCCATGTCAATACCGCAAAGGACCGGCAACAGTTTTCCGTCGTTAACATAATTCTTGCGCAGATTTCGGATTTCGAATTTAGCCAACCGCGTCGCCTCCCGACGGGGCGGCCCATGAGATCACCGCCGCCAGAATTTTATCGGTCAGATAGCCCACGGTGCCGATCACAAAAATCCCCACCACCACTTTATCGGACCGCGACATCTGCTGCGCGTCGAGCACCATGTACCCCAGCCCGCTGGAAGCCGCGATCATCTCGGCGCCGATGATGGCGCGCCAGCTGTAGCCGATGCCGATCCGCATGCCCACCAGGATATCGGGCACAGCGCAGGGAAACATGATCCTGGAAAAAAGCTGCCAGCGGGAAAAATCCATGGTGCGCCCCACTTCGATAAGCTTTTTGTTGGCGCCCACAAAGCCCTTCCTCACGCTCATGTAGATCGGAAAGAAGGTGGCCAGCACGATCAGTACGGTTTTCGACGTCTCTCCGATGCCGAACCACAGAATCAGCATCGGGATCAGGCTCAGCGGCGGCACATGGCGCAGGAACTCCACGATGTGGCCGTAATACTCGGTGCGCCGGGTCCAGCCGGCCGACAGGCCCATCACAAAGGCGCAGGCAAAAGAAATCGAAAAGCCCACAGCCACGCGGCGGACGCTGGCGAGCAGGTCCGCCGCCAGCGCGCCCGACCTCACCATGGACAGGAACGCCTTCCACACGCGGGCAGGCGACGGCAGGACGTAGGGGCTCCACAGCTGCGCCTCGCTGCCCCACCACCAGAGCGCGAAGAGCGTCAGCGGCAGAGCGAAACGCTTCAAGAGATCGGCCTTTTTCATCGCGGCGTTTCAATCCCCAGGTCGACCTTGTCGAGGATGCCCGTCATAAAGGCCATAGTCACGCCGTAGTTGGTAATAGGAACGCCCTGCGCCTCAGCCTGGGCGATGCGGTTCAGCAGGTATTTCCGGTTGAACATGCAGCCGCCGCAGTGGATCACCAGGTCGTAGCCGCTCAGGTCGGCGGGAAAATCGACGCCGCGGACCACGTCGATTCTCAGCTCCTGGCCAAAACGGGAGCGAAGGAGGCGGGGGATCTTCACCCGTCCGATATCCTCCTCAAGCGGCGCGTGGGTACAGGCCTCGGCGATCAGCACCCGGCTGTCCTTCGTCAGGCCGGCGATCGCCCGCGCACCGGCGACAAACTTGGAGAGGTCTCCCTTAAAGCCAGCGAAGAGGATGGAAAAGGACGTCAGTCTGGTCGCCGCCGGCTTTTTGGGATAGACTTCCTTAAAGGTCTGGGAGTCCACGATCATCAGAGCCGGAGGCTCTTTCAGCGACGCCAGGGCCTGATCGAGGCGATCGGTGGTGACGCTCACAGGAACGCATTTTTTATCCAGCAGCTCGCGGAGGGTCTGCACCTGAGGCAGGATCAGGCGGCCCCGCGGCGCCTGAATGTCCTGAGGCATGACCAGAAGCACCACGTCGCCGTCCTTGCAGAGGCTGCCCGTGATCGAAGGGCGCTCGCCCGCTTCGGGAGCCGCCTTGATCATGGCTTCGCGCAGCTCTTCGATCCCGCGGCGGCAGAGCGCGCTGACTGGCAAGGGTACCAAGCCAGTCTTCTCTCGAATACTTTGCAACACAGACGATACATCGGCAATAGAATCTGATTTATTGAGGACAGCAATCACGGGAACTCCCTTGCTTTTGAGGAGGTCAAGCCACTTCGCCTCCTCGGCACAGTCGGAAGACGAAAAAACCATCAGGCCCATGTCCGTTTTTTCGACGGCCTCGCGGGTCTTTTCCACGCGCAGCTTTCCCAGGGCGCCTTCATCGTCGAAACCGGCCGTGTCGATAAACACCACGGGGCCGATGCCATAGATCTCCATGGACTTATATACAGGGTCGGCCGTCGTGCCGGCCACATCGCTGACAAGGGCGATCTCCTGACCCGTGATCGCGTTGATCAGCGACGATTTTCCGCTGTTCCTGCGCCCAAAGATCCCTATATGCAGCCGGTCGGCGCGCGGCGTATCGTTCAGACTCATCACTAAACTCCCCCTTCAATGGACTTCCAGGCCCTGCCGCCAGGGGCGCCGTCATTCAGCACGGCGCTTCCGGCGCGCAAACCTGTCAGCCCTGATAATCGCCGCGATCCTTGAGCAGGCGGCGGCCAATGGCGTTCATTCGCTTTTCCAGAGCGGCTCGGGACTCCGCAGCTTCTTCGCCGGAGGCGATCTTATTGTCGTAAATCGCGTAGCGGGGACGATAATCCCGAGGGCTCAAGTTGGGCATGACCACGTTGGCGCCAGCCATAATCCCCTTTTCGCGCCCCATGGGATCGACGGTCCCCAGGGCTGTCGTCGATGGAATCAAAGCATGCGGATGCATGAGCCGCAATATACCGATCAGCAACAGCGTCAATTCGGAGCTTCCCTTAGGATAATTCCTAAAGGGCGTACTGTGCTGCGGCACAAAGGGGCCGATACCGATCATTTGGGGCTGAAGCTCCTGCATGAACAGAAGATCCTGAGCGATCATCTTCGGCGTCTGAAAGGGCGACCCCACCATGAACCCAGTCCCCGTCTGGTAGCCGATCTCCTTCAGGTCCCAGAGGCACTGCATCCGTCTTTCATAGCTCTGCGCCGCGGGATGGAGTTTTGCGTAGTGCGCGGGGTCGGCCGTTTCGTGGCGCAGAAGATAGCGGTTCGCGCCCGCGTCAAAAAAGCGCTGATAGGCCTCCCGGCTTCGCTCGCCTATAGAAAGCGTAATCGCGCAGTCGGGATAGGCCGCCCTGATGCGGCGCACCAGCTCCGTCACACGGTCGTCGGTGTACCAGCTGTCTTCGCCGCCCTGGAGCACAAAGGTCCTGAAATCCAGATCATATCCGGCGGCGCAGCATTCCATGATCTGTTCCTCGCTCAGGCGGTAGCGCTCAACGTTTTTATTCTCGCAGCGAAGGCCGCAGTAGTAACAGTTACACCGGCAATAGTTCGTAAATTCGATGAGCCCCCGGGTATAAACGCCGCCGCCGAAGACGGACTCCGTCAGGCGGCGCGACTTGGCGAGAAGGTAATCGAGGTCGGCCAGCCTGTGCTGCCCGATCAGCCGCGCAAACTCTTCGGCCGTCAGCGTTCTTTCGGCTTCGAGCTTATCAATCAGAAGTTTCACGGTTCAGTTCCGTTTTAGCGTATACAGTCTTTGTAGATACACCTTCGAGCATGCCCAGTTTCCCCGACAGCGCGCTGATCACAGGAGCCGGCGCGTCGAGCACTAGGCTGATGACCGACAGGCCGCACTTACGGTAGGGAATGCCCATGCGTCCCACCACATATTCGCCATACTCATGCAGAATGGCGTTCAGGCGCTCCACCGATTTTCCTGAGCTCACAATGACTCCCACCAGCGCAATACGAGACTCCATCTTCAAAAACCTCCCTCTTCCCGAAAAACAAAAAATCCCCCAGGCCAGCCGCACCCCAGGGGAAAATTCGATCAAGGCTTTGCGGAAGGCGCCCCGCGCCTTTCCCGATCTCCGCCTTCTCGCTCGGAAAGATCCAATCCTCACGATAGGCCAGAGCTCCGCTGCCTCCCTGCGGTCCGGTGCCAGGCCGAACCTGAGCGCTTTGCCGACTGATTAAGTCGTATTATAGAAGAAAAAGCCCAATCGCGCAACGAGAAAAACCCGAAACGGCGCCGCCTTCCGGCACGCGCCCTCAGCAGCGGCCGCTACTTCTTCTTCACAGCGAAGCCGGCGCGCACAATGCTGCGCTGAAGCCAGCCGCTCCTGTAATAGTAGATCACGAAAAACACGGTGGTGATGGTCCAGCTGATAGGATAGCTGTAAGCCAGCATGGACATGTTCCAGCGCAGCGGCAGAACGCACCATACCCAAAGCAGCCTGAACACACAGATTCCCACGCAGGTCATGGCCGTGGGGATCAGGGAATCGCCGGTGCCGCGGATCGCGCCGGAGAGGATCTCGATCAGAATGTAGGTAAAGTACCAGGGCACCATGTCCAACATCATCCGAAGGCCAATGCCCGTCACCACAGGATCGGAGGTGAAGACAGCGTAGATCTGGCTTCCAAAGCCGATCAGCAGCGAACTGATGACCACCGTCACAAACAGGGCCATCCAGCCGCAGACCTGGATGCTCTTGATCACCCGGTCATATTTCCTCGCTCCGAAGTTCTGCCCCGAAAAGGTGGTGATCGCCACGCCAAAGGCGCTCATGATCATCCAGTACAACCCGTCGGCCTTGCCGAGGATGGCCCAGGCCGCCACTGTATCGACGCCGAAGGAGTTGACCGTGGACTGGATCACGATGTTCGACACTGAGTACATCGTGGCCTGCAGCCCCGCCGGCAGGCCGATGTGGATAATACGCGCCAGCAGGGGCACGTCGAAACGAAGCTTCCTGAAGGTGATCTTAAACGCGTCGGTCTCGCGGGCCAGAAGCCACCACACGCTGACGGCGCAGAACGCCTGGGCGACCATGGTGCCGTAGGCCGCGCCGGCCACGCCCCAACCGAAACAGACCACGAACAGCAGGTCCAGTATCAGGTTGATGACCGTTCCCGCGATCAACAGGTAGAAGGGCCTCCTCGAATCGCCCTTGGCGCGCAGGATGCCCGATCCCATGTTATAGACCGTGGTGAAAATCATGCCGGCGAAATAAATCTGGATATAGATCCGGGCGTGGGGCATCACTGCCTCAGGCGTCCCCATCAGCCGCAGCGCCCAGGGGGCCCCCATAAAACCGGCGGCAGACATGACGGCTCCGGCAAGGAGAGCCAGCGTCATGGACGTATGCACGGCGTGGCTGGTGCGCGTGCTGTCCTCGGCGCCATAGAACTGGGCGATGACCACAGTCGCGCCCGAGGAAAGGCCTATAAAGAAGCCCAGCAGCAAGTTGATCAGCGTGCTGGTCGGGCCTCCAACCGCCGCCAGGGCCACTTTGCCCACAAACCGCCCCACGATGACGGCGTCCAACGTGTTATAAAGCTGCTGGAAAAAGGTTCCCAGCAGGATAGGAAAGAAGAAGATCAGGAGTTGCTTCCAGATCACGCCTTCTGTTATTTGATGATTTTCTTGACTCATAGGCTCACCTATTCTGAAAAACTGTATTCTTGAGAAGCTGCGCAGGAGATATTCTATCACAAATTGCCGTTTACCGGCGTCACTCGATAAACGTTCCAGGTGCGAAGAAGCCTTCCCCCGGCCCAACCGGAGGCGTACTTAACGTACGGTGAGGATTGGGCCGGGGAAGGCTTCGAGCAGCTGGGACGTTTAGCGAGTGACGCCGGTAAACCGCAATTTATGACGGCCCCCGCGTTTTTGGTTGCGTACGCCCCCGGATATGTTATCATATTCTCGAAGAGTAAAGAAAATCTCTGTGACGTGACGGTCGGAAAGCCCTGGGTAGGACCCCTATGGCGGAGGTCCACTGAAAGATCATCGTATAAGGCGGAAAGGAACGGGAAAAATGGATACTCTTGATACAAGACCATGCGTTTCATGGGAATTGGCAGCCAATTTTCTTACCGATGCTTTTGCAGCTTACGGCGTACCGCGCGCCGACGCGGCGCTTTGCGCCGACGTCCTTCTGGAGGCCGACCGGCGAGGAATCGAAAGCCACGGCTGCAACAGATTCAAGCCTATTTACATCGACCGCATCGAAGCGGGGATTCTGAACCCCGTGACGAACTGCGAAATCGTCAGAGAAACGTCCACCACCTTGGTGATGGACGCCCATGACGGCATGGGCATGGCGGCCAGCCACCGCGCTATGGAGCTGATCATCGAAAAGGCGAAAAAAAACGGCATGGCCATGGCGGCCCTGCGGAACAGTTCCCACTACGGCATCGCCGGCTACTGGGCCACCATGGCCACCCAAGCCGGCCTGATCTGCCTCACGGGGACCAACGCGCGCCCCTCCATCGCCCCCACCTTCGGCGTGGAGAACATGCTCGGCACCAACCCTCTGACCATAGGCATGCCCACCGACGAACCCTTCCCCTTCATGCTGGACTGCGCCACCAGCATCACTCAGCGCGGCCGCATCGAATACTACGCCCGTTCAGGGCGGCCCACACCGGCGGGCATGGTCATCGGTCACGACGGCAGCTCCATGACCGACAGCGAGGCCATCCTCAAGGCGCTGACCAACGGCACGGCGGCACTGACGCCGCTGGGCGGCATCGGCGAAGAGCTCGCGGGCTACAAAGGCTATGGCTACGCCACGGCGGTGGAGATCCTGTCGTCGGCGCTCCAGGCCGGCAGCTTCCTCAAACAACTGACCTGCTTCGACGAAGCCGGCCAGCGCAAGCCCTACCATCTGGGGCACTTTTTCATCGTCCTGGATCCCGAGGCGTTCTGCGGCCTGGAAACCTTCAAGAAGATCACGGGGAATATCCTGCGGGAACTGCGCGCTTCCGAGAAGGCCCCAGGCTGCGAGCGCATCTACACCGCCGGCGAAAAGGAATGGCTGGTCTGGCAGCAGCGGAAGAGCCGCGGCGTCCCCGTGGGCGAGTCGGTGCAGCGCGACCTTCTGGCCGTGCGCGACACAAAAGGGCTGCCCTATCATTTCCCCTTTGAAGACTGATCTTGCAAGACACTCGTTAGCCTCAGAGCAATCATCAAGTTTTTAAGATAAACGCGGGATTCGCTGCGAGGGGAAATCTATTCCGACGCGCCGCGTTTTTGCGCAATATTGGCGTTTTTAGTTTGAGCGGCATGGTAATAAAGAGTGGCTTCCTGAAAAATTTCTCAGGAAGCCACTCTTTATTACCATGCCGGCAAACTATTACATCTGATAGGGCTTGATCTCCCGCACCACGTCGAGGATGGTGCCGTCGCGGGCTTCGAGGATGGCCACCACTTTGTCGTTCCACTCCAGAGGATCGGGGCGGCCGACCAGGAAATAGGCTTTTTCCTGAAGGGCATTGATGGTGGTGTGGGCGATGCCAGCCTCATCGAGCCAGCCGGCGATATCGCTCCGCAGGGGGTTGACGGCGATGCCGTAATCGGTGACCACCACGTCCACGCACTCGCCGGGCGTGGTCACGGTGACGACGCTCTCGCAGATGGTGGCCATACGGCCGCGGACCAGGGGAGTGACGACGATGCAGCACTTGGAGCCTGCCGCGGCGTCGGGGTGCCCGCCGGGAGCGCCGCGCAGCACGCCGTCGGAGCCTGTGATCACGTTGACGTTGAAGTCTGTGTCCACTTCAAGGGCGGCCAGCACGACGAAGTCGAGCTTGTTGACGAAAGCGCCCTTGTTGGCGGGGTTGGCGTACTGTGACGTGGAGATCTCGTAGTGGCTGCGGTTGGTCACCACGGACTGGACCGAGGGAATGTCGAAGTCCTGGGCGTCCACGATGCAGTCCACCAGGCCCTTGTTCAGCAGGTCCACCATGGGCGACGTGATACCGCCGATGGCCCAGCGGATTTTGATGCCGCGCTCCACCATCAGGGGCTCGATGAAGCGGTTCACCGCCAGGGAGGGACCGCCGGCACCGGTCTGGAAGCTGAAGCCGTCCTTGAAGTAGGGGCAGGCGGCCATGACTTTGGCGCAGCTCTCGGCCATCATGAGGTCGCGGGGGTCTTTGGAAAGTCGCGCGGCCTGGGAAGCGATCTTCTTGGGGTTGCCGATCTGGTCCACCACCACCACGTAATCCACGTCGATGGCCTGGATGCTGGCGGGGAAGTTGGGGAAGGGCACCAGGGTGTCGGTGATGACCACCACCTTGTCGGCGTATTCGGCGTCCACCATGGCGTAGGACAGCACGCCGCAGTCGCTCTTGCCGCCTTTGCCGCGGGCGTTGCCGCACTCGTCGGAAGTGGGGGCGCCGATGAAGGCCACGTCGATGTGCACGTCGCCCTCTTCGATGGCGCGCACGCGGCCGCCGTGGCTGCGCAGGATCGCGGGGGTTTTCAGCTTGCCCTGGGACACCACCTCGCCCATGCGGCCGCGGATGCCGCTGGTCTGAAGGCCGGTCACGACGCCGTCTTCAATGTACTGGGCGATGGGGTCGTGGGCGGTGCCCAGGCTGGAAGCGGCGATGGTGATATCCTTGATGCCCAGATCCACGATCTCCTTCATGACCATGTTGGCGATGTAGTCGCCGTCGCGGAAATGGTGATGAAAGGAGACGGTCATGCCGTCTTTGAGGCCGCATTTGACGATGGCCTCGCGGAGGGAGGCCGCGATCTTGCTCTCCTGGGGCTTTTCGCGGACCACGATACGGGGACCCTGTTTTTTGAGGTAACGGCCGTCGCGGTAATTTGCGCCCTGATAAACTTCCCTGCCGTCTTTCAGAAGTTCATCGGGAATTTCTCTGCCTACAAAGTTCTTCATCTTTACAGATCCCCCTCGTAGATGCCGCTTGCCTTGGCGAGCCTGATTACGCGCTCGGCGCCGGGCAGGAAGGCGATGTCGATCATCTTTCCGTCTACGGTAAACACGCCCACGCCCTTGGCGGCGTTCTCTCGGACCGCGCGGACGATCTTCTCAGCCGAGGCGATCTCCTTCTGAGTCGGAGCGAGCATGTCGTGGACGATCTTGATCTGGCGGGGGTTGATCAGCGACTTGCCGTCAAAGCCCATTTGCTTGTTTTGAAGCATTTCGGCTTTGAAGCCCTCTTCGTCGTCCAGGTTGGTGAACACCGTATCGAAGCACTGCACGCCGGCAGCGCGGGCGGCGATGAGCATCTGCCCGCGGGCGGCCAGCATTTCGATGCCGCCGGGAACCACGTTCACTTGCATGCACTTGCGGTAGTCGCCGCCCGACAGGGCGATGCCGAAAAGGCGGTCCGAGGCGGTGCAGATCTCATAGGCGTTCAGGACGCCTTTGGGGCTCTCGATAGCGGCCATCAGCAGCGTGCGGCCTTCTTCGACGCCGAATTCGCGCTCGGCGGCCAGCGTGGCGGCCTCGACGGCCTTCACGTCCTGGGCGCTCTCGCACTTGGAGATGCGGATGCCGTCGGCACCGCCGGCCACGCAGACCCGGATGTCCTCTTTCCAATGGGGCGTGTCGAGGGCGTTGATGCGCACGATCACTTCCGTGTCGCCGTAGTCGATGGTGGTCAGGGCATGGTAGAGCGAGAAGCGGGCGGCGTCTTTCTGGTTCTCCGCCACGGCGTCTTCAAGGTCGAGCATGATGGTGTCCACGCCGTAGATGTAGGCGTCCTTGATCAGGCCGGGCTTCTGGGCGTTCATGAACATCATGCTGCGGCGAAGGCGGAATTTTTCGGGTTTCGGTCTCGGAATCACTTGATCGCACCTCCCCAAGGATAGGCGCCGTCCACGTCGTACTGGCAGCCGCGGTACACGGCGCACTCCACACGCGCTTTCAGGGTGCAGTCCAGAGCGCCTTTGTCGACGACGCTCACGCGCGCGTTTTTCACGCCCAGACGGTCGAGGGTTTCCAAGACCGTCTTCTTGATCTGACGGCCGTATTGGTTCAGCACGCTGCTTTCCACCGACAGGTCGATTCCTGGCCCCGCCGGTTCGACGGTGATCATGGCGTCGCTGGACTCAAGCGTGCCGGCCACACCGGTTATTTTCAGTTCCATCTGATTTCCTCCCAAAAAGATATCATGTAAAAAGGCGCGGCAAGAAACAGCCGCGCCTGTATGGCTTCATGGTGCTAAGCCGTTTTCTCTGTTTTCTTGCTTCTCTTGAAGTAGGGCGCGACCACGGGATAGAGCAGCAGCGCGATGCTGACCACCATCAGGGTGCCGGCGATGGGGCGATAGAACATGCCCTGGAAGCTGGCGCGGCTGATCGTGTAGGCGCGGCTGAAGTTGCCTTCGCAGATGACACCCAGCACGAGGCCCAGGATCATGGCGGCGCTGTTGAAGTGGCAGACTGAGAACAGGATACCCGCGACGCCCGCGATGGCCATGATCTTCACGTCGGCAATGCTCATGTTGGTGGCGTAGGATCCGATGATGGCGAGCATGATGATGATCGGGCCGAGGTAGGCGTAGGGCACCGACAGGATCTGGGCAAAGACCTTCGCGATCACGATGGCCACGAACACCATGAGGATGTTGGTGAAAATCATCGAAGCGAAGGTGGCGCTCAGGTACTGGGGCTGGTTCACCAGAAGAAGGGGCCCCAGCTGGACGCCCTTGAGAACCAGGGCGCTCATCATGACTGCCGCTGCGTTGCCTCCAGGAATGCCCAGCGAGAGAAGGGGAACCATGGATCCGCCCGTAGCGGCGTTGTTCGCCGTCTCCGAGGCGGCCACGCCGTCGATGATACCCGTGCCAAACTTCTCGGGCGTCTTGGACATCTTGGACTCCGTGGAATAGCACAGGAACGACGCGATGGTCGCGCCGGCGCCGGGAAGGATGCCGATGATGGTCCCCACGATGGAGCAGCGCAGGACGACCCACTTGATGTGCCACCAGTCGGCCAGGCTGGGCATCTTCGTGTTGGATTTACCGCCGCCGATGCCGTCTTCGGCTTTCAGGCGCTCATTCGTCTGAGTCTGCTTGAGCACTTCCGTGACGGCGAAAATACCGATCAGCACGGGGATCATCTCCATACCCGCCAGCAGTTCCTTGGATCCGAAGGTCATGCGCTGCACGGCGTACATGGAGTCCTGGCCGATGCAGGCCAGCAGCAGCCCCAGCAGGCCGGAGATCAGCGTGCGCAGGATGTTGCCCGAGTCGAGGCAGGTCAGGATCGAAAGGCCCATAAAGGTGATAGCGAACAGGTCCGACGGGCCGAAGGACAGGGCCGCCTTGGTGAGCTGCGGCGAAAGGAGGAGCATGCAGAAGGCCGAGAACAAGCCGCCCACCGCCGACGTGCCGAGGGCCACGCCGAGAGCTTTGCCGGCTTCGCCCTTCTGGGCCATGGGATAGCCGTCGAAGGTCGTGGGCGCGCTTGACGGGACGCCGGGGATCTTGAACAGGATGGCCGTGATGCTGCCGCCGGTGATGGAGGAGCAGTAAATGGCCACGAGGAACACGATGGCGGGAATGGGCTCCATGCTGTAGGTGAAAGGAAGCCCCAAGGCCACCGCCATGGTGGCGCTGACGCCGGGAAGGGCGCCGAACACGGTTCCGAGGACGATCGCGACGCAGACCATCAGGAACACGTGGGGATTACAGACAATACTAAAACCGCTGTATAATAATTCCCAAATTGTCATTCCGCCTCACCGCCTTAAGAGATGTAGGACTCAACGAACAGAGCGAAGTTGCGCAGCGCGGGCACGGTGCCGCGAGGCAAGTTGACAGAGAGCAGGACGCTGAACACGATATAAAGGAACAGCGTAATCAGCGCGGAAAGGATCGGGAGCCTCAACACTTTCCTCTCGCCGATGAGCAGGCCGTAGAAAAAGAGCATCAGGAAGCAGGTCACCATGAATCCCAAGGCTTCAAGGATGAATGACGCCATAATCACGATGACGATGCCCAGGAAGAGCTTGCTCGTGATAAAGGCGGGGATTGACGACAGGAAGCGCCCAAGTGAAAAGTTGGGGTTGCCTTTGTTCTTTCTGATGATTTTATAGATGTTGAAAGCAATGCAGATCAACAGCAGGATGATGATGGCCTTGGGCCAAATCCCGGGGTTCAGCGCGTAGGGATTGCGCAGGACCTTTGCAGGCACCGGCGCTTCAAGGACGTTGAAGTTCAGCGTGTAAAGCAGACCGAGCCAGAGAAGTACGTTCAGAATCAGTTCAAACACCTGATCCACACACCTTTCTTTTATACAAAACGATAAAACGCTATGGTACAATAGGAGAGTCCAAATAAAAGGGGGCCTGAAGCCGCCCCCTCCCATTCAGTGTTTTTCCTTCTGAAAAGCTTATTTCTTATAGTAATCCTTCGCCAGGACCTTTTCGCCGGCAAGATAGTCGGTGAAGGTCTTGTACTCGCCCTCGAAGAGGTCCATCAGTTCCTTGTCCTTGGCGAAACCGGGACGCTCGTCATAGGCGCCGGAAACGAGGAAATCCTGCCAGGTTTTGGTGGTGACGGCCTTCTCGACCGCCGCGACCAGCGCGTCGATAGCGCCCTGAGGCGTGCCCTTCTTAGCGAAGATGCCGCGCCAGGTGCCGATAAAGGAGTTGATGCCCAGCTCGCCCGTGCACTCCATCTGAGGATAGAGCTTCATGCGCTTCTCGCTGATCGCGCAGAGGGGAACGATGTCTCCGGCCTTGATCAACCCGGCGATTTCGTCGGTGCCGGTGATCATCATGTCGATGTGTCCGCCCACAAGCGCGGCGTTCATCTCAGCGCCGCCGGAGTAGGCCACTTCAAGCACGTCCAGGCCTTCGAGGGTCTGTTTGAGGGAAGCGCCGTCGGCGCCCGTGGAGGTCAGCATGCCCACGCTGACGCCAAAGGGGTTCTTCTTGACGTACTCGACCATTTCGGAGAAACTGTGGTAGCCCTTTTCGTCCATGGCCTTTTTGGAGCCGGCGATGATATTGATGGAGTGAACCAGTTTGCAGACGGGGATAAAGTCGGTCTTAAAGTTCATCGACGTGGTGCCCTGAAGGTCCTGCATGATCAGGCTCTGGGTCCCGAGCATGAAGGTATAGCCGTCGGCGGGCTGCTTGTAGGTGTATTCCACGCCGTTGACGCCGCTGCCGCCGGTCACGTTGACGATTTCCACTTCCACGCCAAGGAGGCCCTTCAGAAGCATCGCCATGGGACGGATGGTGCTGTCGGCGCCGCCGCCCACGCCCCAGGGGCAGACGATGTCGATCTTGCGCTTGAACTTCCACTCCTCTGCGGAAGCGACGGAACTCATGGAGACAACCAACGCCAAAGCAAGTACCGCGTACACAAACTTCTTCATAGATGATTCCTCCTCAAAATAAGTTCTATAGTACTTACTTTGAAATCTTAAACGTCCGCGAGGGAGAATGCAAATACAAAAAAAGCTATGCACGCATAATCTCCAGCTTATACTTATGAACGAAAAGCCTCGGGGATCCTCCGTAAAAATACGTATATTTTCAGAATCACCTTTTCTCATAGGATAATTCAAGTACCAACAGAAACACTAAAGGAGATAGTTTTCATGATCAATCTGAAGCACGCCTATTACGTGATGACCATTCTGGAAGAGGGCGGCGTCACCGCGGCCGCGAAAAAACTCTACATCTCGCAGCCGTCGCTGAGCCAGACCATCAAGTCCGTCGAAGACGACCTTGGCGCCGCCATCTTCGATCGGGGAGCCAAGCAGCTGACGCTGACCTGTGCCGGAAAAAAGTACGTGGAAGCCATGCAGGACGCCATGACCATCGAAAAAAACCTGCGAAACGAGATTATGGAGATCAAAAACGAGAACAGCGGCCTGCTCCGAATCGGCATTTCCGCCCAAAGGGGCATCAGCCTTCTGCCTCAGATCCTTCCTGAATTCATCGAGAAATATCCCCTCGTCCAAATTGAACTGGTCGAATACTCTTCGGGACGCCTGGAGGAAATCGTCGATCAAGGCAGCTGCGACGTGGCCTTCATCACCACCACGCCCAAACAGAATCATATCGAGTACCGCCTTGTCGAAAACGAGCAAATCGTCCTGATGGCCTCACGACGGACGGAAATAGCCGGGCGGCTGGAAGAGGGAACGGAGATTGAGCTGAACGAGGCCAAAGACGAAAAATTCGTCAACCTCACGCCCGGCCACAGCGTGCGCGTGATCCAGGACCGGCTGACGGCGCTCCATCATTTTGAGCCTCGGATCCTGCTGGAAACGCACAACCTGGAAGCCGCCAAGCTGATCACCGCCCGCGTGAACGCCGTGATGGTCTGCCCCTACAGCCATATCACCGGCGACGCGGCGCTGGAGAGGCTGACGAAATGCTACCCCCTCCGCTGCCATGGCTTCGAGCGCCATTTCTACTTCTGCTACCGCAAAAAGCTGCGCCTGCCCCGCTACATGGAAGACCTCTTCGAGATCGCCCGGAGCAAGTGCAAATATCACACCATGTGACGCAAGGCCGCATGTCCCCCGCGGCTTTATGGAACTTCCCCTTATGGGAGGGCGGCCCCGCAGGCCGCCCTCCCTTTTTCCGTCCATTTTCCCGCCCCATCGGGCCAAACGCGCCAAACCTTTTCCCAGCGAAAGGTTTCACTGCCCCATAGACAGCCCCCCAATAAAGGCCTTAAAGGCTTATTAATGCTAGTTATTGACATATATGCTTTTTAGACATATGATGATTTCATCAATAATAGACCTTTATCGCGCTAGTGAAAGGGTGTGCCGCGCTGTGCCCCTTATGATGGAACAACAAATTGAAACGCTTCCGAAAGACGAGGCTCTTCCGAAAATCGACGTGGCCTGGGAAACGCCGCGCTGCCAAGTGCCTCGCCCCGCGCCGGTGCTGACCTTCTTCAACAACAAGGGCGGCGTGGGCAAAACGTCGCTGATCTATCATCTGGCCTGGATGTACGCCCTTATGGGCAAGCGCGTGGCGGCGGTGGACCTGGACCCCCAGGCCAACCTGACGTCGGCTTTTCTGGAAGACAAAGAGATGGAAGAGATCTGGAGCGACGGCCAGCCCGACACGTCGGTCTACAAGTGCGTCAAGCCCCTGACGGAGACGGGCAACATCCTGCCGCCCCGGTTGCGGCGCATTTCGTCGAACCTGTACCTGGCTCCCGGCGACGTGTCGCTGGCCAATTATGAAGAATTCCTGTCTAACGAGTGGCCCAAGAGCATGGACGAGACGAACCTGTACCGGCCC
>SFDM01000036.1 GCA_004558205.1 Pyramidobacter piscolens
AGAACAGCTGAACTTAACGTCCGGGGCCGGCCCGAGGGGCCATGCAGTCGCTAAAGACTATCTCGGCCTGTTCGGCCTGCCTATACTCGCTTGGTGGATCCCCCTCGGGTCGTCTCCTCCGTGCCCATTTTGCGTTTTTATTGCAAAGTAGTATGATAGTATTTGATGAGGAGCTGCAGGAACAGCTCCATGGCCGGGCTTTTCCATCTGTTTTTGCTGTAGGCGCACAGCGCGGTCATTTCCGGCTTGGCAATCGCGGTGGGGACCTCCTGCAGGGTTCCGGCAGCCAGCTCCTGTTCCACGGTGAATCGGGGCAGGTAGGCGACGCCCAAGTTGCTCATGACGGTTTTCTTGATAGCTTCGATGCTCCAGACTTCAATTCCCGTTTCCAGAGTGATCGCCCTTTGCCGGAGGTAATGCTGGAAGATCTTCAGCGAAAGGGCGTCGCGGTCGTTTTGAATGTGGCACAGCGCCTTTTTCTGATTGGGCGTGACGAAGTCGCGCTCCCGATCAGGGAGGTTGGGGGAACATACCAGCGCCAGTGGAAAGGTCTTGAGTTTCCGTGTGGAGACGCTTTTCGGATAGACGCCGACGTCGTAATGGACGGCGATATCCATGTCGCTGTCGGGAAGCTGGTCGTAGATGGCGAAACAGTTCATGACGCGCAGCGCCAGCCTGACGTGGGGCGCTTTTTCCTTGAATTCTTTCAGGATAGGCTGAATCTGATAGGTGACCAGCGATTCCGGCAGGGCGACTGTCAGTGCGCCGAAGAGGCCGTCTTTTTCCTTCCCGCGGCGGGAAAGGGCGTCCACGCTGTCGAGCACCTTGTCGATCAGGGGCAGCAGTTCTTTTCCGGGCTGCGTCAGCGTCATGCGCCCGCCTTTTTTCTCAAACAGCGGGACGCCTAGCTCTCGCTCCAGCTGTCTGACCTGGAAGGTGATGGTGGACTGCGCGTAGTTCTGCGCGGCGGCGGCTTTCTGATAACTGCCGGTTTCGACGATTTTTTTCACGGTGCTGAGATATTTCAGTTCCACGGCGCTCACTCCGTTGGGTTTAATTTTATTGAAGCAGAAACATAATATCTTCAATTTGATTGGATGACTTCCGCGCGTTATACTAACACGCATCGATTAAAAAACAAGGAGGAATGACCGTGGATTTTGACACCAAGATAAAAGTGATTCTGAGGAACGATCTGGAACCATGGCAGGAGCTGAACGTGACCGCCTTTCTGATGAGCGGCATCGCGGGGACGCAGAACATTATTGGCGAGCCCTATGAAGACGGCGACGGCGTGAAATATCTGCCCATGTCCTAGCAGCCCATAATGATCCTTTCGGCGGGTGGGGACAAACTGAAAGAAGTGCTCAAAAAGGCGGCGGAACGTGAGATGGCCCTGTCCATCTACACGAAGGGGCTTTTCGAGACCTATAATGACGAGGATAACCGTGCCGAGGTGATCAAGCACAAAACTTCCGAGCTTGACCTGGTGGGCATCGCAATTCGCGGCCCGAAGAACGCTGTGGACCGGATCACCAAGGGGCTTGAGATGCACCGGTAAGTTTGGGGACCGTCCCGCGTCGCAGAGATGCCGAAAGGCCCGGGGACGTCGGTTATGGAAGCAGGGTCAATAGGATAAAAATAATGCCGGTATCGCTGACGACTTCTTATGGAACATGTCAGCGGTATCGGCGTTATTTTTATCCTCGGAAAACAGCTGTAAGGCAGTGTATGGCTGAGCGTTATTGCCTGGTTTCAGAAAAATTTTTTAGATTTTCCTACTTGAGCGATGAGGAATTAACGAGTAGAATGGGGCCCATCATAAGATGCATGGAGGTAAATCATGTCAGATAAGAATTTTTACATCACCACACCGATTTATTACGTCAACGACGTGCCCCATATCGGACACTCTTACACCACGATCGCGGCCGACGTGATGTCGCGCTACAAGCGCATGGACGGCTATGACGTTTTCTTCCTCACCGGGACCGACGAACACGGCCAGAAGGTGTCCGAAAGCGCGGCCAAAAAGGGGATGACGCCGCAGCAGCTTACTGACCTGATGTCGGAGAACTTCCGCGACCTCCTTCCCGTGATCGACGCCAGCAACAACGATTTCATCCGCACCACCGAGGAACGCCATGTCAAGGTGGTTCAGGAAATTTTCTCGAAACTGCTCGCCAAGGGCGACATCTATAAGGGCAAGTATACGGGATGGTACTGCGTCCCTTGCGAGACCTACGTTCCCGAGGCCAGCATGGGCGAGAACCACACCTGTCCCGACTGCGGCCGCCCTCTGGTGGAGATGGAAGAGGAGAGCTACTTCCTCCGTACCTCGGCCTACGCTGAACAGCTGCTGAAGTATTATGAAGAGAATCCTAAGGCGATCGGGCCTCAGGTCCGCTACAACGAGGTGGTCAGCTTCCTGAAAATGGGCTTGAAGGACCAGTCCATTTCCCGCACCAGCGTGCCCTGGGGTATTCCTGTCCCCGGCGATGAAAAGCACACCATCTACGTGTGGTTCGACGCCCTGATCAACTACCTCACGGCCTGCGGCTACGGCAGCGACGAGGAGAAGATGAAGAAGTACTGGCCCACGGTCAACCACCTGGTGGGCAAGGACATCATCCGCTTTCACTGCATCGTCTGGCCTATCATGCACCTGGCCCTCGGCCTGACGCCGCCCGCCCGCGTGTTCTCCCACGGCTGGTGGACCATCGACGGCGAGAAGATGTCCAAGTCCAAGGGCAACGTGGTGGATCCCCATGAGATGGTGGCCCTCTACGGCTCCGACGCCTTCCGCTATTTCCTGCTCCGTCAGGTGCCCTTCGGCCTTGACGGCGACTTCTCCGAGCTGGCGCTGGTGCAGAGGATCAACTCCGACCTTGCCAACGACCTGGGCAATCTGCTGAGCCGCAGCGTTTCCATGATCCTCAAGTACCGTGAGGGCGTGGTGCCCGCGCCGGGTGCCTACGAGGCCGTGGACACCGAGGTGGCCGAGTGTGCCCGCAAGACCTTTGCTGATTATAAGGCCTTCATGGACGACTACGGTTTCGACGAGGCCCTGAAGAGCCTGTGGGTTCTGATCAGCCGTTCCAACAAGTATATCGACGAGACTCAGCCCTGGAGGCTGGGCAAGGAGGGCAATGTGGAGCGCCTGAACACGGTGCTCTCGGTGCTTGCCGAGAGCCTGAAGCTCACGGCCATGCTCCTGGCTCCCGTGATGCCCAAGACGGCGCTCAAGATCTGGCATCAGCTGGGGCTGTGCGGCGACCCTCAAAACCTGCGCTTCTCCGAATACCAGTGGGGCCAGCCTGTCCTCGGCTTCCAGACCGTCAATCAGGGCGAGGGCGTGCTCTATCCCCGCGTCGACATGGAGGAGTGGGCCAAGGCCAAACAGGCGCGCGACGTCGCCAAAGGCCGTCCCGTGGATCCCGGCGATCATGAGCCGCAGATCGCCATCGACGATTTTGCCAAGGTGGAACTGCGCGTCGCCCAGATCATCGGAGTGGAGCCTGTGCCCAAGGCCAGCCGCCTTTACAAGCTTGACCTTGACCTGGGCTATGAGAAGCGCACCATCGTGTCGAGCATCAAATCCTTCTACACGCCCGAAGAGCTCGTGGGCCGCAAGCTGATCGTGGTGGTCAACCTCAAGCCTGCCAAGATGTGCGGAGTCCTGAGCAACGGCATGCTCCTGGCCGCCTCCGCCGGAACCCACGGCGGCGCTGACGAGAAGCTTTCCCTTCTCGCTCCTGTGGAAGACATTCCGCTGGGTTCAAGAGTTCACTAAAACAGCCCGTTCTGAAAACGCGAACGCCCCAAAAGCCGCATATGAGCTTTTGGGGCGTTCTGTCGCACGGAAGAAAAATCTAAAATTTTGATATGGAAAGGAAAACGCGTCCATGAGAAAAAACGTAGCCGTCATTTTCGGCGGCTGTTCCCCCGAGTATGGCGTTTCTCTGCAATCTGCCTATGAAGTGATCCGTCATATGGACACAAAAAAATATAACCCGATTTTGATCGGCATTACCCGGAAAGGGGACTGGTTTTGCTTCAGCGGCGGCGTCCAGAAAATCGTGGACGATTCGTGGCATAATGACGGCGACTGCGTCCCCATGGCCCTGTCTCCCAGCCGTTCGGAGAGCGCCCTTCTCCTGTGCGGAGGTGAAGGGGTCAAGCCGGTTCATATTGACGCCGCGTTCCCAGTGCTGCATGGCAGAAACGGCGAGGACGGCACGGTACAGGGCCTGTTTGAGCTTGCGGGGATTCCCGTCGTGGGCTGCGGCGTTCTCGCGTCGGCGCTGTGCATGGATAAAGACAGGGCGCATCGGCTTGTCCACGCAGCGGGCGTCCGCGTTCCGCGTTCCTGTGTCCTTGGAAAAGACGACGGTTTGGCGCAGGCCCTTTCCCTGGCTGCGGAAATAGGCTATCCGCTCTTCGTAAAGCCCGTCAAGACGGGCTCGTCCTTTGGCATATCGAAGGTTGGCGGCGGCGGGGAATTGTCCGCCGCCGTCAGGTTCGCCTTTGAGTACGACGATCGGGTGCTCGTGGAAGAGAACATAGAGGGCCTTGAAATTGGCTGCGCCGTGTTGGGCAGGGAGAACCTGACGGTGGGCGAAATCTACGAGCTGGAGCTTTCAGACGGCTTCTTCAACTTTGAGGAAAAGTATTCTCCCAAAACCAGCATGGTCCACGTGCCGGCCCGGATCGACGCCGAAAGGACAGACAGGGTGAAAGAAGCCGCAAAGCTCATCTACAGGGTCTTGGACTGCCGGGGGTTCGCACGGGTGGACCTATTTCTGACCGCCGCGGGCGAGATCGTGTTCAACGAAGCCAACACCATACCGGGTTTCACCCCGCACAGCCTCTTCCCCCGAATGATGAAAGCGGCGGGAATCTCCTTTGAGGAAGTTCTGACCACGGCGATCGAACTGGCCCTGGAAAGATAGAGACCGCTGCCAGCGGGAGCGTCGAACCGTCAATAATGGAATTGGGAGGTTTGTCATGAAGAAATGGTATGACGAAGAGTATCAATGGGAAATCGAGGTCGTCGTTTTCCTCCGCGGCGACCATACGGAAGGCTACTGCAGGAACGGAGAAGAGATCGGAGACAAGTACACCTGCACCTACGGATGCCCCGTAAACGCCGACGGCCAGGGCATCTGCTCAAAGGTGATGATGCTCATGTTCCCGATCATGGAGGCTGTCAGAAGCGGCGGAGACCTGGAGAATATCGGCGGCAGCGGGAAATACATGAAAGAAGTGGTCTGCCCCGACGGCTGCGTTCTGTTCAGGATGACGGCGAAGAAGACGGGGAACCCCAATTTCTTTAAAGGAAAGTTTTTGCGGTAAACAAGAAACCCTTTCCCTCAGCGCGGAGGAAAGGGTTTCTTGTTGACTTATACTATTTATTAACTTAAATGTCAAACATTTCTGAGCTGGCCTGAGGAAATCGAGGCTGTAAGCTGCGCAGGGGCTTCAAATGGTGTTCAAGTATATCCGAAACGGAACCGTTTTTCCTCAGGCCGGCCCCGGACGTCCGTTGAGCTGTTTATTCTGAAATGGGCATGGACCGGACAGGGGCTCAGCTCTTCCATTTTTCGAGCAGATCCACGGCTTCGAGGTATCCCTGAAAGCCGTGCCCCGCTATGGTGGCCTTGGCGGCCAGGGAGACGTAGGAGAAGCGGCGGAACTGGTCGCGGCTGTTGATGTCGCTGATGTGGACTTCAACTGTGGGGATGGCCGCGGCCTTGAGGGCGTCTAAAATGGCGACGCTGGTATGGGTGTAGGCGGCAGGGTTGATCACGATGCCGTCGATCTTTTGATAGTAGGCGAGCTGTATGCGATCGACGATGGCGCCTTCGTGGTTGCTCTGGAAAAACTCCACGGCGATGCCCTTGGTGCCGCAGTGCCGGGCGATGAGCTTTTCCAAGTCCTGCAGGGTCTGGGATCCATAGATCTGAGGCTCGCGCACGCCGAGCATATTGAGGTTGGGGCCATTGACGACGAGTATTTTCATCATAATTTGAGCATCTCCCGGATTTTCAGCGCCGCGTCCTCGGGGCTCGCACCGCTCACGGTGTGCTGTGCCCAGGATCGGTAGAGCGGAAGACGCTGGCGCCGTAAATTTTCAACGCCTTCCGACAGCGACAGGGGACGTCCTTCGGTCGGGAGGTCGCCGCCGCGCTCAAGGAAGACGCAGATACCGTTCTGCCTGATCAGGGGCAGGTTGCGCTCCCGCGTGACCACTCCGCCGCCCGTGGCGATGATGGTCCCGCTGGCTTTGGTGAGTTCGGCCATGACCTCCGTTTCGAGGTCGCGGAATTTCTCCTGCCCGTATTGTGTGAAGTAGTCCATGATGGGCATGCCAGTCCGTTCAGTGATGATCTGGTCCACGTCGAAGACAGGGCGCGAGGTCAGCTGCCCCAGTGCCTGGGCGGTGGTGGTCTTTCCGCTGCCGGGCATGCCGATGAGGACCACATTGGCGGCCTGCCGGGCGATGGACTCGGCGATGCGTCCGGCTAAATCGCCGGGCAGCGTCTTGTTCAGGAATAGCTCAGCGGCCCTGACGCCTTGGGCTGCGAGCATGTCCAGCCCGGTGCGGGCGGGGATCCCCAGTTCATCGGCCTGCAGGGCCAGCGCCGTCCGCGCGGGGTTGTAGATCAGGTCCAGCACGAGCCGGCACCGGGGGAACATGCGCAGGTCTACGGGCGAGACGCCGTTTTTGGGGTACATGCCGAGGGGCGTGGTGTTGACGATCAGCTCTGCGCCGGCGTGTTTGTCCATGTTCTGGTAGTTGTCCGTTCCTGAACGGGATATGACGGCGCAGGGGATACCGCAGCTTTTCAGCACGGCGCGGACGGTGCGCGAGGCCCCGCCGGAACCGAGCACCAGGGCGGGGCGGCCTTTGAGCTTCTGCTCGTCGCCGCCCAGGAGGTGTAAAAAGCCGTCCCAGTCCGTGTTGTCGCCTCTCCACCGTCCACCGTCCAGGCGCGTGAGCGTGTTGACGCAGCCGATGGCGGCGGCGCGGTCGCTGAGCTCGGCGCAGCTGCGCATGGCATCCAGCTTGTAGGGGATGGTGACGTTCAAGCCGTCCAGGTCGGTATTTTTCAGGAACGTGTCCAGTTCTTCGGGTTCCAGAGGATAAAGCTTGTACTCATAGCCGCCGATCATGGCGTGGATGGCGGGAGAGAAGCTGTGCCCCAGCGCGCGCCCTATGAGGCCGAAACGTGGCATTTAGATGACCTCGGTGTAGCTTCCCAGGTACTTGAGGCTGGTCACCGCGCCCTGAAGATCGTCAAAAACGCGCAGCAGGGCGTCGTCGTAGATGGACGTGTCGATGTCGAAGTAAAACATGAACTCGAAGTCGGTGTTGGCGATGGGGCGGCTTTCGAGCTTGTTCAGGTTGATGTCCAGCGCCTTGAAGCGCGACAGAACGTGCGACAGCGCCCCGCGCTTATGGGGCACCACCATCATGAGGCTGGTGCGGTCGGCGCCGGGGTAGATCTCCAGTTCCTTGCTGATGCAGATGAAGCGGGTGTAGTTGCTTCCGGAGTCCTGGACGGAGCTCTTGAGGCATTCCAGCCCGTAAAGGTCGGCGCAGCTGCGGGAGGACAGGGCGGCCAGGTCCTTGCGGTCACTGTCGTGAACCATCTGGGCGGCCACGGCCGTGTTCTTCACCGCCGCAGCCTTGACACCGAGAGAGGCGAGAAAGCCTTGGCACTGGTTCAGCGCCTGTTCGTGCGACAGCACTTCTTTAATGTCGGAGAGCTTGGCGCCGGGCTTCGCCAGCAGGCTGTGATCCACTTTGACGCGGCAGCTGCGCACGATATAGCAGTTATGCTCCATCATCAGGTCGTAGATCCGGTTGACGGAACCGGCGGTGCTGTTTTCAATGGGCAGCACGCCATAGCGGCACAGCCCCTGTTCGACGGCGGCGAAAACGTTCTCGAACTGCTTGCAGTAGATGATGTTTCCGCCGGGGAAGATGCGCTCGGCCGCCTTCTGGGAGTAGGCGCCTTCAACGCCCTGGCAGGCTACCGAGGGGCGGGTGGGGAACTGGGCCGGCGTGTTCTCGATGGCCAGGGAGATCTTCTTTTTCAGCGGCGACGGGCCGCAGACGATGCGGTTCTGCTCTGAACGGCTGAGGTCGAAGATCAGCGAGAAGAGGGCGTCCACGGCGGGAGCCATCTCGTCCCCGACGGAGGTGGCGAGGTCGTTCAGTTTCTGGCGCTCGCGCGCGGGGTCGTAGATGGGGATGTTCTTCGAAGCTTTGTAGGCGGCGATGTCGCGCGCCACTTCAAAGCGCTTCATGAACAGGTCGATCAGTCCGCTGTCGATTTCGTCTATCTTTTCGCGATAATCAGTGATTTCCATGAGATAAGAGCTCCTTTTATTGTATAGGGGTGTAGTTTCCGGGCAGGATCAGGTCGCAGAGGGCGACGGCGAGGGCGGCTTCCACCACGGGAACGGCTCGCGTGACGACGCAGGGGTCGTGGCGCCCTTTTATGTTCAGCTTGCTTTCCTGTCCTGTCTGCAGGTTTAACGTGCGCTGAGTTTTACCGATGGACGGGGTGGGCTTGAAGGCCACGCGGAACAGGATGGGCATTCCCGACGTGATGCCGCCCAAAACCCCGCCGTGATTGTTGGCGGCTGTCCTGACGGCGCCCTTTTCTTTATCCGAAAAGGGCGCTGCGACGAAGGCGTCGTTGTGGTCGCTGCCCCGCATGGCTGCGGCGGAGAATCCGCTTCCGAACTCCACGCCCTTCACCGCCGGAATGGCGAATATGATGGAGGCGACGCGGCTTTCAACGTTGTCGAACAGCGGGTCGCCGTATCCGGCGGGGACGCCCGCGGCGGCGCATTCAACTACGCCGCCGACTGAATCCTGGTCCATCCTGGCGGCTTCGATCTTCTCGGTCATTTTCCGTCCAGCCTCGGGGTCGAGGACGGTGAGCGGGGCGAAGACGCGGCTGTCGAAGTCGGACTTGTTCACGCCCACAGGGTCAAAAGGGCGGTCCTGCACGCCGCCGACGCTTTTTATGTGGGCGCCGATAAAGATGCCTTGAGCCTCCAGTATTTGTATGCAGATGCCGCCTGCGGCGCACAGCGGGGCGGTGAGGCGGGCCGAAAAGTGCCCGCCGCCGGAGGCGTCCTGAAAGCCGCCGTATTTGACGCCGGCGGTATAATCGGCGTGCCCGGGGCGCGGCGTGACGGAGAACTCGGAGTAGTCGCCGGGACGCACGTTGGTGTTGCGGATGATCAGTGAGAGCGGGGCTCCGCAGAGGCGGCTCGGAGCCCCGTCCGCGCCTGGCGTGATGCCCGACAGAAATTCGGGCGTGTCAGCTTCTTTACGGGGCGTGGCGAGGGAGCTTTGCCCGGGAGCTCGGCGCTTCATGAAACGGGCCAGTTTTTCCATGTCCACGGGAAAGCCCGCGGGCAGCCCTTCGATAACGGCGCCTACGGCGGCTGAATGGGACTGGCCGAAGATGGTCAGGCGGATGCGGTTGCCCCATGACGAGCTCATCTATTCCACCCTGACCTTTCCGCCCAGAAGGGCAAAGTCTTTGAAGAAGCCGGGGTAGGACTTGTTTACGGCCTCGGCCCCGACGATGGTAACGGGGTCTTCGCACAGCGCCGACGCGGCGGCGCCGAGCATGGCGATGCGGTGATCGCCGCAGGCGTCCACCACGCCCCCGCGCAGCCTGCCCGTGCCGGTGATGATGATGCGGTCGCCGTCGGGCGCTGCGCTGCCGCCCAGGGCGTTCAGGGCGGCGCAGACGCTCGCGATGCGGTCGCTCTCTTTCAGGCGCAGGCGTCCGGCGTTTTCGATGACCGTGACGCCCTTTACAGCCGCTGCGGCGACGGCGAGAGCGGGCACCAGGTCCGGCGTGTCGCCTGCGTCGATGGAAAGGCCCTGCAGTTCTCCGTGGGCGGCGGTGATATGGCTGCCTTCGGCGGTAACCGAGGCGCCCATGCGGCGAAGAATTTCGGTCACGGCGCTGTCGCCCTGCAGGGAGGGCCGTTTGAGGCCCGTGACGGTAATGGATTCCAGGGCGGCTCCCGCGCAGAGCCAGAAGGCCGAGTTTGACCAGTCGCCTTCGGCGCTCAGGCTGTCGGGCGCGACGTAACGCTGCCCGCCTGCGACGGTGAAGCGTTGTCCGTCGAAACTGACGGCGACGCCGAAAGCGCGCAGGGCGTCGAGAGTCATGTTGATGTAGCCCAAAGACTCCATCTTACCCGTCACGACGATGCGGCTGCGCCCCTCCAGGAGGGGCAGAGCGAAAAGCAACCCGCTGAAAAACTGGGATGAGACATCGCCGGGAAGGGTATATTCGCCGGAGGTGAGCATGCCTTCAATTACGGGATGGTCCGTGCCCTTGCCGCTGACGGCGGCGCCGTGCCGCTCCATCTCGTCCCACAGTGCGTCCATGGGGCGCGAGGGCAGTTTGCCGTGCAGCCTGAAGGTGGCCTTCCGCCCCAGAGCCGGCGCCAGAGGCGTGATGAAGCGGTAGGTAGAGCCGCTCTCGCCGGGATCCAGCTCCGCCTCACGGGGGAGCGCGGCGCGGTCTTTTGGCGCGCCTATGGGCGAAACGGCGACGGTCCCCTCGCCAAAGGTCACTGAAGCTCCGAGCGCCTCGAGGCAGCGGGCGGTGGCGGCAATGTCTTCCGAGACGACGCGGCAGCCCAGCGTAACGGGCTGGTCGCTCAGGGCGGCGCAGATCAGCAGACGGTGAACGTGCGATTTAGAAGGAATGGCGGCGATGACGCCCTTCAGAGGGGCGGGAGTGATGACGGCCTTCATGGCTTATTCACGCTCCAGTTCTTCAAGGGCGGCGAGGCCCTCCACCATGAAGCTGCGGGCCTCCTCCATCGCGACCCTGCGGCGCTCCACGCTGCCTATGGAAAGCGGCAGCACCAACGTGACCGTGTTCGACCCTTGGGGGTGCCGCGCGCGTTTTTTGTCCGACATCATGCTGTCGTAAAGGTCCTCCACTCTGTAATGGGTGGTGTGGGGCAGCCCGCGGGCGTTAAGGGCGGACAGCAGGCGCGTGAGCGTTTCCTGCCCGCAGATTCCGCGCTTGACGCTTGCGGCGGTGATGATCGCCATGCCGATAGCGACGCAGAACCCGTGAGGGATGGCGAAATTGCTGCACTTTTCCACGGCGTGCCCGAAGGTGTGGCCGAAGTTCAAAATCTGGCGAAGTCCCGTTTCCTTTTCGTCGTGACAGACCACGTCGCTCTTTATTTCAACGCAGCGGTGGACGATGGCCGTTATGTTGGAAATTTGGGGCGCGGCGCTCATCTCGAAGAGCTTTTCGTCGCGGATCACGCCCGTTTTGACGATCTCTCCGAAGCCGTTGGCGATCTGCTCGGGGGGCAGCGTCTTGAAACTGGCGGTGTCGCACAGGACCAGGTCGGGCTGAAAGAAGGAACCCACGAGGTTCTTTCCAGCTTCGAGGTCGATGGCTGTCTTTCCTCCGACCGAGGAATCCACCGACGCCAGAAGCGACGTGGGCACCTGCACCAGGCTGATCCCCCGCATATACAGCGACGCGGCCAGTCCCGCCATGTCGCCGATGACGCCGCCGCCGAGGGCGAAGACCGTGTCTTCCCGGGTCATGCGGCTTTGCGCCATGTGGTTGAGGATGGCCGAAAGCCAGTTCATGTTCTTGGACTGTTCCCCCGCGGGGATCATGAACATCCTGGCGTCGAAGCCTGAGCCGGTCAGTGCGTTCATCAGTGTTTCGCCGTATAACGGGCCCGCGTTGGTATCGGTCACGATAAGGGCCTGTCCCACGCCCACGGCGGACGCGGCCAGCGCCCCTGCGTACCTGATGAGGTTTTCGCCGCTGTGGACGCTGTACTTTTTGGAAGCAGTGCGGACAGTTACGCTGTTCATTTATCCGTCCACCTCTTCCTTGCGCCGGCGGCCTTCTTCGAGCAGGTTCCACAGGGCCTTTTCGTCGCTGCCGGCCAGGGCGTCGCGGTATTTTGCCAGCTCCGTGATGATGTGGTCCAGCTCAAAGAGCAGCGGCTCACGGTTTTCGAGAAACAGGTCAGTCCACATAGTGGGGTTCAGCCACGCCACGCGGGTGAGGTCGCGGTAGCTTCCTGCGGAGAATCCCTTGTGCTCTCGGGCGGTGGGGCTTTTCACATAGGCATTGGACACCACGTGCGCCAACTGCGACGTGAAGGCGATCATGCGGTCGTGCTTGTCCGCGGTGGTGACGGTGATGCGGCCGAAACCGGCGGGCATGACGTAGCTTTTCACACGTTCCAGCAGCATTACGTCGTCATACACGGGCGGGATCACCACAAAGCTGGCTCCCTTGTACAGGTCGGCGCGGCTGGCCTTGAAGCCCCACTGATGGGTTCCCGCCATGGGATGGCCTCCCACGAAGGTGAAGCCGTACTGACGGGCCAGACCGAAGCCCAGCCGGCAGATCTCCTGCTTCACGCCGCAGCAGTCGATGACCATGGTGTGCCGTCCGATGGAGGGCGCGTTGTCTTTCAGCCACTGGCAGGCGGGGATGGTATGCAGCGTGATCAGGATGCACTCGCAGTCTTTCATGTTTTCCCGCGTCAGCTCGCCGTCCACGGCGCCCATGATGTGCGCCAGTTCGTAGATGGAGCGGGTGCGGTTGAACCCCAGCACGTTCCAGCTGCCGGCCTCGCCGTCGGGATTTTTGTAGGCGCGGGCGAAGGAGCCTCCGATAAGCCCCAGCCCGACGATTCCGATGGTCTTCATTTTATTTCAGAGCCTCGCGGACCTTGGCGACCTTTTGGGTCAGCGCGTCGAACTGTTCGGGCGTAAGGGACTGAGCGCCGTCGCACAGGGCGTGCGCCGGGTCGTTGTGTACTTCCACGATGAGCCCGTCGGCGCCGCAGGCCGCCGCGGCGACCGACATAGGCTCCACGTAGCGCGAGTAGCCCGTGGAGTGGCTGGGATCGACGATCACTGGCAGGTGGGTGTATTCGTGAAGCACGGGCACGGCCGACAGGTCCAGCGTGTTGCGGGTGTAGGTCTCGTAAGTGCGGATGCCCCTCTCGCAGAGGATGACGTTCTCGTTGCCGCCGGCCATGATGTACTCGGCGCTCATGAGCAGTTCCTTGAGGGTGCCCGCGATGCCGCGCTTGAGCAGGATGGGCTTGTCGCAGCGTCCCAGTTCTTTCAGGAGCTCGAAGTTCTGGGTGTTGCGCGCGCCCACCTGGAGCACGTCTACGTCGGCGAACAGGTCAAGGTCACGCAGGTCCATGATCTCGGTGACGATAGGCAGTCCCGTCTCTTTTTTGGCCTCGAGCAGCAGTTTGATCCCCTCGTCGTGCAGGCCCTGGAAGGCGTAGGGGGATGTGCGGGGCTTGAAAGCGCCTCCGCGCAGCATGGTGGCGCCCGAGGCCTTGACGGCCTTGGCCACGGCGATGATCTGATCGCGGCTTTCGACGGAGCAGGGGCCGGCGATGACCTGGAAGTTGCCGCCGCCGATCTTGACGCCCTTCACGTCCACCACGGTGGGTTCTTCGTGGAATTTGCGGTTCACCTTCTTGAAGGGGTCGCTGATGCGGGTGACGCGCTCGATGATGGAAAGGCTCTCGAGCATCTCCACGTCCACGCGGCTCACGTCGCCGATGAGGCCGATGATGGTATGGAACTCGCCCTTGGAGACGTGACACGCAAGCCCCATTCCCTCGAACCATTTACACAGGCTCGCCTGCTGCTCTTCCGTAACTCCGTTTTTCAATACTGCGATCATGTTCTGTTCCTCCTCAAAAATATAAACTCGTCATTCTAACGGTAAAAAAATAGAGGCCGTGCAGTAATTCTGCACGGCCTCTGCGTATCCCGATTAAAACTCTGGAACGCTTGCGTCAAACTTTTGGCAGCACAAAATTACTCTTTTGGATTGTCCAAAAAAAGTAAAAGTAAAAATATTCGGCTGCGAAAAAGTTGACGTTGCGCATGGTGTGATCCTTTCCCGCTCATATTGGCGGAATGATGTCTATTGTTGATAGTTTGGAAGTATACGCCTTTAAGGGCCCTCCTGTCAATAATTTTGTGCCGCTTCCCTTTTTATTTACACTAAAAAAATTAATTGCGAAAGATTTGTTTGTTTTCAGATAATTCGAAAAAATGCAGGAAACTGGAAGCAGCGTGCCCTTGAGACCTCCCGCCGAGGCGTGATCAGAACTCCCGCAGGAACAGCGCCCCGTCCTCACCGCTCTGCTCCACGGTGAAGCGGCGTCTCGCGCCCTTTTGATCCACATAGGAGACGCCGTTGTTGGGAATGGAGCCGTAGAACGTCATTTCCACCACCAGCGGGCGCTCCGGCGCGAGCCTGTCGAGCGAGTGCAGCTCCTTGACCGCGAATTTCATCTTTCCCTTTTCGTCTATGTCCTCAAAGCTCAGAGCCAGCACTTTAAAGTCTCTGACGCTGTTTTCGGTTGAAAAGAGGACCCTGACCCGAGGCTCAGAACTGCTGGCGGTAAACAGGTCGTAAGCGGAAAACCGGGACAGTGCCCCTTCGGCCTCCTGGACCCGCAGGGGCGGTTCCGCGGCGTTCTTTCCCTCCTTTGAGGTCTCGTACTCTGAGAAGAGCGTAAGCTTTATATGCCGGGTCTGCTTTGCCAGTTTTGCCTCCGTCTGCCAGAATTTTTTCTCGGAAATTTTCAGTTCTCTTGAAACTGATTTGTCCCATTTTCCTGATGTGTTGTGATAAAAGCCGATCTTTTGTGATTTTTTGTCTTTTTCGAAGGAGAAATAATAATCCCTGCAGGTCAGCGAACCGCCGTCCCGCGAGAGGGCGTAGGTCCCAAAGATGCTGTACATGGCGCCGTTGGAACTCCGGTTGAAAAACAGGCCGTCCTCCATCAGCCTGTAGCTGTTTCTGGCCCATCCCTCGAGGACGCAGCGCGGCGCTCCTCCCGCGCAGGAGTAGACGGCGTAAATTTCGCTGCCCTCGTCCTCGAAGCCTTTTCTCGTGCCCGCGGCCCCTATCAGCAGTTCAGGAATCCCGTCCCCGCTGAGGTCCAGCACGGCGTATCCCACGCTCCCAAGGGCGTCGCCGCCAAGCCTCGCGATCTCCATTACCCCAGTGGCGCCGTCGTAGGAAATATGCTCGTCGGAGCCGCTGATGATCAGCGTATGGAAGTCGTCCAATATGCCGCCGTAGACTTGCGCGTAATCGGCCGCCCCCTGTGCCGCTGTCCCCGCCGTCGGAGTTGCAACAGCCATGGCGGATAGGGCGAATAATCCCAGAAAGAATGACGTCAATCTCATGTTCTTCACCTCGTGGAGTTTAAAAAGATTTTCCGCCGGCTTCTGCCAGTTTTTCCCGCGTGTGCCGGCTTTTTTATTATACCAGGCTCACTCCTTCTTTAAAATTGAGGGGGCTTTCTTTGAGGCCGCCCCGTTAGGGCATGATAGGCCCTGGTCGGTGGGGGCCTTCGCCTGAGGCCCGTCGCTTTAGTTTTATGGCGTTCTGGTATATAATCAGCCGGACATAATGGAAGAGTCGTGTGCGCTCGCACAGTTCGAAAGGGAGGACTGGCGAAGCTGAAAGAATTCGCTTGCGCCGCCTTCTGCGTTTCAGGCAGCGGAATTGTCGGAGTGCGCGCTTCTGTGCCCTTCCCATAATTGACGTTAAGGAGTAATCGCATGGATTATATAGACAGTCACTGCCATTTCAACTCACCGGAGCTTCGCGGGGATATCCCGGAGGAACTGGAGCGCTGCCGGGTTGCGGGGGTGGGGCGGATGGCCGTGATCGGTTCCAATCTGGCCGACAGCGAAGAAGCCGTGGAGATCTGCCGGAAATTTCCTTCTTATGGATTGTTTCCCGTGGTGGGCATCCATCCTCACGACGCCAAGGACGCCGCCGGCGGGCTGCCGGAGCGTCTTCTTGAATTGGCGGCGCTGCCTGAGGTGCGCGCTTGGGGCGAGATCGGCCTGGACTATCACTACGACCTTTCACCTCGCGACGTGCAGCGCCGTGTGCTGGCCCAACAGCTTGAGGCGGCGGCCCGCATGGATAAGCCCGTGGTGTTCCACGTGCGCGAGGCCTATGACGATTTCTGGCCTATCATCGAGCAGGCCGGCGCCCCCAAAAAGGCGGTGCTTCACTGTTTTTCGGGCGCTCGGGAAGACGCGGAAAAAGCGCTGGGCCTGGGGTGGAAGATCGGCGTCACCGGCGTGATCACCTTCGCCCGTGCTGAGGAGTTCCGCGCGGTCATCAAAGAAATTCCCCTGGAGTCGCTCTTGTGTGAGACCGACTCGCCCTGGATGGCTCCAGTTCCGTTCAGGGGAAGCGTAAACGTTCCTTCCCGCGTGCCCTTGGTCTACGCGAAGCTGGCCCAGGTGAAGGAATCGGACCTGGAGTATCTCAAGGCGCAGATTTGGCGCAACTGTTTCGATTTTTATGGTTTGGAGGAGTAAGAGTGTTTGAATACAAACTGATTGCCCAATGCCCCGAGACGGGAGCGAGGGCGGGGGAGTTTGTGACGCCCCACGGCGTTATCCCCACACCCGTTTTTATGCCCGTGGGCACCCAGGCTACGGTGAAGGCCATGAGCCCTCGAGAGTTGAAGGAGATCGACGCGCGCATTATCCTGTCGAATACCTACCACCTCTTCCTGCGTCCCGGCCCCGACCTGATCGCCAAAGCCGGGGGCCTGCACGGCTTTATGAACTGGGACCGTCCTGTTTTGACCGACAGCGGCGGTTTTCAGGTCTTTTCTCTCGCGAAGATCAACAAGATCATGGAGGACGGGGTCGAGTTCCGTTCCCATCTCGACGGGAGCCGTTATATGATGACGCCGGAGCTGGCCACTGAAATTCAGCAGAAGCTGGGCGCCGACATTGCCATGTGTTTCGATCAGTGTGTCAAGCTGCCCTGCACCCGCGAAGAGGCGGTTCCCGCCGTGGAGCGCACGCTGCATTGGGCCAGACGCTGTCAGGAAGCCCATAGCCGCCGGGATCAGGCCTTGTTCGGCATTGTCCAGGGCGGCCTTTTTGACGACCTGCGCGCACATTGCGCCGACGAACTGGCGGCGATGGACTTTCCGGGCTACGGCATAGGCGGGCTCTCGGTGGGCGAGAGCCATGCCGAGATGTACCGCTGCCTTGAAAAGCTTATGCCCCACATGCCCGCCGGCAAGCCTCGCTACCTGATGGGCGTGGGGCATCCCGCCAATCTGATCGAGGGCATCGCGCGCGGCGTGGATATGTTCGACTGCGTGCTTCCCACGCGCAACGGCCGCACGGGGACGCTGTTTACCCACGACGGCAAGCTCAACATCAAACACAGCCGCTACACCGAGGATTTTTCGCCCATCGACTCGGAATGCGAATGCTACACCTGCAAAAACTTCACGCGGGCCTACGTCCGCCATCTCTACAGGACCGGCGAGATTCTGGGCGCGCGGCTGTGCAGCTGGCACAATATCCATTTCCTGGTCCATCTCGTCGCGGGAGCCCGCCAAGCCATCATCGAAGGACGCTTCCCCGAGTATCGGCGCAAATTTATGACAGGCTATGAAGGTGGCATCTACTGTGAAAAAATATGACAACGTGGTCGCGCTGGACTTCTGGAATCCCGATAAAGAAGTGATTGCCGAAGCCGCTCGGCTGATTCGAAGCGGACAGCTTGTGGCCTTTCCCACCGAAACCGTCTACGGCCTTGGCGCCAACGCCTTGGACCCCGGCGCCGTGAAGAAAATTTATGCGGCCAAGGGGCGGCCCTCGGACAACCCGCTGATCCTGCACTTTCCCGATCCTGAATCCGTCGAAAAGATTGCCTATGTGGACGCCCGAGCCCGGCGGCTCATGGACCGCTTCTGGCCCGGACCGCTGACGCTGGTGCTTCCCGTCAGGGACTGTGTGCCGCCTGAAGCCCGCGCTGGCCTGCCCTCGGTAGGCTGCCGGATGCCCGACTACCCTGTGGCGCTGGCGTTTTTCGCCGCCTGCGGCGTTCCTGTGGCGGGCCCCAGCGCCAATAAAAGCGGCCGACCCAGCCCGACCAATGCCCAGACCGTGGCAGAGGACTTTGGAAGCGACGTGGCCATGATCCTGGACGCCGGTGACTGCCGCGTGGGCGTGGAATCTACGGTGCTGGACGTGACCGACAGGATCCCGGTGCTGCTGCGCCCGGGCGGAATCTCCATGGAACAGCTTCAGGATTTTCTGGGCGAGGTGGCCTTGCCCGTAGGGCTGAACCAGCTCAAAAAATCGCCGGGCACGCGCTACCGCCATTATGCGCCCAAGGTGGAGGTTCGGATCTGGGAACCGGGACAGCCCTTTCTGTGGCCCGAAAGGTTTACCTACGCCGGCGTGGACCCTTCCGAAGCGCCTGCCAGCCGCCAGATCCTCTTTAAGGACTTTGAAGGCTATGCCCACGGTTTATTCTCGGCCCTCCGCGATTTGGAGCGGGACGGTCTGCCGATCGTGGCGCAGTGGCCGCCTCTGGCGGGCATTGGCCGGGCGCTGCGCGACCGGATCTCCCGCGCCGCGGGACGCTGAGTGAACGCCTGAAGGCCTATCGGTGAAGAGATTGACGTTGCAGAGAAGACGGAGGAGTCTATGAAGGTTATTTACGATATCAATAAGAACGTAGTGCTGCGCGTCAATCTGACTATCTGCCTGGTGATCACCCTGGGATTTGTGTGCAGCGCCTACATGAACTACCGAAGTTATGGCGCCGTGGTTCGCGACGACATCGAAAACATCTCGAAGCTGACGGCGCTGGGCGTCTACTCACGGGTTGACAACGACCTGACCAAGCCCGTCTTCGTCTCCAGCACCATGGCGGCCGACACCTTTCTGAAGAAATGGCTGCGCGAGGAAAAGGAACTGAAAGATGACCCTGAACATCAGCGCTACCTTCTGGAATATTTGAAAGCGCTGAAAAAACGTTATGACTATAACTCTGTCTTTCTGGTATCTTCCAAGAGCGACGTCTATTACCATTTCGGGGGCGTGCATAAGGTCATCAGCCCCCAGAACGCTCACGACGTCTGGTATTACGATTTTCTGGCGATGAACAAAAGCTGGGCGCTCGACGTAGACGTGGACGAAGCGGACAACAACGCGCTGACTGTCTTTGTCAACTGCCGCATCGAAGACGGCGACGGAAAGCTGATGGGCGTCGTCGGAGTGGGCATTAAAATGTATCACCTTCAGGAAATGCTGAGGCGTTATGAGCAGGAATTCCAACTGCGGGCCTTCCTTGTGGACCGAAATGGAGTTGTGCAGGTCCATACTGACCGCAGTCTGATTGAAAAGGCCAATCTTTTCACCCTTCTGCCGGTGGAGAGCCTGAGGGAAGATATCCTGGGGAACCTCGAAACCCCCGAAATGCACTGGTACCCTCAGGAATTGCTGGACCACTGCCTGATCACCTGCTACGTCAAGAGCATGGACTGGTACCTTGTGGTGGAGAAGGACACCCGCGTCCTTCAAGAAGCGTTCTTTATGCAGCTGAAACAGGATCTTGCCATGGCTTTCATTCTCCTGTTGATACTCCTTTATGTCAGCACGTGGCTGGTTTCCAGGTTCAATAAAACCGTTCTTGAAAAGGCCACCACCGACGAGCTGACCCATTTGCCAAACCGCCAGGCCTTCAATCTCCTGTTCGCCGAAAAATTGGCGCGTCTGGAACATCACGGCGCCGAGACCCTTTTTATCCTGGACGTGGACGAGTTCAAGAGGATCAACGACTTTGGCGGGCACCTTTACGGCGACTCTGTGCTGGTTGCCGTGGCGCAGCAGCTGCGGGGCTGTCTCGGGGAGTCCGCCTATCTGGCGCGCTGGGGCGGCGATGAATTCGTCGGGATCATGCCTCTTTCTCAGGACGAATCGGTGAGGCTGCTGAACGACCTTTCCGCGGCCATACAGAGCGAAGGCCGCGCCAGAAACTGCGTGCTGACGGTCAGCATCGGCGTGACGGCCCTGAAAAGGGACGATACCATGGATTCGGCTCTGCTTCGCGCCGACGACGCCATGTATCGGTCCAAAAACAAAGGCCACGGCCTGGTCACCGCGGCGCTGTAACCGAAGGCGGGATAGACTTTGAGCCCTGATTGCGCCTTCACGGGGGGCCTGAATTTTTTCTGGGAAAAAGTTCCTGAAAAATTTCTTGAAAAAAATTCAATTGGGGGCTTGCCAAAATGCGAATCGCCATTTATAATGCTCTGGTGTTCAGGAAACGCCCGGGTGGCGGAATTGGTAGACGCGCTAGATTCAGGTTCTAGTGGGCACTGGCCTATGGGAGTTCGAGTCTCCCCTCGGGCACCATCGTTTCTCTGTGATGGACATGTCACCGATACGTGAGGGCTGCATTGAGTCAATGACTTGATGCAGCCTTTTTTTGTCATCTTTTCAGGGGGAAATGCCATTTATACTTCTGTGGTGAAGAAACGATAAGCTGTTGAAATTGGCGGGCTGGCGCTCGGTTTGGAAGAAGAGAGCCCAGGTCGTCTCTTTGGCGTCGAAATTTTCTTTCTAGTTGGATTTTTTGTTTTGGATTTACTTTTTGCAGGGAGGTCATCTGCCGCATGGCTGAATTCATACCGGTAGCGAAGGGGCGCGAGCGTCTGACTTTTGGGCGAGCCCGGGATATTGTCTCCATTCCCGATATGGTGGAAGTGCAGAGAAGCTCCTACAGAAGTTTTTTTCAGGAGGACGTTCCGCCTGAGAAGCAGGAATCTGTAGGGCTGAAAGAGCTGCTGGACGAAATTTTCCCGATTAAGAACTACGACGGAAGCTTTAAGCTGGAGTTTCTGGGGTACTCGATAGAAGAACCTTCGATGCCTCAGGATGAAGCGAAACAGAGGGATTGCACCTGGCATCGTCCCATCAAAGCCACGATCCGCCTCGTGAACGACAAAGCGCAGGAGAAACGCGAGGAAGAAATTTACCTGGGCGATTTTCCCGTGATGACGCCGCGCGGCACCTTTATCATCAACGGCACGGAGCGTGTCGTCGTCAACCAGCTGGCGCGAAGCGCGGGCGTCTACTTCAAGTCCGAAACCGGTTCTTCAGGCGTTCAGAACTATTCCGCCAAGATCATCCCCGACCGCGGAGCCTGGCTTGAGTTCGTCATGACCGGCGACCAGCTTTCGGTGAATATCGACAACCGTAAAAAACTTCCGGGCACGCTGCTTCTCAAAGCCTTCGGCCTGGGATCCAACGACGCACTGCTCGAGGCCTTCGACGGCACGATCGAGGATTTCGACATCGTCAGCGAAGAAGCTATCGGGTGCCTGCTGGCTGAGACGATCCTCGACCACAAGGGGAACGTGCTCCTTAAAAAAGGCCAGCGCCTGGATAAGGAAAGCCTGGAAATCCTCTGGGAGCAGGGACGCACCAAGGTCAAGATCTGGAAGGTCTGCCCCATGCTCGTGGCCTCTCTGGAAAAGGACGGCACGAATAGCACCGATGAGGCACTTCTCGAGATCCTGCGCAGGATGCGCCCCAATGAGCCCGTGCGCATCGAGGGTGCTCGGGAGTATTTCGACGATCTTTTCCTTGACCGCCGCCGCTATACCCTGGGACGGGTGGGGCGCTACAAGATGAACCGCCGCCTGGGGCTTCATATCGACATGAACGAGCGCCTTCTGACCATGGACGACCTGATTCGCATCGTCAAAGGTCTGGTGGCGCTGCGCGACACGGAAGAGCAGCGCGATGAGTTCACGTTCCCCGATGTGGGCGAAGAGCATACCGACGATATCGACCACTTGGGCAACCGCCGCGTGCGTTCCGTGGGCGAGCTTCTTCAGTCGCAGCTCCGCATCGGGATGCTGCGCCTGGAGCGTATCGCCAAGGAGCGTATGACCACCGTCGCAGACCTGTCGAAGGCCATGGCCCGCGACCTGATCAACGTGCGTCCCATTTCTGCGGCGCTGCGCGAGTTCTTCGGCTCAGGGCAGCTTTCGCAGTTTATGGACCAGAACAACCCCCTTTCAGAACTGACTCACCGCCGCCGCCTGTCGGCCCTTGGCCCCGGCGGCCTGAGCCGTGAACGCGCCGGTTTTGAAGCCCGCGACGTCCACTACACGCACTATGGCCGCATCTGCCCCATCGAGACGCCCGAAGGCCCGAACATCGGTCTGGTCACCTCGCTGGCGACCTACGCGACGGTCAACGAGTACGGCTTCCTGATCACGCCGCGCCGTCCCGTCAAAGACGGCTACGTCTCAAGCAACGTGGACGACGTGGTTTACCTGGCGGCTGACGAGGAAGACTTTTACTACGTGGGCCGCGCCAACACGCCCTTCGATCCCGAGACGGGGCGTCTGACGGAGTCCATGGTGTACGCCCGCTATAAGGGCATCATCGTGGAAGTTCCGCCTGAGAGGGTGGACTACCTCGACGTCGCGTCAAAACAGGTCGTGTCCGCCTCGGCCGCTCTGATCCCCTTCCTGGAGCACGACGACGCAAACCGAGCCCTGATGGGATCGAACATGCAGCGTCAGGCCGTGCCTCTGCTGCTTCCTGAAGCTCCACGTGTCGGCACGGGTATTGAGGAGCGAGTCGCCCGCGACTCTGGCTGCTGCATCATGTCCGACTGCGCTGGCACGGTCACCTACGTGGACTCGGACCGTATCGAAGTGACCGACGCTAACGGCGGGAAACACGTCCACAAGATGGAGAAGTTCCGCCGTTCCAACCAAGGCACGATCATCCACCAGCGTCCCAAGGTATCGCATGGCGACCGCGTGGAGAAGGGCATGCTGCTGGCTGACGGCCAGTCCGTGGACAATGGGGAACTGGCGCTGGGCAGGAACGTGCTGATTTCCTTCGTGCCGTGGGAAGGCTACAACTACGAGGACGCCATCCTGCTGAGCGAGCGCCTCGTCAAAGAGGACTTTTACTCGTCGATCCACATCGAGGAATATGAGATCGACTCCCGCGACACCAAGCTGGGGCCTGAAGAGATCACACGCGACATCCCGAACGTGGGCGAGGACGCGCTGCGCAACCTCGACGAGGACGGTATCGTCCGCATTGGCGCCGAGGTCAACGCCGGCGACATCCTGGTCGGAAAGGTCACGCCCAAGGGCGAAGCTGACCACAGCCCCGAGGAAAAGCTGCTCCGCGCGATTTTCGGCGAAAAGGCCGGCGAAGTCCGCGACACATCCCTGCACGTGCCCCATGGCACGCGAGGCAAGATCGTCGCCGTCAAGCGCCTGACCAAGGAAGAGAACGCAGAATCCCTGAGCCCCGGTGTCAATGAAGTGATCAAGGTCTACGTGGCTCAGCTGCGCAAGATTACCGTGGGCGACAAGATGTCGGGACGTCACGGCAACAAGGGCGTCGTGTCCCGGATCCTGCCCGTGGAAGACATGCCCTACCTGCCCGATGGCACGCCCATGGACGTGTGCCTGAACCCGCTGGGCGTTCCCAGCCGTATGAACCTGGGGCAGGTGCTGGAGGTTATCCTGGGATTTGTGGCGCTTCATAACAACTGGTTTGTGGCCACGCCCGTCTTTGAAGGCGCGACGGAAGAAGAGATTTACGGACTGCTTCGGGACTTGGCCGACAAGGATCCCGACCTGAAAGACAAGCTTTCTTCGGGCGGCACGATCCGGCTCCGCGACGGGCGTACGGGCGACCAGATGCAGTACCCGAGCACCGTGGGCGTCATGTACATGCTGAAGCTGAACCACCTGGTCGACGACAAGCTGCATGCCCGTTCTGTAGGACCCTACAGCCTGATCACTCAGCAGCCTCTGGGCGGAAAGGCCCAATTTGGAGGACAGCGCTTCGGAGAGATGGAAGTCTGGGCCCTTCAGGGCTACGGCGCCGCGCATGTCCTTCAGGAGATGCTCACGGTCAAGTCCGACGATATCCGCGGGCGACTGAAGACCTACGAGAGGATCATCAAGGGGCAGAACCTGACCAAGCCCGGCGTTCCCGAAAGCTTTAAGGTGCTCGTCAAGGAATTGGAGGGGCTGGGGTTGACGGTGGAAATCGACTACAGCGACGGGACTTCCGGGCCTTTGGTCATCGACGACGAGGACGACGGCCCCCGCCGTCCTTCGGAGATCGACGCGATCACGGCCAAGGACATGATGATCGATCTGGATGCCGCTCCCGAAAATGAGGGCGGCAAAGACGGCGCTCAGGGGCGCCCCGACGAAGGGCAGCCCGAAGGCGAAGCCGACGATATGGGCGAGCTTGCCGACGAGGCAGAGGAAAACTTTGAGTCCGACGACGGCCCGGCTGAAGAGGCTCTGGCGCCTGTAGATGCTTTAGAACCGCCTGAAGAAGCCCTGCCGGAATACGGCGGCGATTTTTTCGACGAGATTGGAATTGACGAGAAGTTTGACAGCGATGAGAAGGGGGTTGAATAGTCATGGCGACTCGTGAAATTGTGGGCGTGCGCGTACGCCTTGCCAGTCCTGATCAGATCAGGGCTCTTTCCCATGGCGAAGTCAAGAAACCGGAAACGATTAACTACCGCACGCTGCGTCCTGAGCGCGACGGACTGTTCTGCGAACGTATTTTCGGACCTCAGAAAAGCTATGAATGCGCCTGCGGCAAATATAAGAAGAGCGGCCCCAAGTTCAAGGGAGTCATCTGCGACCGCTGCGGCGTCGAAGTGACCGACAACCGCGTCCGCCGCGAGAGGATGGGGCACATCGAGCTTGCGGCTCCCGTGGTCCACATTTGGTACCTCCGCGGCATTCCGAGCCGTCTGAGCCTGCTGCTCGGGACGGCGACGAAGATGCTCGAGAAGGTCATCTACTTTGCCCCCGTGCGCAAGAGGGAAGCGGCCTATAAAGTCGTGATTGAAGGTAAGCGTCCTGATCTGGCCCGCAAGGACGACATTATTTCCGAATCGGAAATGCACGTGCACATGCATTACGATCCCAAGTTCAAGGCTGAAGAAGCCTATAAGATCATCACCACCGACGACATCCCCCTTTCGGTGGACGACGTGATCTCCAGCAGCCAGTACAATCGTTACCGCGCTGAGTTCGGCGACGAGGTGTTTACCGCCGAGCCGGCCTATGCGGTGACTGCCAGCAGCAACGAGGACGAAGCTGCCGTCGGTTCCGTGATATCGGAGTCCAAACTGAAGCGCCTGCGCGAAGAGGGCGCCGTCATAGAGGCGGAGCGCCATAAAACCGGGAATCAGGACAGTTTCATGGTCATGACGGTGACGCACCTTCCCTATGCGAAGGGCAGCGTCCTGTCTGCCACGGAACACGCCCTTTTTCAGGAAAAATACCCCCGCCGCTTTACTTCCCAGCTTGAGAGCGTGGTTGTGGAGGATCCCTGTTATCTGGTCATCGACGAAGGCGAATCGCCCTTTACCGATTCGGACATCATTCTGGACAGAGAGCAGTACCTCTGCAGCAGCTACGACAAAAAATTCAAAGCCGGCATCGGAGCGGAAGGCGTTCGGGAAAAACTGAGCAGCATGGACATCCCCCACCTTGTTCAGGAGCTTCGCGAGGAACTCACTGAAACGACGGGGCAGAAGCGCCGCAAGATCGTCAAGCGCCTTCAGGTGGTGGAGGACTTCCGGAAGGGTGACTGCAAGCCTGAATCGATGGTGCTCGAAGTCCTGCCCGTCATCCCGCCCGATCTGCGCCCCATGGTTCAGCTCGACGGCGGCCGTTTCGCCACCTCGGACCTGAACGACCTGTACCGCCGCGTGATCAATCGCAACAACCGTTTGAGCAAACTGAAGGAGCTCCGCGCTCCCGAGATCATCGTGCGCAACGAGAAGAGAATGCTTCAGGAGTCCGTGGACGCCCTGATCGACAACGGGCGCATGGGCAAAGCCGTGCTCGGCGCCGGCAACCGTCCTCTGAAGAGCCTGACCGACCTGCTGAGAGGCAAGAAAGGGCGCTTCCGCCAAAACCTGCTCGGCAAGCGCGTCGACTACTCCGGCCGTTCCGTTATCGCAATAGGCCCCTTCCTGCGCCTCTATCAGTGCGGCCTTCCCAAGCAGATGGCCCTTGAGCTGTTCAAGCCCTTCGTCATCCAGAAAATGGTCGAAGTGGGGATCGCGACGAACGTCAAGCACGGCAAACGCCTGATTGAACGCGGCAACGAAGCGATCTGGGGTATCCTTGAGGAGATCATCAAGGACCATCCCGTTATGCTCAACCGAGCTCCCACGCTTCACCGACTGGGAATTCAGGCTTTCGAGCCCATCTTGATGGAAGGCAAGGCCATCCGCCTCCATCCCATGGCCTGCACGGCCTTCAACGCCGACTTTGACGGCGACCAGATGGCCGTCCACGTACCCCTTTCCATCGAGGCGCAGACCGAGGCCCGTATGCTGATGCTGGCCGCCAATAACCTGCTTTCGCCGGCCAGCGGTAAGCCTATCGTGTCGCCGACTCAGGACATCCTGCTCGGCATTTACCACATCACCAACATGATCGAGGGCATGCCCGGCGAAGGTATGTACTTCGAGGACATGGAAGACGTGATGACGGCGCTCCATCACGGCGTTGCCCACGTCAACTCAAAAGTGTACCTGCGCTGGAATCCCGACTGGACCCCCCTGTCGGACAAAGGCATCCAGGATGAGAACTTCCTCGGCTCCGACCGGAAATGGCTGATCACCACGCCGGGACGCGCCCTGTTCAACCTTCACCTTCCCAGGCGGCTTCGCTACGTGAATATCCAGATGGGGAAGAAGGACCTGAGCGTCATGCTTGACGCGGCCTATGACCACGTGACCCGTACCGAAATGGTGGACATGCTCGACTCCATCAAGAACCTGGGCTATCACTGGGCGTGCATCAGCGGACTGAGCTTCCAGATGCAGGCTATCGTCATCCCGCCCGAAAAGCAGCAGGTCGTCGACGAGTCGCTGGCCGTGGACGGCGAGATCCGCGGTCAGTACGAGATGGGAATCCTGACCGAAGACGAGTACCTGCGCCAGAAGGAAACTCTGTGGTCCGAAGCGGCCCGCAAGATCGGCGACGCCATTATGGACCACATGGACCTGGACAACCCGATCAGAATGATGGTTGACTCCGGCGCTCGAGGCAGCCGCGGACAGCTTGCCCAGATGGCCGGCATTCGCGGCCTGATGGCCGACCCTACGGGACGCATCATCGACTATCCCATCACCACCAACTTCCGCGAAGGCATGAACATGCTTGAGTACTTTATTTCGACCCACGGCGCCCGAAAGGGTCTGGCCGACACGGCGCTTCGTACGGCCAAGTCGGGTTACCTGACCCGGCGCCTTGTGGACGTGGCTCAGGATATTATCGTCCTTGAGGACGACTGCGGAACCAAGAAGGGCATCAAGATCGAGCCCATGAAGAGCGACGGCAAAGTCGTCATCCCCCTGAGCGAACGCATCGCCGGCAGGACGTCGCTGGAAGATATCGACGACCCCGTCACCGGCGAGCGCATCATTTCCGTCAACGGCCTGATCGACAACGACACAGCCCGGAGGATCGAAAAACTGAGAGAGTACATCTGGGTGCGCAGCCCGCTGAGCTGCGAATCCTCCTATGGAATCTGTCAGAAGTGCTACGGCGTGGACCTCTCGTCGCGGCAGGTCGTCAACATCGGCGAGGCTGTGGGCGTCGTCGCCGCGCAGTCCATCGGCGAACCGGGCACACAGCTGACCATGCGAACCTTCCACACCGGCGGCGTCCGCATTTCCGGCGAGGACATCACCCAAGGCCTTCCCAGAATCGAACAGCTCTTCGAAGCCCGCCGCCCCAAAAAGGTGGCGTACCTCGCGGGGCTGAACGGCAAGGTGGCGGAGATCCGCGACCTTGAAGGGAAGCGGAAGGTCATCATCGAAGGCACCGCGCCCGACAGCGAAATCGTCCAGAAACTGACCTACAGCATTCCTGCCGCTCAAAACCTTCTGGTTGAAGAGGGGCAGGAGGTCAAGGCCGACACGCTTCTGACCGACGGCTATCTCGACCCTCAGCAGCTTCTCGAGGTTCAGGGTCAAGAGGCTGTCCAGAAATACCTGGTGGACAGCATTCAGGAAGTGTACCGTTCTCAGGGCGTTTCGATCAACAACAAGCACATCGAAGTCATCCTGCGCAAGGTCGCGCCGATCAACCGCCTCCGCGTCATCGACGAAGGCGACACCTCCCTCGTGGCCGGAGACCTGGTATGGGCGGTCGACGTGGAGAAAGAGATCGCCAAGCTCCAGGAAGAAAACACGCGGAACATCGACGAGGCGATCCGCAACTTCACCGGCAAGACCTTCAAGTATATCGTCGGCGGCCACAGGACGCTGAACGCCGCCGAGGCAAAGGACACCGTCGCCGACGAGCAGTTTATCCGAGAGCTGCTTGAGCCCGGCCAGCCCGTCACGGAGATTCATTTCGCCGATAATCAGGGAGATCTTCAGGTCATTGTCGGAGAAGCCTCTTTCCGCAACGACATGAAAGGATTCCAGCTGGTGGACGATTATGTGTCCAGCGATGAAAAGCGTATCCCCGCCGGAGAGGAACTGACGCTGGCTCAGCTTGGGATCATCACCGCCGACGAGCCTCGGCCCCTTCTTTTCCGCGATATCGAAACCCTTCGCAAGTTCTCGGACGTGGCCTATCTGGCCGACAACGTCCTCGTTGGCGGTGAAAAAATTGCTGCCGTCGACGAGGTCTTAAGTTCGGAACTGATCCAGAAGGTCAGTTCGCTTCCCGTGACGTCGATCAGGATCTGGAAAAACGTGGAACGGGTCTCGGTGCCCGATATGTTCCAAGAGCGCCTGATCAACAGGATATGGGGCAAGCCCATAAGGATGATTATCGACCAGCAGGGCAACGTCGCGGCCGACACGGCGAAAATCGTGGACGGCGGCATTGTGCGCGGCATCGTCGAGGGGACGATCCAGGGCATCACCTTTGAGAGCGAGACGGACGAACAGTTTTCGCGCGAAAATATGCTTGCCGAAGTCCTTGAAAACGCGGCTTCGGGCAAGGTGAACCTTGAACCGATCTGCGACGGCGACAAGGTGGTCGTGCCTGCGGGCAAGGTGATCCGGAGAGCCGATATCGCGGCGATGGCGCCGCTTGGCGTCAAGGAACTGGTGCTTCGTCCCGCGTCGGCTCAGAGCGAAAAGGTGAACATCATCAGCCGCGTCTCCTTTGTGCGCAAGCTGCGCGTCAGCCCCGTGTGCAAGAAGTTCATTCACGGAATTACCAAGGCCGCCCTCGCGACGGAGAGCTTCCTGAGCGCCGCGTCGTTCCAGCAGACGGCTCAGATTCTCGCCGGCGCTGCGGTGCGGAGCCAGGTGGATCACCTGATGGGACTGAAGGAAAACGTCATCATCGGACATCTGATCCCTGCCGGAACGGGAATTGAACGGTTCCAGGGGATCTCGGTATCGGACAAGCGCGCGGACGCTGCGCAGGAAAACGTGGATGAAAGCCAGACCGGAACTGGATCGGCGGAACCTGGAAACGTTGAAGAAACTCCTGCGGAGGCGCAGTAGGAAACAAAAAACTTCTGCTTCAGAATGGCTGGACTTTTTTCTACGGAAGGGGAATTTTTGCCGAAGTTAGTTAATTTTTAGCGGAAAAACTCCCATTGAAATTACACGAACCGGGGCGTGCTAAAAGCTTGACATTAGCGCGCCCCGTTGTTATTATTCCTTAGTGTCTTTCGTGCGGAGGGTGAGCTGTGTCTTGTCTCTGAACCGCTGAATCCAACTTCGCTGGGCGTGATCCCTTCGGGGAAATGAACAGTGATAATAAAGCGGTTTAGTCTGCCGCTCGCCGAATTGAGTCTGGCCTGAGAAGGAAACGTTTCCGAGAAAGGCCGATTTTTTCTCCGCTAGGGAGACTTTGCCAGGCAGATAACTGGACCGGCATTACGTGAAGATACGGAAGGCTGCCGAAGAGGAGTGGTCCCTTCGGTTGAAGCTTAATATAAATTTTTCAGAAGAAGGAGGAAATAGCGTGCCAACAATTAACCAACTTGTGCGCAAGGGCCGCAGTCAGCCGACTTACAAGTCCGACTCTCCCGCACTGCAGAACTGCCCCGTTCGCCGCGGCGTCTGCACCCGTGTTTACACGGTAACTCCCAAGAAGCCGAACTCGGCTCTTCGTAAGGTGGCCCGTGTCCGTCTTACGAACGGAATTGAAGTTACGTCTTATATCCCGGGTGAAGGCCACAACCTTCAGGAGCACTCTGTGGTGCTTGTGCGCGGCGGTCGTGTTAAGGACCTTCCCGGCGTAAGATACCACATTGTCCGCGGTAGTCTCGACTGTGGCGGCGTTGCAGATCGCAAGCGCAGTCGTTCCAAGTACGGCGCCCGCCGTCCCAAGAAGTAAGGTTAAGGAGGGAATTTCATGCCGCGAAAAGGGCATGTTAGAAAACGCGAAACCCTTGGTGATGCCAATTTTGGCAACAAGGTGATCACGAAGTTCATCAACACGCTGATGCTCGAAGGCAAAAAGAGCACTGCCGAAGCGATCATGTACGGCGCGCTGGAGCAGGCTTCTGAAAAGCTGAAAGCTGAACCCATGGCGATCTTCGAAAAAGCCATGGAAAATGTCAGGCCTCTCGTTGAAGTCCGCTCACGCCGAGTGGGCGGCGCCACCTATCAGGTCCCCGTCGAAGTTGCCCCCGCGCGCGCCCAAGCTCTTGCGATCCGCTGGATTATCTCCTATGCGCGCAGCAAAAAAGGTATGCCCATGGCTGAACGCCTCGCCCGCGAGCTGATGGACGCCTACAACAACGAAGGCAGCGCCGTTAAAAAGCGCGAAGACACCCACAAGATGGCAGAGGCCAACAGAGCTTTCGCCCACTATCGCTGGTAATCAGCGTTAGTTTTTGGTGAAGTCTATGCTAAGTAATGACCTCCATTTAATCCGCAATATCGGTATTGCGGCTCACATTGATGCCGGCAAGACCACGACATCCGAAAGAATCCTGTTCTACACCGGAGTGAACTACAAAATAGGAGAAGTTCACGACGGTGCGGCGACTATGGACTGGATGGAACAGGAGCGCGAGCGCGGTATCACCATCACCTCCGCGGCGATCACCTGTAAGTGGAAGGATTGCTGGATCAACCTGATTGACACGCCCGGCCACGTAGACTTTACGGTCGAAGTGGAGCGTTCAATGCGAGTGCTTGACGGCGCCGTTTCCGTCTTCTGCGCCGTTGGCGGCGTAGAGCCTCAGTCTGAAACGGTCTGGCGTCAGGCCGACAAGTACAAGGTTCCCCGCGTGGCGTTCGTCAACAAGATGGACCGCGTGGGCGCCAACTTCCTGAGCGTAGTTGAGCAGATCCACGATCGTCTCGGTGCTCGCGCCGTGCCTGTGGTCCTTCCCATCGGCTCGGAAGATTCCTTCGAGGGCGTCATCGACCTGATCGCCATGAAAGCCCTGGTCTACATCGACGAACTGGGATCCCATCCGGAGACCCGCGAGATTCCCGAGTCCTTGCTCGAAGAGGCCAAGATCTACCGCGAGCACCTTATCGAGTCGCTGGGCGACGTCGACGAGGAGATCATGGAGCTCTACCTCGACGGGCAGACTCCGACGGAAGCTCAGATCAAGGCCGCCATCCGCCGCCAGACCATCGCGCTGAAGTTCGTGCCCTGCTTCTGCGGCAGCGCCTTCAAGAACAAAGGCGTTCAGCCCGTTCTGGACGGAGTTATCGATTACCTGCCCAGCCCGCTGGATCTGCCGCCCGTCGAAGGCACTGATCCCGACGACTCCGAAAAGGTCGTGGAGCGCCACCCTGACATCAAGGAACCCCTTTCCGCGCTGGCGTTCAAGATTGCCGTCGATCCTTTTGTGGGCCGCCTTACCTTCTGCCGCATCTACTCCGGCACGCTTCACACTGGCGACACTCTTTACAACCCCGCCAGCCGCAAGCGCGAGCGCATTGGCCGCATCCTTCTGATGCATTCCAACAAGCGCTCCGATATCGACGAGGCCGGCGCCGGCATGATCGTCGCCCTTCCCAGCTTGAAAGCGACCCGTACCGGTGACACGCTGTGCGACGAGAAGTCGCCCATCGTGCTTGAGAGCCTTACCTTCCCCGCACCCGTGATCACGCTGTCCGTTGAGCCCGCCACAACGGCCGACAAGGACAAGCTGACCAAGGGGCTGATGTCTCTGGCTGAAGAAGATCCCACCTTCGTCGTCAAGAACAACGAAGAGACCGGACAGACCACTATTTCCGGCATGGGTGAGCTTCACCTGGACATCATCGTGGACCGTCTGCGCCGCGAGTTCGGCGTCAACGTTTCGGTCGGCCGTCCTCAGGTTGCCTACCGTGAAGCGATCTTCCAGAGAGTCGAAAACGTCCAGGGCAAGTTCGTTCGCCAGAGCGGCGGTCACGGACAGTACGGCGATGTGGTCATCAACATGGAACCCCTGCCCGACGGTGAGTCCGGTTTCGTGTTTGAAGACAAGATCGCCGGCGGCGTGATTCCCCGCGAATTTATCCCCGCGTGCCAGAAGGGGCTTGAAGAAGCCACGGGCAGCGGCGTTCTCGGCGGATTCCCTGTTATCGGCGTGAAGGTTGAGCTCGTTTACGGAAGCTACCACGACGTGGACAGCTCCGAAATGGCATTTAAGATCGCCGCTTCGATGGCTTTCAAGGAAGCTATGAGAAAAGCCAAACCCGCTCTGATGGAGCCCATTATGGCAGTCGAAGTCGTTACTCCGGAGGAATACGTCGGAGACGTCATGGGCGACCTTTCATCCAGACGCGGCCGCGTCGAAGGCATGGACATGCGTGCAAACGCGCGCGCCATCAAGGCTTTCGTGCCGCTCGGCGAGATGTTCGGCTATGCAACGGACGTCAGAAGCAAGACATCCGGACGCGCTACTTACACAATGCAGTTCGACCATTACGAGCCGGTACCGGCGAGTGTGGCGGAAACCATTCTCAAGAAATAAAAGGTTCTTGGGATACCTCTAGGGAGGAAAACAGCAATGGCAAAAGAGAAGTTTGAACGCACAAAACCGCACCTTAACATCGGAACGATCGGTCACATTGACCACGGCAAGACCACGCTGACCGCCGCCATTTC
>SFDM01000037.1 GCA_004558205.1 Pyramidobacter piscolens
TTCCGTCCGAAAACTTCTTGAGATCACCGCGCAACTTGCATGTGTTAAGCACGCCGCCAGCGTTCATCCTGAGCCAGGATCAAACTCTCCGTTTAATCCATTATTTTGAGTAAACACTAGCTGTATTCTTCCTCGCCATATTCACTTTTCAAGGTGCCTTGTCGCTGAACCGCTCTCGCGGCGCGACAAGGGGTAATATACCACCCCTTCAAAAAAAACGCAACCCCCCAAAATGAAATTTCTTCAAAAAAATTTTCCAAGGTCTCCCGCTATGGGCATCACCCCTTGGAAACACCGCAAAAGGCGCTCATGAGGGTTTTCATTCGTAACATCTTTTCGTCAAAGAGCTCTTTCATAGGGAACGAGTTTACGTTAGAATAGATGCGGTTTTTCACTTTTCTCTTATTGTAAGGAGGATTCCATGCGCAAGAAAAATGATTCAACGGTTGACTCGGAGGTTCCAGACTCCAGACCTCAGCCTCACGCCAAAAAGAAAAAATCCTTTGCCCGCCTGTTTTTCAGCGGACTGCTTCTGCTCCTTCTGATCGCCGCGGCCGCCATCTCCGTAGGGCTGGCATGGTTCATACAGGACATTTCCAAGACGCTTCCCACCGACGAGGAAATCGTCAGCTACCAAGCCAACGAGGCCAGCATCGTCTACGACCGGAAAAACCGGGTGGTGGCCGAGCTGTATGTGGAGAACCGCAAACCCATGAAGTTGGAGAACATCTCCAAATGGATGGTCATGTCCATCCTCGCGGCGGAAGACTCCGAGTTTTATTCCCACAAGGGCATCCGTCCCATGGCCATCGTCAGGTCGCTGGTCTCCGGCGATGGGGGGCAGGGAGCCAGCACGATCACGCAGCAGCTCGCTAGAAACCTCTTCCTGTCCAGCGAAAAAAGCATGACGCGCAAAGCCAAGGAGGCCATTATCTCCCTGCGCCTCGAGAAGCTCTACACAAAGGACAAGCTGATAGAGACCTACCTGAACGCCATCTACTTCGGCCACGGCGCCTGGGGAATCGACGCCGCCGCGCACAGCTACTTCGAGAAGAGCGCCTCGGAGCTCACCCTCGGCGAGGCGTCCATCCTGGCCGGCCTGGTGGCGGCCCCCGAAAAGTATTCGCCGATCCGGAGCCCTGAGCGCGCCGCCGCGAGACAGAACTATGTTCTGAAGAGAATGGTTCACCTCGGCTGGGTGACACAGGAAGAAGCCGACGCCGCCGCGCGGGAAAAGCTCAAGTTCAACGAGCGCACCGCCGAAAACCAGCTGCAGTTCAACAAAGCGCCCTACTTCGTGAGCCACATCCTGTTCAAAGAGCTGATCCCCGCCTATGGCAGCGACCGCGTCTACAAGAGCGGCATGAGAATCGTCACCACGCTCGACCTGGACCTTCAGCGCGCCGCCGAGGAAGCCATGAAAAAACTGAAAAGCGAGGGCGGCCTCGTGGCGATCGACCCTGAAACGGGCGCTGTCCTGGCCCTGGTAGGCGGTAAGAACTTCGACGGCACCAAATTTAACCGCGTCACTCAGGCCCTGCGCCAGACAGGATCGGCCTTCAAACCCGTCATCTACACCACGGCCCTGGAATCGGGCTACCTCCCCATCGACCACATCATGGACCTTCCGATCACCATCGAGGTGCCCAACTCCGTGGATCCCATCTGGTCGCCCAACAACTTCTCGGGCAAGTTCGCCGGTGAGGAAACTCTCCTCGAGGCGCTGGCCCTGTCGCACAACACGCCTGTGGCGCGCCTGGCCTACCTGCTGGGTCCCAGCAACGTAGTGGACACGGGACGACGCATGGGCATCACCTCGCCCCATCTGCTCCCTACGCTCTCCGTCGGGCTCGGCGTCGCCAGCGTGACGCCCCTGGAAATGTCGGTGGCCTACTCCGTATTCGCCAATGGCGGCATGAAAGTCACGCCCTACTTCATCAACGAAATCCGCAGCAAGGAAGGCAGCCTCCTCGCCTCAACGCTGCCCTCCAAGACCGAGGCCGTCGCACCCGAAATAGCGCTGATGGCCCGGTCCATGCTGAAAGAAGTGGTCCGGGCCGGCACCGGGGCCCGGGCAAAAATCAGCGGCTACGAGGTCTACGGCAAGACGGGCACCACCAACGGATTTACCGACGCATGGTTCGCCGGCGGCGTCCCGGGGCTCGTCACCGTAGTCTACGCCGGCAACGACGACTTAAAGCCTCTCGGCGAAAAGAACGCTACGGGTGCGAGCATCGCACTGCCCGTCTGGTCGGCCTTCGTGAAGGAAGCCGTGAAGATCCTCGATTCGCCCAAGACTTTTCCCGAGATCACGACCAACCTGGTAGAAATGCAGGTCTGCGTAAAGAGCGGCTACTTGGCCTCGCCGGAGTGCAAAAAAGTGACCACCATCCTGATGCCGCCCGACAGGATTCCCGCCACAGTCTGCCCCTTCGAGGGAGCCGCCGGAACCAGCGGCGACATCCAAAGCGACCCCAACGCCCCGCGGCTCCTGCTGCTGCCACAGGACCAGGCTGAGATGATCCAGTCGGGCGACATATCCGCCGACCAGACGCCCGGCGCGACGCCTTCGCCGGACGGGCTCCTTTCCGGCGACCTCGCCTCAAGGGACTCGGCACCCGGCGGCAGGGTCAACAGCCGCGACCTTCGGCCCGCGGCGCCCCCGTCAAAGGACGTTCCGCCCCCTTCCACAAACTGGAGGCAGAACATCAAAAAGGACGAACGCACCGTGGACGAGCGCTATGAGGCGCTCCTGAAGAAGTACAAAGTCAAGGCAGATCAATAGAACACACAGATAGGGCAAGGGAGGCCTTCCGCTGAGGAAGGCCTCCCTTGCCCTATCGCGCCCTCAGCCCCAAAGATTTCAACGCTGAGGACGCACAAAAAGAAACGAAGGACCGCGAAGTAATACTCTTTTGCAGTTAAACGGCTTACTTGGAGTCCGGGGCCGCCCTGAGGGACATCCAGTCGCTCAGGACTATCTCGGCCTATTCGGCCTACCTATACTCGCTTGATGGATACCCCTCGGGCCGTCCACTCCGTGCTCATTTTGCATTTTTTATCGCAAAGTAGCATAAGGCCTGCGAATTAGAAAAAACGACCAGGACGGACCTATGCGTACTTCTCCGATTGACAAAAGTCCGAATTCGTACTAACATCTCAAAACGTGAATTTCCATTCGAGAAGGGAGGCACAGCGATGAACCTTATAAGACGATACGTCAGGCGGCTGATGATCACCGTTTTCGCAATCGATGGCGTGGAATATGTGAACGATAAAAAGAGCGCCATCAAGGAATCGGAGCTTTGCCTGATGTACGCGCTGGACGACGACAGGCCCCATTCGCAAAAACAGATTGCCGGAGAATGGCTGATCCCCAAGACGACTCTGAACACCATCGTGAAGCAATGGGAGCGGGAGGGACTGCTGACGTTGGCGGAGATTCCCGGCAAACGCCGCGAAATGCAGATATGCTTGACCGAGACCGGCAAAGAACGCGCCAGGGCTTCGTTAGCTTACATATATGAAGCTGAAGAGAAGGCCATGGCGAAAACCCTCGAGCGCTATCCCCCTTCATTCATAGAAGCTATGGAATATTTCAGCACCGCCTTGCAGGAAGCTTTTGAAAACCAGGAGCCACGGGAGAAAGGGAACACATGAAAAATTTAGAATCAGGCACTTCTGCGGCGGAAGCGGAATGGATTCACTGCCCCCTCTGCGGAGGCAAGACCCGCTGCCGCATAAGAAAAGATACCCTCTTGACCAACTTCCCCCTGTTCTGTCCCAAGTGCAGGCAGGAAACGCTCATCAACGTGAAACACCTGAACATTTCCGTTATCGAAGAGCCCGACGCAAAGACGCAGAGCCGATAACCCGCAGAAAACATTCTGCGAGGTTATCGGCTCTGCGTTTGCCTGAACGGCCAGAAAGGAAGGACTTTCCATGCCAGCCATACTCCTATTTTTGAAACCCTATAAAAGCCTCTGCGTTTTTACACTGTGCGCCGCGGTGCTCGACGTAGCGGGGACGCTCTACATTCCCGCCCTGACGGCCGATATGATCAATACAGGCGTTGGAAACGGCGATATGGACGCCATCCTGCGCAAGGGCGCCGCCATGCTTTTGATGACCCTGCTCTCCGGAGCCGGCGCCCTTACCGGCAGTTTTCTCTGCGCCCGCCTCTCCGCGAGAATCGGGCGCGACATGCGAAATGCCCTTTACAAGGCGTCGCTGACCTTTTCCTCCCGCGATTTTGAACAGTTCGGTGCCGCATCCATGGTCACCCGCACCTTGAACGACGTGGCCGTGGTGCAGCAGGCCTTTCTGTGGAGCGTCCAGATAGTGGCCCCTGTGCCAATCATATGCCTGATGGGGGCCGCCATGGCTTTTTCCATCGACTGGCAGATGGGGCTGCTGCTCGTCGGCATCGTCGCCGTCGTGATGGGCTCCGCTGTTCTCATCACCTGCAGGGCCTCGTCTATTTTCGAAAAACTGCAGGGCGCTCTCGATAAAATCAACGCGGTGCTTCAGGAGGACATCGCAGGTGTGCGGGTCATTCGCGCGTTCAACAAGGAGGCGCGGGAGGAAAAGCGCATGAAGCTCTCCTTTGAAGATTACGCCAGGTCGGCCATAGAGGCAAACTCCCTATTTTTCGGATTGGAAAGCCTGGCGGTGTTTTTCCTGAACGTCAGCGTCACGGCCATCCTGTGGCTGGGCGGCAATCGAATCGGCGCCGGGCACATGAAAATAGGCGATATCGCCGCCTTGACGGAATACTCTGTGCTGATTCTATTTTATGTGATCATGGCGCAGATGGTGATTATCCTTCTGCCAAGAGCCCGCGTCTGCATGCGGCGGATCAGCGCCGTCCTCTTGCACAGGCCTGAAATCGAGGATGGAACTGCGGCGGGCGAAAATGTCAGGTCAGCCGAGGTATGCCGCTTTCACAACGCAGCTTTTCAATTTGCCGACGCCGCCACTCTGCAGGGCCTGAACTTCAGCCTCCTTCGCGGTCAGACGGCAGCGATCGTCGGCAGCACTGGCAGCGGAAAGTCCACAATAGCAAAGCTGCTGCTGCGCTTCCATGACGTCACAGCCGGCTCCGTCACGTTTGGCGGCGTGGACATACGCGCTCTCCCGCAGAAGGAACTTCGCAGACGCATTTCCTATGTGCCTCAAAAAGCATGGCTGTTTTCCGGCACCATCGCCGACAACCTGCGCTGCGGCAATGAGAACGCCAGCGAGGAAGAGATGCGCCGCGCCCTCGCCACGGCGCAGGCAGATTTTGCGAACAACCAGCCGCAAGGCCTCATGTCCGCCGTGGCCCAAGGCGGCGTCAATTTTTCGGGAGGGCAGAAACAACGCCTTTCCATCGCGCGGGCGCTGATAAAAAAAGCCGATCTCTATATTTTCGACGACAGTTTTTCCGCCCTGGATTTCAAAACCGACGCGGCGCTGCGCCATTCGCTGGCGTCGGAACTCAGGGACAGCGCCGTGCTGATCATCGCGCAGCGCATCAACACGATTCTCAAGGCCGATCAGATTATTGTCCTGGAGGATGGGAAAATCTGCGGCGTGGGCAGGCACGAGGATCTGCTCGAAAGGTGCGAGGTCTACAGGGAAATCGCCCAATCCCAGACAAAGGGAACGAATATCAATGGAAAATAATCGTGAAGATCTCTTTGAAAACGGCCGGGACACGATGTTCGACGACGGCCTAGCGGCGGATAAACCCGGCCACGCTTGGCAGACCGCCGCTCGCCTATGCCGCAGAACGGAAAAACAACGGGGGCGCCTGGCAGCCATACTGATTTCTGTCGCGTTCTACACAGCTTTCTCTCTCGCCGCGCCTTACTACAGCGCCGGTATCGTCAACCTTCTCTGGGAAAGCGTCAAAGCTGCCGACACTTTGGGCAACGCGTTCAGCGTGACATGGCGGCAGGGAGGGCAGCAGATATTTATCCTGCTGCTGTTCTATCTCGCCGCCTGGTCTTTTTACACGCTGCAATCCTATCTGATGCTCAGTTTTGCAGAAGAACTGAGTCTGGGGTTCCGCGTGGAGTTAAGCGAAAAACTCAACCGCCTGCCCCTGTCCTACTACGATAAACACAGGACCGGTACGGTGCTGAGCCACTTTACAAATGACCTGGATAAAATGTCGGAGGCGTTGCAGACGGGGCTGCTGAAGTTCGCCGCCTCAGTCTGCCTGATTTTGGGTTCTATAGTAATGATGCTCCGCTTCAACGTCTGGCTGACCTTGATCTTTGCCGCCGCCATGTCCTTTTCCATGTTCGTGACAAACTATTTTTCCAGAAAGGTTCTGAAATTTGCCGGCGAGCGCCAGCGGGCCCTAGGCAATGTGACCGGCCTTGTGGAAGAATATTACAGCGGGCGGGCCGTCATTAAAGCCTTTAATCAAGAGGACCGCAGCGCCCGGAGGATCGGGGAGGCGAACGAAGAAGCGGCGCGGCAAACAGAAAAGACCGACTTCATGATGAGCGCCGTCAACCCGGCAATCCGCATGGTAAACCGTTTGGGACAGGCCTGCGTCGCCCTCTGCGCAGGGAAGTTGCTCATCGAAGGGACCCTCTCGGTCGGCACTTTCCAAGCTTTTTTTCAATACGTCAACCAGTCGGCGGAACCGCTCACCGAGGCGTCCTACGTCATCAACTCCATGCAGTCGGCGCTTGCCTCCGCCGAACGTATCTACGCTCTTCTCGACGAGCCGGACATGCCGGCGGACCCGCTCCAACCGAAGGAAATCAAGGACGCCCGTGGCCTTATAGAGTTCCGAAACGTGCGCTTCGGGTATGGATCTGGCCCTGCGCTGATGAAAGATATCAGCTTCACCGCCAGCCCCGGTCAAAAGATCGCCGTCGTCGGAGCGACGGGCGCCGGAAAGACCACTCTGATCAATCTGTTAATGCGTTTTTACGACGTCAGCGGCGGAAAGATCCTTCTCGACGGAATCGACACCGCTTCCATGACGCGAAAAAGCCTGCGGTCCAACTTCGGCATGGTTTTACAGGACACGTGGCTCTTCAGCGGCAGCATCGCGGAAAACATAGCCTATGGGAAGCCCGACGCGGCCATGAGTGAGATCTTCGCCGCGGCGAAGGCCGCTCGAGTGGATTTTTTCGTGCGCACCATGCCACAGGGCTATGATACGCAGCTCGGCAACGATAAAGAAAACCTCTCGGCGGGGCAGCGGCAGCTTTTGACCATCGCCCGCGTGCTTTTGCGCGATCCGGCAGTGCTGATCCTCGATGAAGCCACCTCAAGCGTGGATACCCGCACGGAAATGGAAATTGACAGGGCCATGAAATCCCTAATGAAAAACCGCACCAGCTTCGTCATCGCCCATCGGCTCTCCACCATCGCGGACGCTGACTTGATCTTGGTCATGCATAATGGCAACATCATTGAACAGGGCGCCCACCAGGAACTGCTGCGGGCGGGCGGCGCCTATGCCGAGCTCTACAACAGCCAATTTGCTTAACAGGTTCCCATGAACGAACCGCTTAAAACGCCAAAGGCCGCCGCGGTTTTCCGCGGCGGCCTTTAGCCTGGTACGAAGGATTTATTTGTAAAGAACGGAACTTAGTACATTCCGCCCATTCCACCCATGCCGCCAGCCATGGCAGCGGGGTCGGCCTTCTTCTCCTCGGGCTTGTCGGCCACAAGGGCTTCGGTGGTCAGGACCATCTTCGCGACAGAAGCGGCGTTCTCGAGAGCGCTGCGGGTCACCTTGACGGGGTCGATGATGCCGGCCTTCACCATATCGATGTACTCGCCCTTGGAAGCGTCCAGTCCCTGGCCCAAGCCAAGGGTGCGGACCTTCTCGACGACCACGTCGCCCTGGAATCCGGCGTTGGTGGCGATCAGGTGCAGAGGCGAGGACAGGCAGCTCAGAACCAGGTTGGCGCCGGTGCGGACGTCACCCTTGAACCCCTTCTTCTCGATCTGCTCGGCCAGGTAGTCGATGCAGTTGACCAGCGCTACGCCGCCGCCGGCCACGATACCCTCTTCAACGGCCGCGCGGGTCGCCGACAGGGCGTCGTCGATGCGGAGCTTGAGCTCTTTCTGCTCGGTCTCGGTAGCGGAACCGACCTGGATGACGGCCACGCCGCCCACCAGTTTGGCAAGACGCTCTTTCAGCTTTTCCTTGTCGTAGTCGGAAGTGGAATTCTCCATCTCAGTGCGGATCTGGGCGGCACGGTTGCGGATGTCCTCGGAGTTGCCGCTGCCTTCCACGATCGTGGTGTCTTCCTTGGTGACGCGGACTTTCTTCGCGCGGCCCAGTTTGGACAGTTCCACGTTCTCAAGCTTCTCGCCGAGGTCGGCGGTGATCACTTCGCCGCCGGTCACGATGGCGATATCCTGAAGCATGGCCTTGCGTCTCTCGCCAAAGCCGGGGGCCTTGACGGCCACGACGGTCATGGTACCGCGGAGCTTGTTGACCACCAGCGTGGCAAGAGCTTCGCCTTCCACGTCTTCAGCGATGATCAGAAGGGGCTTGCCGGTCTGAAGGACCTTCTCCAGGACAGGAAGGAGATCCTTGATGTTGCTGATCTTGCCGTCGTGAATCAGCACGTAGGCGTCCTCGAGGGAAGCTTCCATGCGCTCGGGATCGGTGATCATGTAGGGGCTGATGTAGCCCTTGTCGAACTGAAGGCCTTCGACGGTCTCAAGGGTGGTGCCGGTGGTCTGGCTGTCCTCGACGGTGATGACGCCTTCCTGGCCGACCTTCTCCATGGCTTCAGCGATGATGGAGCCGATAGAAGCGTCGTTGGCGGAGATGGAAGCGACCTGGGCGATGTCGGCCTTGCCGGAGACCTGGTGAGCCATTTCCTTCAGGTGCTCGGTCACGATGTCCACGGCCTGCTCAATGCCGGTGCGCAGATAGATGCCGTTGGCGCCGGCAGCCACGTTCTTCATGCCTTCCATGATGATGTCGCGGGCAAGGACCGTCGCGGTGGTGGTGCCGTCGCCGGCCACGTCGTTGGTCTTGGAGGCCACTTCTTTCAGAAGCTGGGCGCCCATGTTCTCGAAGGGATCCTCAAGCTCGATCTCCTTGGCGATGGTCACGCCGTCGTTGGTGATGGCGGGGGAACCGAACTTCTTCTCGAGGACCACGTTGCGGCCCTTGGGCCCCAGGGTCACGCCCACGGTATCGGCTACTTTATTGATGCCGCGCTCAAGCGCACGGCGGGATTCTTCACCAAAAGCAAGAATTTTAGACATTTACATTTCCTCCTCAAAGGGTTCACAAAAAGCGAATAGGGATTTTACAGCTTCAACAAACGACAGGGGCGTTACTTCTCGATGATGGCAAGGACGTCGCGCTCGCTGAAAATCACGAACTCTTCGCCGTCGAGCTTGATCTCGCTGCCGGAATACTTGCTGAAGATGATCCTGTCGCCCACTTTGACGTCCAGGGGAAGCTTCTGGCCGTTATCGAGGATCTTGCCGCTGCCGATGGCGATAACTTCGCCCTCCTGGGGCTTCTCTTTGGCCGTATCGGGGAGATAGAGGCCGCTCTTCGTCTTCTCTTCGCCGCTGATGACTTTCACGACAATACGATCTGCAAGGGGTTTCAACTGCATTGTGTGTTCCTCCTAAATGAATCGAGTCTTTAGAATTTTATCGGGCCGGTCATTTTTATTAGCACTTAACCAGTCCGAGTGCTAACACAGGATATAATAGCGTTTTATCGCGTATTTTCAAGGACGATTACGCAGAAATATTTCACAAAAAGCCGTTTATTCTGCGTCAATCTCCTTAAATCATCACTCTTTCACCTTTCTTGTCCAAAAGGCTTTGCCGCGTAAAAAAGGATCGGCGAAAGGGCGCGGAAGCGAGGATGCCGCTCAAACACAGTACGGGGCGGACATTCACGTCCGCCCCGCCAGAGGTCACTCCTGTTCAATTTTGGCCGAGGCCGCCCGGCCGGCAGCAAATTGCGAAAAATGCTCGGCGCAGTATCGGTGCACTTCCTTTTCCGTGGAGAGGTTCAGCGCTTCCTGCGTGCATTGCTTCATGTCGCTCATCTTCAGCGACGACAGGATCCACTGGGTGCGCAGGATTTCCGAAGGGTTGACACTGAAAATGCGGAGCCCCATGCCCAGCAACAGAGGGCTGAGCAGGGGATCGCCGGCCATTTCGCCGCAGAGGCCCACCGGCTTGTCCGCGGCCCGCCCGCTTTCGATCACCCGGCGGATCAGGCGAAGCACCGCCGGGGAGAAGGGGGAATAGAGATAGGCCAACGCAGGCGCCAGCCGGTCTACGGCCATGGTGTACTGGATCAGGTCGTTGCTGCCGATGCTCAGGAAATCGCACTCCCGGGCCAGCAGATCCGAGATGACGGCGGCCGACGGCGTTTCCACCATGACGCCCACGGGCGTGTCTGGGTTAAAGGCGTGCTGTTCCTTGCTCAGCTCGTCTTTCACGTCCTCGATGATGGCCTTGGCGGCGCGGACCTCTTCGACGGCTGCGATCAGAGGGAGGAGGATGGAGACGTCGCCGTGGGCGCTGGCGCGCAGCAACGCCTTGATCTGGATCCTGAAGATGTCCACGCGGGACAGGGAGTAGCGGATGGCGCGGTGTCCCAGCGCCGGATTCTGCTCCTGAGGCATGTCGAGGTAGCTGGGGATCTTATCGCCGCCGATATCCAGAGTCCTGAAAACCACGGGACGGCCCTTCATGGCGAGCACCGTCTTTTTATACTCCCAGAACTGCTCGCCCTCGGTGGGCAGGCGGTCGCGATTGAGATAGATGTACTCGGTCCTGTAGAGGCCCACGCCGCGGCCGTCCACGTCCATAACGGAATCGATATCGGAATCCGAGGCCGCGTTGCCGTAAACCTTCAGGGCCTCGCCGTCGGCGCTGCGCACGGGACGCCCCATGTAGTTCTTGAGCTCCTTTTCGAAGCGTCTTTCTTCCTCCTGGCGTTCCTGATAGAGCGCGATCGTCGCGTCGTCAGGGTTGACGAACACCTCGCCCGAATTGCCGTCCACGATGATAAAGTCGCCGTGATAGACGTCGTCGGTGACGCCCTGCAGGCCCACTACCGCCGGCTTGTGCTGGTTTCTCGCCATGATGATGGGATGGGAGCCCACGGTGCCCTCTTCGCAGACCACCCCGGAGATGTTGTGCTTCTGTATCAGCGTGATCTCGGCGGTCCCCAGGGTCTTGCAGACCAGGATCAGGCCCTCGCGCTCGTCACGCAGCAGGTCGCCGCCCTCGATATGAAGCAGCAGGCGGCACACGCGGGCGGACACATCCTTCACGTCGTCGGCGCGAGCTTTCAGGTCCTCGTTGTCCATGCCCTCGAAGACCTGAGCGAACTTCTCCGCCACCGTCTTCACGGCCCATTCGGCGTTGACGTTCTCGCAGATGATCTTGTTCCTCACTTCGCCGATAAATTCAGGATCCTTCAGCATCACGCCGTGAACGCGGTAAAGGTCGGGCCCCGCCTCGTCGGCGTCGACAACCACGGCCCCGTCCCCGTAGAGCTGGGCGATTTCGTCGCTGGCCGTCGCGATCGCCAGGTTCAGGCGCTCTATTTCGTTCTCCACGTCGTCGACAAAGTCCTTTTCGACCTCGATCTGCTCTTTCCAGTCAACGTAAACCTGCCCCATCACGATTCCAGGCGAAACACCCAGTCCTTTCATCTATTTTCCCCCTTGCGCAAAACTCATATCTCAGAAAATTTATATCACATTTAGGCCCGTATCTCAACGCTCAATTCCGTCGCGGGCCTCCACTCCCGAATCGTAGTAGTGCTTCAGGAGCCTCATCTCAGTGGTGAGATCGGCACGCTCCACCAGCCATCGGGGCGCCCAGCGGCCCGTAAGGATCAGCTCTACCCGGGGCGGGCGAAGGTCGAGAAACTCTTTCAGCTCCCCTTCACCGATCAGCCCGAACCACAGGGCCACGTTCACCTCGTCGAGGACCACCAGATCGAAATCACCCGAGAGCATGGCCTGACGGCACTGATTCAGCCCGTCCCGCGCCCGCTCCCGGTCTTCGCCGGTCACGTCCTCGCGGCGGATGCACAAGGGCCCGCCGAAAGTCTTCAGGACAACCGAGGGCAGCGAGAGAAGGGCACGGTGCTCGCCGTAGAACTGCCCTTTCATGAACTGGCCGAAGAAGACGCGCAGCCCCCGGCCCGAAGCGCGGAGGGCCGCCCCGAGCGCCGCCGTGGTCTTGCCCTTCCCGTCGCCCGTATAGACCTGGAGATAGCCTTGCTTCAGGGCCGCCATGGGTTCAGGCTCCCATGATCTTGCTGCGGAAGATGAAGAAGACGGCCCCCAGGATGCAGAACATGGCCCACAGGTAGTCCAGCGTCAGCTTTTCTTTCATATAGAACGTGGAAAAGGGCACGAAGACCGTGAGGGCGATCACTTCCTGCAGGATCTTGAGCTGCCCCACCGAAAGGACCTGATTGCCGAGGCGGTTGGCGGGCACCTGGAGCATATACTCGAAAAAGGCGATGCCCCAGCTGATCAGGGCGGCTACGAACCAGGGCCGGCCTGCCAAGTTCTTGAGATGGCCGTACCACGCAAAAGTCATAAAAACGTTGCTGCAGCACAGGAGCAGCACCGTGAACGCGATGGACCGCATAGGAATTCCTCCTGAAAAAAACAGTTATTATAACGATGCCCCATAAAAAGGCGGAAAAGACTTTGCAAAGCCAGGGCCGCCCGCGGCGCCGTGTTTATCCGACCCTCAGCACAGGGGGAATATATAAAAAGAAAAGACCGGCACGAAAAAAAATGCCAGCCTTTCCGTACGTCCCGTTGAGGGGAAGGTCAAAAACGCCCCTAGAGGGTCTCCTTCTCGCTCGACTGAAGCACCGTCACGGCGATGCCCGAGGGGACTTTCTTCGCGAAAACCTGAGGATCGGCCATGATGTTGGGGAAGGTGTTGTAATGCATGGGGATCACCTCGCGGGGGCTGATCATCGCGGCGGCTTTCGCGGCGGCGTCCATGTCCATCGTGTAGGTTCCGCCGATGGGAAGCAGCGCCACGTCGATGGCCATGTCCTTCAGCTTCTTCATGTCTTCGATGAGCTCCGTGTCGCCGGCGTGGTAAACCTTGTGATGGTCCACCTCCACCACATAACCGCAGGGCTCGCCGCCGGGAAGCTTTCCGCCGTCCTCGGCGTGGATTTCGTTGGGATGCTTCGCCGCGACCATGGTGACCTTCGCGAAGGGGAAATTCTGAGTCTCGCCGACTTTCATCACCGAGACCGTTTCGGGATTCACGCCCTGCGATTTGAGATAGGCGGCCATTTCAGCGTTGCAGATCACCATGCACTCGGTCTGCTTGGCGATGGTCACGGCGTCCTTGATGTGGTCGAAGTGGCCGTGGGTCAGAAGCATGGCGTCGAGGGCGATGAAATCGTCGGCGGTGCAGCAGGCATAGGGATTGCCCGTGAAGAACGGGTCGATCACCATGGAGCAGTATTCGCTCTGAATCTTAAAACTGGCGTGTCCAAGGTACTGTATTTGTGTGGACATGGTTCATACCTCCTCAGGAATTTTGTCAACTCTTACTACTATAAGTATAACTCAAAACAGCCTCTTTGGAAGAGGTTTTATGAAGAATTTTTTCAAGAAATGAGTGAAGACTTGTATTCTTACCTCTTTACTAATATTTCAACCTGCGCTATAATGCGATCAGATTCCACGAAAGGAAATATCAAAGCACATATCTTACAATAGGAGGTTTTTTGAACATGTCCGGATACTACGAACCCGCCAGCGAACTCGACAAGAAAACACGCGCTTTGAGCCACGGCTTGAACAGCCTTATGGAAGAGCTTGAGGCCATCGACTATTACAACCAGCGCGCGAGCACCTGTTCTGACCCCGAGCTTCGCAGCATTATGGAACACAACCGCGACGAAGAGATTGAACACGCTGTCATGGCCATCGAATGGCTGAGGCGCAACATGGACAAATGGGACGACAACCTTCGGGAGTTCCTCTTCACCACAGCGCCGATCACTCAGATCGAAGACGCGGGCGCCGGCGCGGAAAAAGCCGACGGCAGCCTCGGACTGGGTAAGCTGTAAGGCTTTTTTCATAGAGAGGAGACATAAATTATGAGCATTCTTAAAAGATCACTTGCGCCAATCGTGTCTGAAGCGTGGGACGCCATCGACGACCAGGCCCGCAAAGTTTTAAAGGGTGCCCTGAGCGCCCGCAAAGTGGTGGACGTTAAGGGCCCCATGGGCTGGACCTACAGCGCCGTCTCTCTGGGCAAGCTGGGCGACGTCAAAGAAGCCGACAAGGGGCTGAAATGGTGCTCGCGCCAGGTTCTTCCGCTTTTGGAACTCCGCATCCCCTTCACGCTCAAAAAATGGGAACTTGACGACATCAGCCGCGGTGACAACGCCACCGACTTCGCCCCGTTGATCGAAGCCGCCCAGGCCCTCGCCAAGTTTGAAGACGAAGCGGTGTATCACGGCCTGAGCGAGGCCGGCATCGCCGGGATGGCGGAAAGCGCCGATAACGAGGCCCTAGACGCCTCCCTCGACGCCGACAGCCTCGTCGAAGCCGCCGCCGAGGCCGTAGGCGTCCTGAACGCCCGCGCCGTCGAAGGCCCCTACGCGCTGGTCTGCTGCCGGAAGCTGTGGAACGCCATCCAGACCAACGGCGACGACTATCCCCTGAAGAAACGCCTTTCCAAGATCGTGGACAGCGTGATCCTGGCGCCCCAGAGCAGCGTCTGCATGGTGGTCTCCCTCCGCGGCGGCGATTCTGAGCTGACCCTGGGGCAGGACATCGCCGTGGGATACGAGAGCAGCTGCGGCGACGACGTGAAGTTCTACCTGACCGAGAGCTTCACCTTCCGCGTCGTCGCGCCCGAGTCCATCGTTCCCCTCGCGATCAAGTAGCGCGTTCAAACCAATCCCAGACAAAATCAGGAGCCTTCCCGGGCAAAACCGGGGAGGCTCCTGATTTGTTCTGTGTGGAACATTTTTGCGCCCCGAAGCGCGGGTGTTTTTATTCCCATGAAGTGCGCTTCATATCGAGCCGAAAAGCCACGTCAAAAGATTTTAACGCGAAGGGCGCAAAGGTTCGCAAAGGAAAACCTTGAAAGACTTTTAAAACCGAAAAATTAATCAAAAATATATAAATTCCTATCACTCTAATTCGTTTTTTGGTTAATAATTTAGGTCTTGTTTTTCCTTTGCGTCCTTTGCGCCCTTTCTGTTCAGCCTTTGCGTTGAAATTCTTTGACTTTGATCTTCGGTCCTATATGAAGCACGCACAATGCGAGTTAGTATAAAACAGCATCAGCTGGACTTCTTTTTGAACTTGAACACGGCGAAGGCGCAGTAGGCGGCGGAAAGGGCCGACAGCGCGGCCATGTGGCGTCCCAGGTCGCGCAATGCCGCGCCCTTCAGCAGCACCATGCGGGCCCCCTCCACGTACCAGGTCAGGGGGTTCAGCAGCGTGCACCACTGCACCGCCTGGGGCATGTTCCGGATCGGGAACACGAAGCCGCTCAGCAGGGTCATGGGCATCAGCAGGAAGAAGGACGTCAGCAGCGCCTCCTTCTGCGTGGAGGACTCGTTGCTGATCGTCAGCGCCAGCCCCAGGTTCCCCGCCATAAACAGCCCCGACAGCAGGATGAAGCCCGCAGCGCTGCCGCGGAAGGGCATCTGGAAGAAGATCATGCCGCCCGCCACGGTCATGGCGAGCACCACATAGCCCACGAGCATATAGGGCAGCGTTTTGCCCAGGATGAACTCCATGCGTCCAATGGGAGTCACCATGACCTGTTCAATGGTGCCGATCTCCTTCTCACGGACGATAGACAGCCCCGCGACGGTCAGCGACTGCATAAGCAGCAGCACGCCGATCAGGCCCGGCAGATAGGTGATGGTGCCGCCGAAGTTGGGGTTGTAGAGCGCCCTCAACTCCGCCGACAGGGGCATGGGGCGGCGGGCGCGGTACAGGTCGAGCTCCGTGACGATCCGCGTGGCCGCCTGGGCGATGTTCGCCGCGTCGATCACCTTCGTCCCGTCGATGACCAGAAGCAGTTTGGCCCCGCGTCCCGACCTGACGGCGGCGCCGTAGCCCTGCGGGATCACGAGCCCCGCTTCCGCGCCGCCGTCGTCGATAAGGTCCTCGAGAGCCTTCATGGAACCGCGCAGGTCCTTCAGGTGAAAGATGCCCGTGCCTGAAAAGCGTTCCAGCAGCTCCCGCGATTCCGCCGACCGGTCGTTGTCCACCACGGCCAGAGGCGTGTTCACCAAGTTCACATCCATGGCGTAGCCGCAGAGCAGCAGCGTGAACACGGGGATGAAGAGCACCATGATCCTCATCTTGGGGTCGCGGACCAGCTGGATCATCTCCTTGCGCAGCATCTGCCGGAGCCTTCCTATGGAAAGATTGAACATGGCTATCCCTCCAGTTTCATCGACAGCGCCCTCAGAGCCAGCAGCGCCATGACGACCGCGTAGAGGATCAGGAAAAAAACCTCCTCGGCGATCATGGAAAAGCCCACGCCTTTGAGGTAGATGTCGCGCAGGATCGTGATGTAATACCGGCCGGGAACCACGTAGGAAAAGAGCTGCAGAGGCCTCGGCAGGTTCTCGATGGAAAAGACCATGCCGCTCAGCAGCAGAGTGGGGATGAACCCTCCGACCAGGGCCGCCTGGCTGGCGATGATCTGGGTACGGGTCTTGACGCTGGCCAGAAGCCCAAAGCCCAGGCTGCCCGTCAGGAAGATCATGGAACAGAACATCAGCAGCACCACGCTGCCGCGCAGAGGCACGTGGAACAGCAGCCCCCCCGCCAGCACAGAAAAGATCACGTCCACAAAGCCGATGGCCATGTAGGGCAGTCCCTTGCCGAGAAGCAGCTCACTGCGCCGCACCGGTGTGGAGAGGAGCTGTTCCATGGTGCCGTTCTCCCATTCCTTGGCTACCGTGGTGCTGGCCAGGATGGACGTGACCACCAGAATAACCACGGTCAGCACGCCGGGCACCAGCGTCCAGGTGCTCTCGTTGGCCGGGTTGTACCATATGCGCGATTCCAGCTGAGTCATGCTTCCCCTCAGCCGCGCCGGCACCAGGCTGACACCCCGCTTCAACAGCAGGGCTTCCATATAGGCCCGCGTCGAAAGGGCCACCGTGGCCTCGCAGCCGTCGATGAACAGCTGAATCGAAGCGCCCGCGCCGGAACGGACTTTCGGCGCGAAATCGGCGGGAATCACCACGGCGGCCAGAATATCTCCCTTGAGAAGCGACTTCTCGAGATCCTCATAGCTTCGCGCGCCGCCCCGCAGGTCGAAATAGGGCGACCCCCTGAAACTGTCGGTCAGAAGCCGGCTTTCCGCGGTCTGAGAGCGGTCGAGCACCTTCAGCGGTATGTCCTTGAGATCCAGGTTCAAGGCGTATCCCAGAAGGAGCACCAGCGTCACGGGAATGCCCAGGGCAAGCCCCAGGCTGACGGGGTCGCGCAGGATATGGATGAACTCCTTGCGGGCCACGGCGAAAACGCGGCGCAGATTGATCATTTTTCCGATCCTCCCTTCTCGTCGGCCCGGGCCACGGCGGACACAAAAACGTCCTCCATGCTGGGCGCGATGGGCCTGAGCCCCAGAAGAGGCAGTTTTTCCCGCTGAAGGAACGCCCGCAGCGACTTCTCCAGACCTTCGGGATCGCCGGAGCTCAGGTGAACGGCGCTGCCGAACAGAGCGGCGTCGCTGACCAGAGGCAGCTTCAGAAGGTCTTCCAGGTGCTTCTGCGGCTCGGGGATCTTCAGCTCCAGGATTTTCTCCTTCATCTCCGCTTTCAGGTCGCCCGGAGCGCCCAAAGCGATCATCCGGCCCCGGAAGATCAGGCAGATCCTGTTGCAGAACTCGGCCTCCTCCATGTAATGGGTCGTGACGAAGACCGTGACGCCCTCGTCGGACATCTGCTGGATCATGCGCCAGAAGCTCCGGCGGCTCACGGGATCTACGCCGCTGGTGGGCTCGTCGAGAAACACCATGGGCGGCGAGTGAAGCAGCGCGCAGGCCAGCGCAAGCTTCTGCTTCCACCCGCCGCTCAGAGTGGACGTCATGTCGCGCCGCCGGTCTCGCAGGCCAGCCACGCGCAGCGCCCACTCGGTGCGGTCCCTCAGCGCCGCGCCGTCGAGGCCGTAGATGCCGCCGTAAAAGCCGATGTTCTCGTCCACGCGCAGGTCGTCGTAGAGCGAGAACTTCTGGCTCATATAGCCGATGTGCTCCTTGATGCGCTCCGACTGGGCCATTACGTCCCAGCCGCCGACGGAACCACCGCCTGACGTGGGCGTCAGCAGCCCGCAGAGCATCCGTATCACCGTGCTCTTTCCCGCCCCGTTGGGGCCGAGAAAGCCGAAGATCTCGCCCTGCTTCACCTCGAAGGACACCCGGTCCACGGCAGTGAACGCGCCAAACTTCTTCGTCAGCTCCTTCACGGACACGGCAATCCCGCCGGGAAAATCGGACAGCTCCCGCGCCGCGATTTTTTCCGAGGCCCCCTGAGCCTCGCCGCCGGAGGTCATGCACAAAAAGATGTCCTCCAGCGACAGCTCTTGAGGCGTCATGGAACTGACAGGAATGTCCTTTGAGCCGAGCAGTTCCCGGGCGTCGGGGGCCGTCTTCCCGGGATCGCCGCAGAGCAGGTGAATCGAATCGCCGAAGAGCGTGACAGGCCAGCGCCCGTCCTCACGGAAGGCCGCTGCCGCTTCCCGCACCTTGGGCGAGAGGACGCAGAGCATCCCTTTGCCCGCGCCGCGGCGCAGCTCCTCCACCGTCCCCTGGGCCAGGATCGTCCCGCGGTCGATCAGAGCCACGCGGTCACAGCGTTCGGCTTCGTCCATGTAAGCCGTGCTGACCAGGATGGAGACGCCCTGGTCCAGCAGCTTGTACAAAATCCGCCAGAAATCCCGCCGGCTCACGGGGTCCACGCCGTTGGTCGGTTCGTCGAGCAGAAGCACTCTGGGCGTGTGGATCAGCGCGCAGATCAGCTGGAGCTTCTGCTTCATGCCGCCCGAAAGGTTGCCGGCGCGCCGCTCCTTAAAAGGATGCATGTAGCTGAAATGAAGCAGCTCGTCGGCCTTGGCCGTCTGCTCCGCCTTCGGCACGCCGTAGAGATCGGCGTAAAAGAGCACGTTCTCCATGACCGTCAGGTCAGGATAGAGGCCGAATTTCTGGCTCATGTAGGCCATATGGTCCTTGACGGAGTCGGACTGGGCCTGTGAGCTGAATCCCGCCACGGAGCTCCGCCCGGCGTCGGGCAGCATCACCGACGCGAGGATCCTCAGCGTGGTGCTCTTTCCGGCGCCGTCAGGCCCAACCAGGCCGAAGATCTCGCCTTCCTTCACGTCGAAGGAGACGCCTTTCAAAGCCTGGACGGCGCCGAAGGACTTTTTTAGGCCGCAGGCTTCCACGGCGAGGGGGGCCATGTCAGCGCGCGCCTTCCTCGTCGGACAACTGCACCGTCACGGGCATGCCGGGCTTGAAGACCTGCGACGCGTTATCCAGGTCCACCTTGATCCGATAGACCAGGCTGGTACGTTCCTTCTCGGTCTGAACGGTCTTGGGCGTGAACTCCGCCTCCGAGGAGATGAAGCTCAGCCGCCCCGAAAAGGCCCTGCCCGGCTGGCTGTCGATAAAGACCGAAACGGTCTGCCCAAGCTTGACGCGGCCCAGGTCGGTCTCCTCGATGTAGGCGCGCACCCAGACTTTGCCGAGGTCGGTCATGGTGTAGACGGGGCTTCCCGCCGCAAGGTTTTCCCCTGGGCGCGCCACCTTGACGAGCACCGTGCCGTCAAAGGGCGCGTAGAGCTTCGTGTAGCCCAGCTGCTGTTCCGCCTGCTCCGATTCCGCACGGAGAGCCCTGACGGCAGCCGCGGCCTGATCCACCACTTCCTGCCGGGGCCCGGCCACCACCAGTTCATACTGCTCCTTCGCGCCATCCACGCCCGAGCGCGCGATCTTAGCGGCGTCCTGGGCACGCAGCCAGGCCGTATGGATCTGGTCATAGGTGCGGCGGTCCACCGCGCCTGTTTTCATCAGCGACGAGTAACGCTTCTCGTCCTCGTGGGCCAGCCGCAGCGCCGATTCCGCCGCCTTCGCCTCGGCCTCGGCGGCGTCCAGTTTCGCCTTCGCCGCGGCCACCTCCTGAGGACGGCTGCCGCGCTGCAGCTCCTCCAGTTTCGCCTCGGCGGACTCAAGGCGCGCCTTCACGGCTTCCCTCTGGCGTTCCAGGTCCGATGGGTCGAGGGCCGCGATCAGTGTGCCTTTTTTCACCACCGTTCCCTCTTCAGCTTCCAGAGACAGCAGATGGCCCGCCACGCGGAAACTCAGGGCCGACGTGTCGGAATCCACGTTTCCCCAGGCCTTCACCGGCTTGGGGGTTTGCCCGGCCTTCAGCTGCCACAGATAATAGCCGCCAGCTCCGGCAGCCGCCATGGCGCAGAGAATCAGCCACAGAGCAGCGCTTCCGGAGCGTCGTAACGAAGAAAATTTCATTCACGGACTCCCCTTTCTGATATAACAGACAGGCCGCCCCTCTCATTTTTTAAAGAAAGGGGCATATGATCCCTGACTGTATTATTGTGAAGCATTTTTACGAAAAACACAAGCATTCAGGGAAATTTCATTATTTTGCGGAGATAAAATTCTCGACAGTCCCGTGCTCAATGCAGTATGATAGGGAAAAATCAAAAATCGATACTGTGTAATCGATACCATGTAAGGGAGGTTGAAAGATGAAAACAAAGATTCTCGTTATCGGAGCCGGCGGCGCGGGACTGACCGCGGCGATAGGCGCGGCGCGGGCGGGCGCCGAAGTCTGGGTGGCTTCAAAAACCGGAGCGGGAATGAACACCTGCACGGCCTACTCGGGCGGCGTGTTCACCCTCGCGTCGGGAGACGTTTCGCCTCAGGCCCATTTCGAAAAAACCATGGAAGTGGGGCGGCACGTCAATGACCCCGCCCTCGTGACAGTCCTGGCGGAACAGGCCGAAAAGTCGCTCCGTGAAGTGGCTTCCTGGGGCGTAGATATCCGTTTCCCCGGGCCAGGAAGGGCCAGCGTCCGGCACACGGCGCCCTACAAGCTGATGGCCGGCGAAGGCATGATGCGGCAGCTGACGGAAACGGCTAAGAAGCAGGGCGTCCGCTTCATGGAGTTCACGGCGGCCACGGCGCTGAGGCTCCAGGGCAGCCGTATAGCCGGCGCGGAGCTGGTGAACTGGCGGTCGGGAAAGGGCGAATTCTTCGCCGCCGACGCGGTGATCCTCGCCTCAGGCGGCGGCGGGCGCATCTACAGCCGGACCGACAACCCCGTCAGGATGACCGGCGACGGCTACGCCCTGGCGCTGGACGCGGGGCTGCCGCTGATCGACATGGAGTTCACCCAGTTCTACCCCATGGGCTGGGCCGACCCCGAACTGCCCGTCTGGATGGCCGATCTAGGGCTGGCCGACCATCTGCGCGTCACCGACGCCGAGGGGCATGAATTCCTTATGGAGGCGCTGCACCGCTGGGGCTTCAAGGACGGGCGCGAGGGCAACCTCTACGCCCGGGACCAAAGCTCTGTGCTGATCGCCCAGACGGACCGCCGCGGCGGCGCTTTCGTCCACTTCGAGGACCTGACCGAAGAAGCGCGCCGCGGCAAAGAGATGATCCGCGAGCTGATCATCGACGCCGCGCGCTTTGAAAAGATCCGCCGCCCAGTCAGGATCGCGCCGCTTCAACACTACATGTGCGGCGGCGTCAAGATCGACGCCCAGTGCCGCACAGCGATCCCTGGGCTTTACGCCTGCGGCGAGGTCACCGGCGGCGTGGATGGCGCGAACAGGATCGGGGGAAACGCCCTGTCGAACATCGTGACTTTCGGCCTCCGCGCCGGAAAGAACGCCGCGGCGGAAGCCCCCCGAGCGCCCCAATCCGGAGCTCCCGCGTCCCCCCTTCCCTTCACGAGGGACGGAGAGCCCACGCGGAAGCTCCGCTCGGAGCTTCAAAAGAAGATGTGGCAGTGCGTCGGCCCCCTCCGCACTGCGCGGAGCATCACCGAAGCCCTGGACTTTTTGGCGGAGTTCAGGACGCGGAAGATGGCCGTCGTCACCCCGCTGGATTTGCTGGAAGCCCTGGAAATGCGCGGCCTGACCGCCACCTCCGAAGCCGTGGCCAAGGCGGCCTTGGCCCGGAAAAACAGCCTGGGGACTCATTACCGCGAGGATTCCCAGAGGTGACGAAAAAACTGCGTTTCTACTCCGCCTCTAAAGGGCGGGAGCATTAATTTCTTTACGAGGCGGAACGCCCGGAAGAGGCTGTTAAAAAAACGGCCTCTTCCGGGCATTCCGCCTCGTTTTCTCAATAAAATTGAATGCTGGTTTCCCATTGAGGAGATTTATAGTCGGGCGCTATTTTGGCCGCTGCCCCGCCTTGTGCGGCAAAAGCCTTTCAGCCAGCACATCCGTTAAAATGAGCCCCAGTTCATCTATAAAGCCCCGAATCTGCGGGGTCAGGGCCTTGCTCCGGTGAAGGACCAGCTGGATAAATTGCGTTTCACTCCAGCCCCTGAGAGAGAGAAGGCGCAGACGTCCTGCCAAAACGGACGCCTGCACAGTATAGAGCGGCAGCACCGACAGAAAAGCCGGCTCCCTTTCCACCAGCCGTCGGGCGCCGTCGGCGCTCTGCAGCCGTAAAAAAGGCCGGCAGGCTAAATGCCGGCGCTCCAAAAACTGCTGAAACTGCAGGCTGTACGGAGCCGACGATTCCATTAAAATCATCTCCTGCTCTGCTATTTCTTCCGGTTCAACAGCCGCTTTGCCCGCCAGGGGATGCTGCGGATTGACCGCCAATACGATCGGCACCTCCAGTACGTTCCAAACCTGCCACTCCGATTCAGGCATAGGATCGTTAATCATACAGGCCGCGTCCAGAAGTCCCTGCTGCAGCCGGGACTCCAGCACTGCGGTGGGCTCGAGCGTCAATTCCAGCTTCACCCGCGGAAAACGGCGATGATAGTTGACAAGCGCCTTTTCCAAGAGAAGTTCAAACAAGGAATCTGACATTCCCACACGAATTCTGCCGCCCAGCGATCCTTCTGATTTTGAGAAGTTTTCCATCTGCAGGACGGCGGATACGATCTGCCGGGCAAAGGGAACCAAAGCTTCTCCATAGGAGGTCAGAAAGACGCCCCGTCCGATGCGGTCAAACAAAGGCTTTCCCATTTCCAATTCCAGTTGTTTGATCTGCGCGCTGACGTTGGACTGGGAATAACCCAGTTCTTGACTGGCCTGCGTAAAATTCTGCAAAGAAGCGACTTTCAAAAAAGTGCTCAAATTCCGCAACTCCATCCACATCACCTGCCTGAGCGCAGGATAACAAGAACCGCTCGAATAATCAATCGCTATTTTCGATTGAAATGATGAAAAACATTTCTTTTACAAATGAATGGCAATCCTCTAAGATAGAGGCGAAAGAAAAAGAGCAGCCCCGCCAGCTGGCGGTACACATTAGACGAGGAGTGATTTCGATGGAACAGCACATGCACATTCAGACAAAAGCAGTCCACGGCGGCACCAGGAAGGACGATACCTTCGGCGCCATCAACGAGCCGATTTACCTTACCTCAAACTACAGGATCCCCACCGACGGGACTCCGGTGGATTGGAGCGGCATCCACAGCAATATCTACGCCCGCAACCGCAACGTCAACCAAATGGTGCTGCAGGACAAGCTCTGCGCCCTCACCGGCGCGGAAGACGGCGCCGTATTTGCCAGCGGAGTGGCGGCGCTGGCCGCAGTTTTCACCACCTTCCTCAACAGCGGCGATCACGCCGTCATCTCTGAAGTCTGCTACAGCGCCACAAACCTGTTGTTCAGGAAGTACCTTCCCCAAAAATACGGCGTGCAGGTCACCTTTGCGGACACGACCGACACAGAGGCCGTTAAAGCCGCCATCAGGCCCAACACGAAACTGATCCACGTGGAAACCCCCGGCAACCCTACCACCGGCATCGCAGACCTGGACGCTGTCGCCGGACTGACCCACGCCGCGGGGGCGCTAATGAGCGTGGACGCCACCTTCGCCGGCCCCATCTGCATCTATCCACTCCTGCACGGCGCGGACCTGGAAATTCACAGCATGACCAAGTACATCAACGGCCATGGCGACTCTCTGGGCGGATGCGTCCTGGGCAAAAGAGAACTCATCGACCAGATCAAGGAACTGGCCATGGTGAACTACGGTGGCATCCTCAGCCCCTTCAACGCCTGGCTGGTGGCCCGCGGCCTGACGACGGTCCCCCTGAGGATGAAACAGCACTGCGCCGCAGCCCAGGCCGTGGCAGAATTTTTAGAGAACTGCCCCGCCGTCCGGTTCGTCTGGTATCCCGGTTTGAAGAGCCACCCGCAGCACGATCTGGCGGAAAAGCTGATGCGTGGACAGTACTCCGGCATGATCGCCTTCGACATCAAGGGCGGCGAGGAGTCCCACAGGAAGTTTCTGGATTCCCTGCGCCTGGTGACTCACGCCGTCTCCCTGGGCGACGTGGAGAGCCTGATCGTGTACTACGACAAAAACAGCGACAAGCTTCCCCACTATCCAGAGATCTACCGGGAAGGTTTCTTCCGCTTCAGTATCGGCCTTGAAGACGCCGAAGACATCATTTCCGACCTGAGGCAGGCCATGAAAAACTGCGGTATCCTGATGGAAAAGGACCGTTGATTTTCCCGTAAGCCTGTGACATATCTTTTTTGAATACATGACCGCCGTGTAAACGCTCTTATCCATTCCGCATGGCCATAGTAAGGAATGGATAGGACGTTTCACAACAGGCGAGCCCCCGGTCAAGACCGGGGGCTCGCCTTATCTTGTTTGGACCGGATCACTCCGGGATGTATGGGAACAGCGCTTCGGCCTCGACTCTTACTCGTCGATATGGAGCATCTCCCGGTAGGTGGGATAGGGCCAGAGGTCGCGGGCGATCAGGCGCTCGGCGTCGTCGCTTCCCCTGCGGACCGCTTCCATCAGGGGCAGCGCCTCGCCGGTGATCTTCTTTGCGGCGTCGCAGGCCGACAGCTTTTTCACGGCGGCCATCACGGCGTCGAGCTTTTCGATGTTTTCCAGCAGAGCGCACTTGATGCGGGTCAGAGCGCTCAGCGTCTTCTTCCAGGGCCCCAGAAGGTCCTTCACGTCCTCGGGCAGCCCCGTCATGGCCTGAAGCTCTCGAGTCAGCTGCTTCGAAATGGCCGGAAGCACGCCCTCGAACATCATGGTGCGCAGCACAGCAATCTCCGTCGTCAGGGTCTGGTTGTACTGCTCGACGCGGATCTCGTGATAGGCGCAGATCTCGCGGTCCGACATGATGCCCAGCCCCGTCAGAAGCTCCCGGTGATCCTTGATGAGGTACTGGTCCAGAGCCTCCACGGTCCCCTCGCAGACCGGCAGGCCGCGCTTCCTGGCCTGCTCGGGCCAGGAAGGGGCGTAGCCGTTGCCCTCGAAGCGGATCCTCTCGGTCTCCCTCCAGGCGTCCTTGATGACCTCCAGCGCGGCGTCGGCCACGTCGGTGCCGTCAAGCATGCGAACTTCCAGGGACGAGCAGAAACGGTCAAGCCCCTCGGCCCAGATGGCCAGCAGGATCGTCAGGGGGCCGCTCAGGGCCTGGGGCGCGCCGACGGCGCGGAACTCCCACTTGTTGCCCGTGAAGGCGATGGGCGCCGTGCGGTTGCGGTCCGTGTTGTCCGTGTCCAGGCTGGGCAGGCGGTCCATGCCCAGGTCGATCAGGCTCTTGCCGGGAACTTCCTGGTTCACCCCCTTGGCGAGGTTGGCCATCACCTGCTCGATCACGTCGCCAAGGTAGACGGTCATCACCGCGGGAGGCGCTTCATGCCCTCCAAGCCGGTGGCTGTTGCCGGCCGAGGCGACGGAGGCGCGCAGCAGGCCGCCGTGCCGGTTCACGCCCAGCAGGAAAGCGGACATGAAGGCAAGGAATTGGATGTTGCGCCGTGGATTGCTGGAGGCTTTCAGGAGATTCCGGCCCTCGCTGTCGCGCAGCGAGACGTTCAGGTGCTTGCCGCTGCCGTTGATGCCGTCGAAGGGCTTTTCGTGGAGCATCAGTCGGAAATGATGGCGGCGCGCCATCTTCTTCATCACTTCCATGAGCATGTGGTTCTGGTCGCAGCCGCGGTTCGCCTCGGCAAGCACCGGCGCGAACTCGAACTGGCAGGGCGCGGCCTCGTTGTGGCGGGCCAGCATCACCTGGCCGAGGCGGTACATGTCGCGCTCCACATCCTCCATGTAAGCCAGCACGCGGGGGTGGATCGCGCCGAAGTAATGGGCCTCCACGGTCTGGGCCTTGGGCGACGGCGCGCCGATCAGCGTGCGGCCGCAGAGCGCCACGTCGGGACGCTGATGGGCCTTGCTCTCCTCGATCAGGAAATATTCCTGCTCGGCGCCGATGGTCACGTCCACGGAGCGGACGGCGCGATTGCCGAAAAGCTTCAGCATCCGCATGGCGCGCTCGCGGATCACGTCGATGCTCTTCAGGAGCGGCGTCTTCATGTCCAGAGGCGTGCCGTCGTAGGACAGGAACACCGAGGGAATGCAGAGCACGCCGCCCTTGTGGCTCAGCACGATGAAAGCCGGGCTCGAGGGATCCCAGGCGCAGTATCCGCGGGCCTCGAAGGTGCTTCTCATGCCGCCCGAGGGGAAGGACGAGGCGTCGGGCTCGCTGCGGATCAGTTCCTTCCCTCGGAAGGACTGGATCGGGTTGCCCGCGTCGTCCAGGCTCAGGAAGGCAAGGTGCTTTTCCGCCGTGGATTCCGTCCTGGGCTGAAACCAGTGGGTGTAATGGGTGGCTCCCTTGGAGAGCGCCCACTCCTTCATCGCCGCGGCCACAAAATCGGCGATGGAGCCGTCCAGCTTCTCGTCACCTTCCACGGCCGTCATGAGGCGCTTGTACACCTCTTCGGGCAGCCGCTCCTTCATCGCCTCGTTGTCAAAAACGTGAATTCCAAAGATCTCCGCAGGGCGGACTACGCCTTCGTCCATTTTTACAACCTCCGTTGTCCTGTCATGAATTTTTTTCGCACAAATTTATTCGCGTCATATCGTGAAATGAACTGCATAAAACGAGATCAAATGTTCTTTTATCACCATGAATGTGTTATTCTTACAGGTAAATATGCATGAGTATACATTATAAAAGTAAAATTTCATCACCCCCAAAGAGCTAACTTTGCGCGTCTTTCGGACAGAAATTCCAGTAAAAAGAATCCCCGTCCCGGCAGGGTGTCAGAAACCTTTCCAGTTTTTTCCAAAAGCTGATATGATTCATCCATGCAAGGGGAACCATTTTCGTTCGGAGGTGTTTTTCATGGAGCGCGCTCTGCTGGGATTTTCGGAAGTGGACATCACGCCGCCGGGCCCGGTGCAGACCATCGGATTCGGCCGCGCCGACGAGACGTCTAGGGGCGTCCTTCACGGCCTGTCGGCACAGGTCTCGGTGTGGAGCTGCGGGACTGAGCGGGGCTGCCTGGCCGCCGTGGACCACATCGGTTTTTCCACGGAACACGCCGATTTCCTCAGAGACCAGATCGGCAAAAAAATATCCGTCCCGCGGGAACAGGTCATGCTCTGTTTCTCCCACACCCATTCGGCTCCCAACGACAGCGTTGAAGAAGGCTATTTCAGATTCGCGGCCTCCCGAATCCTCGAGGCCGCCGAGAAGGCGTTCAAAAGCCAGTCGCCCGTCAAGGCGGCCTGGGGAAACGCTTATGGCGATATCGGCGTGAACCGCCGTCCCGACAGCCGTGAGCTGGACCGCCGGATCGGCGTTTTGAAGGCCGCCGACGCCGAGACCGGCAGGCTGCGCCTGCTGGTTTTGCGCGTGACGGCCCACGCGAACGTGCTGAAGGAAGACAACTACCTGATCTCCCCCGACTATTTCGGCGCGGTCAGGGACCGCCTGTCGGCACGGTACGGCTGTCCCGTGATGCTGACCCAGGGCGCTTCGGGAAACGTGTCGCCCTGGTACTACAAATCCGGCGCCCCGTGGACCACAGCCAACCCCGCGCCGCCCTTTTACGGCGTCAGGCAGTCCGCCTCCGCGCTGGAAGACATGGCCGTGGAGGTCCTGCGCGCCGTGGACGGCGTGATCAGCGCGATCCAGCCCCGTGAGGTCACATTTTTGAAGACGAAATCCGTCCGCCAGGAAGTCTGCGCCGACGTGCCCAGCCCTGAAAGGGCGCGGGAGATCGCCGGCAAGGCCATGCGGTACGCCCATATCGACGGGTCCGCCTGGCTCGCGGAGATCGAACGATTGAACCGCGAAGGCGTGGCCTGCCAGAAAAGCGGCGTAGAACTGCAATATTTCGCGCTCAACGACGGATGCCTCTGCGGCCTGTCCAACGAGATCATGTGCGAGCTCGCCCTGCGGGCCAGCGAAAGACTCGGCGATCCCCTCTTCTACCTGGGGGGCTACACCAACGGCTGCACGGGCTATCTGCCGACGGAAGAGGAGTACGACAAAGGCGGTTTCGAAGTTCACTGGTCCATGCTGATCTACTGGCCCTACTACCACCGCGCCGCGGCGCTGAACCGGGACACGGCGCGGCGTATCGTGGACTGCGCCGTGCGCGGCGTTCCCAAGCCATAAGTTTAACGGAGCAAAAACGCAAAATCAGAAAGGAGTTTTATGATGCCGCAATACGTTATGGCGCTTGACGCCGGAACCACCAGCAGCCGGTGCATTCTTTTCGACCGGCGGGGAAAGATCTGCAGCGTCGCTCAGAAAGAATTCTCTCAGATATACCCGCGCCCCGGCTGGGTAGAGCACGACGCGGGCGAGATCTGGAGCACTCAGCTCGGGGTCGCCGCCGAAGCCATGGCCCGCGTCGGAGCCAAAGCCGCCGACATCGCGGCCATCGGCATAACCAACCAGCGCGAGACCACCCTGGTCTGGGACAGAAAGACCGGCGAGCCCCTCTGCAACGCCATCGTATGGCAGTGCCGGCGCACGTCGGAATACTGCGACAGCCTCCGCGCCAAGGGGCTTGCCGATTCCTGGCGCCAGAAGACGGGCCTCGTGATCGACGCCTACTTCTCGGGTACCAAACTGCGCTGGATCCTCGAAAACGTCCCCGGCGCACGGGAACGCGCCGAAAAGGGAGAGCTGCTCTTCGGCACCGTGGACACATGGCTGATCTGGAAGCTTACCGAGGGCCAGGTCCACGTGACGGACTACTCCAATGCGTCGCGCACGCTGATGTACAACATCCGCCGCCTCGACTGGGACGACGAAATTCTGGCGGAGCTGCAGGTTCCCCGCTGCATGCTGCCGCAGGTAAAGTCGTCCAGCGAGGTTTACGGGGCCACGGCGCCCTCGGTCTTCGGCGCCCCTATCCCCATCGCCGGCGCCGCGGGCGATCAGCAGGCCGCGCTTTTTGGGCAGACCTGCTGGTCCGCGGGCGAGGCTAAAAACACCTATGGCACGGGCTGCTTCATGCTCATGAACACCGGGGAGAAGCCCGTGTTTTCCACAAAGGGACTGGTGACCACCATCGCCTGGGGACTGGACGGCAAGGTCACCTACGCCCTCGAAGGCTCCATCTTCGTGGCCGGCGCGGCGATCCAGTGGCTTCGCGACGAGATGCGCCTGGTGGACACATCGGCCGACACGGAATACTACGCCTCCAAGGTCCCCGACACCGGCGGCGTCTACGTGGTGCCCGCCTTCGTGGGGCTGGGCGCGCCCTATTGGGATCAATACGCCCGCGGGGCGATTCTGGGCGTCACCCGGGGCACCAACAAGGCCCAGATCATCCGCGCTACGCTGGAATCGCTGGCTTACCAGACCTGCGACGTGCTCGAGGCCATGCAGCAGGACTCAGGCATCGCGCTCGCGGCGCTGAAGGTGGACGGAGGCGCCTGCGCTAACAACTTTCTAATGCAGTTCCAGTCGGACATGATCGGAGCGCCGGTGCTTCGTCCCGTCTGCGTGGAGACCACGGCCATGGGCGCGGCTTACCTGGCCGGGCTGGCCGTGGGATATTGGCCGGGGCGCGGGGAGATCATAAAAAACTGGACCCTCTCCAGAGAGTTCAAGCCGGAGATGGCCCCGAGTCAGAGAGAAAAGCTCTTAAAGGGTTGGAGAAAAGCCGTGGGAAGGACCTTCGGCTGGGCAAAAGAGGAGGAACTCGGAGAATGACGCTGCACAAAATCGGTTTTATCGGCCTGGGACACATGGGCCTGCACATGGCGCGCAATCTCATGGCCAAGGGCTTCGCCCTGACCGTCTGCAGCCGCCGCCCCGAAGCCGCGGAAACGCTGACGGAACAGGGGGCGGGGCTGGCGGCCTCGCCGGAAGAGCTGGCGCGCGGCTGTGACGCCGTGATCACCGTCGTCGGAAGGCCCCAGGACGTTCGGGAGGTCTATTTCGGAGAGCGGGGGCTTTTCGCGGGCTTCTCCGAGGGCAAAATACTGATCGACATGACCACCTCAAGCCCCGCGCTGGCGGTCAAAATCGCGGCGGAGGCCTCGCGCCTCGGCGGGGCCGCTCTGGACGCGCCCATTTCGGGCGGCGAAAAGGGCGCGAGAGAAGGAACCCTTTCAATCATGGCAGGAGGCGACAGGACCGCTTTCGAAAGGGCGCTGCCGCTCTTTCAGGCCCTGGGTAAAACCATCATCCATCAGGGAGGCCCGGGCTTCGGGCACTATACGAAGCTGACCAATCAGATCGCCGTGGCCTGCAACATGCTGGGCGTCTGCGAGTCCCTGTCCTTTGCGCAGCGCGCAGGGCTCGACATGGAGCAGGCCATCTCAAGCCTCATGGGCGGCACGTCGCGCAGCCGCTCCATGGAGAGCTACGCCCAAAAGGTGGTGGACGGCGATTTCGCACCGGGATTTTACGTGAAGCACTTCGTCAAGGACATGGGCATCGCTTTGGACGCCGCCCAGTCACTGGAGCTCAGCCTCCCCGCGCTGCAGCTGGCCCACAGGCTCTACAGCGGCCTGGCCGAACAGGGCGGCGAACTGCAGGGCATCCAGTCGCTGTTCAGGGAATACGTCAACCAGTAAATTGTCATTTGCCAGATTAAAAGGCTCAAGCAAAAGATTAGAACGCGAAGGGACGCAGCGGATATAAAAGGAAACTCATCCCCGAATCATAGTAATTACGCGCCGGGCAGGTTCACGCCCGAACCGTCCTAGAGGCATCCAGGCTTATTTCGCTTGCCCCTCCAATTCACTCTTATCTATCTATTTTTTCAAGGCAAAACTGCACATAGAAGGGAGACTCGGGAAAATGTTCTACGTGGAACATTTCCCAGATTCTTCCGCTTGCCGGGGAAAAAGCTTTTCTGGTTCAGCCTGACGGTGGTCAAAAAGATAATTTAATTGTAAAATAAAAAATAGAATCGCCTCCCCGAAAGAGAGGTTTTCATGCCATGACCGGCGAAAGGATCCAGAGCGTCCTTCAGCAAGACAGCGCAGAGATCGAGGGCTGCTACCGACTCAACGATGCCCTATTCAAATACCTTGTGGGCAGCGGCGGCGGCGAAGAAGTTCTGATGGGCTTTTTGAACAGCGTCATGGACGGATCGCGGCAGATCTCGGCCCTCGAATACCTCGACCGCGAGCGTTCGCCCCTGCGCGGCGAGAAGGCTACGTGCTTCGACGTCCGCGTCCGCGACGTTCGGGGCAGGATATACCATGTGGAGGTGCAGGCCTGCAGCGAGAAATTCTTTTATGAACGCTGCGTCCAGTACGCCTCGTCGAGCTACCCGAACAGGCAAAAAAAGGCGGAGATTCAGAGGCGCTCTATCCCGTGATCCTGATCGCGCTGATGGATTTTACCTGTTTCCCCGCCAAAGAAGCGCCGCAGATGTACCACTGGCTCAGCTTCATGGATCGAGAAACCCACTGGACGGCTCCCGAATCCATAGAAATCCACACCGTTGAACTGCCCAAACTTAAACATGCGAAATATATGAAGGACAAAAGATACTATCCATGGATGGAATACTTTGCCAGTCCCCTGAAAGGAGATGACCCGGCAATGCAGACAATCATAGGTTCA